>NZ_JBJGXU010000064.1:0-32487 GCF_045447305.1 Pseudomonas sp. D47 | reverse complement strand
TTTCAACGTCCGGCGCTTTGGCATCCATGGGCGTCAGGGCCAGCCGGCCAATGGCCGGGTTCAAACGACAGCCCCTTGAACAGGGGTTTCAACACCAAAAACCATCTGCAATCCCTCGCACTGTGTGATCAGGCGAAGGACTTTGCAGAGGTTTTCAGGCGGTATCTGTAGAGCTTATCCGGTAGTTACGTGGGATGTTTCAGTAGTCTGTGTCCTCTCCCGGCCATGCACCAAACTGCACAGCACCGGCAGGAGCAACAGCGTCAACACCGCACCCGCCAGCCCCCCGCCTAGTTGTGCGGCAGGTGAGCACCGAGGGCGACGATGGGCACGCGGGTTTGTGGCGTCTGGCCGTTGCCTTGCAGGCGCACGGTGATGGTCGAGCCGAGGGCGAAACGGGTGACGGCGCCGTGCAACACGTAGCGCGCGCGGTAGGTGCGGGTGGCCGAGTCGGCGCTGGCGGACAGCTCGCGCAGGGTGGCGGTCACGGCCTGCTCGGGCGCGCCGGAGGGGAACGCCAGGGCTTTTTGCGAGGCATGGTCGCGCTGGTTTTCCGGTAGGTTGACGATGGCTTCGCGGGCGCCGTCATGGGCCAGGCGCGCGACGATTTGCCCTTCGGCGACGACCTGGCCGCGATCCACGCGCACGTCGGTGATGATGCCGTCGCCACCGGCCTTGAGCACCGAGTAGGTGCGGCGGTTTTCGATCTGGCTGGCGTCGGATTGTGCTGAAGCCAGCTCGGCTTCGGCCACGCGCAGGTTGTTCGCCGACTGATCGAAAACCTGCCGCGACACCGCGCCCGTGCTGGCCAGGTGCTGGTAGCGGTTTTCATCATCACGGCGCTGGCGCAATTGTGCCTGGGCTGCGTTTACGCGGTTCTTGGCCAGTTCGACGTCGCCGATGTCCAGCACCAGCAGGGTGTCGCCTCGGGACACGTGCTGGCCGGGGTCGACCTTGCGTTCGATGACCTTGCCACTGACCTGAAAGCCCACGTCACTTTCCGTACGCGCAGCCACCACGCCGGTATAGGTGCTTTGCGGGGTGCCGACCGCTTCAACTTGCGCGACGAGCGCTGGGCGGGGCAGCGGCACGTCGGCGGCGCTGTCGGCCTCGCTGTTGCAGCCGCTGAGGACGACCAACATGACCAGGAGCGTGAGAATACGCAGGGGAAGAGGGTTCATGACGGGCTCCGGGGGTAATCAGCTGTAAAAATTACGGTCGTAATTTTTTGCTCATATTATGGCTGAAATATAAATTTATCCAGCCCCGGATATTCCCCGTGGCAAACGCCCCAGCCCCCCCGCGAAGCCTGTTGCTTTTACGGGTGGCCCTTAGCGTGTTGGGTGAAGTGTCGGCCCAATTGATCAACCCGGGCCTGGGCGCCATCGAGCAGGCGCTGATGGCACTGTCGGCGTTTGTCGCCGCATTTGGCCTGGGGCAGTTGCTGTTCGGGCCGCTGTCGGACCGTATCGGCCGCCGCCCGGTATTGATCGGCGTGTTTATCAACCTGCTGGGGTTCAGCAGCCTTGAATACTGCAGAACTGTCCTATACGTAGAACGATCAAGGCCGATTTTGCCGTCTAGTACTCAACGGCCAGCGGACTTAGGGTGTACGCAACTTGGAGGTACACCATGAAAAAAATCATCGGCATCTACACCAGCCCCCGCGCCCATTGGGTCGGCGACGGCTTTCCGGTGCGCACACTGTTTTCCTACGACGCGATGGGCAAGCACATCAGCCCATTCCTGTTGCTGGACCACGCCGGCCCGGTCGATTTCACACCGACCGAACAACGTCGCGGCGTAGGCCAACACCCACATCGCGGCTTTGAAACTGTGACCATCGTGTATGACGGCGAAGTCGAGCACCGTGACTCCACCGGCGCCGGTGGCACGATCGGCCCCGGCGATGTGCAATGGATGACGGCCGCCAAAGGCATCCTTCACGAAGAGTTCCATTCCCAAGCCTTTGCCCGCAGCGGCGGGGCGATGGAGATGGTGCAACTGTGGGTCAACCTGCCGGCCAAGGACAAAATGGCCGACGCCGGTTACCAGACTATCGTCGATGGCGATATTCCGGTGCTGCCGCTGGCGGACGACGCCGGGCAGTTGCGCCTGATCGCCGGTGAATTCGCCGGTACCCAGGGACCGGCGCGCACCTTCACGCCGATTGACGTGTGGGACTTGCGTCTTAACGCCGGTAAAGCGGTCACGCTGGACCTGCACGCCGGGCGCAATACCGCGCTGGTGATCCTGCGCGGCACGGTGCTGGTCAATGGCGAGGAAGTCGCGCGCCAAGGGCAACTGGCATTGTTTGAACGGGATGGCGAGCACATTACGTTGGAAGCCAACGACGACGCCAAGGTGCTGCTGCTCAGCGGTGAACCGATCGATGAGCCCATCGTCGGCCACGGCCCGTTTGTGATGAACACCGAGCAGGAAATTCATCAGGCATTTGCTGACTTCCAATCCGGTCGTTTCGGACAAATGCAGGCTTAACGGTCAAGTGCCAACCCCTGTGGGAGCGGGCTTGTTGTGGCAAGCCCGCTCGCCACAACAAGCCCGCTTGCCACAAGGGTTTTTACCCGCACATTTTGTTTTCCAGCGTTCTCAAATCATGCGATCTTCAGCGCATTCGCCTTGGAGTCGCCCGGATGCCCTCATTTATCGCTGATCACCCGATGTTGTGCGCCGTGGCGCTGATCTTTATCGACATCGCCGTGTGGCGCCTTATTTCCGTCAACCTCGCCAACTGGAAACTCGCCGCACGCCTGGCGATCTTTGCCGTGTACAGCGCCGTGCTGTTCAACGACGGCATGAACCCCATGCAACTTGCACCCTATGCCGACAACACCGCGTTGCACCTGGCCGCTACCGCCTTGCAGATCGGCTGGTGGCTGTTCGCCGCGCGCACCCTCACGGTATTGCTCGGCGCGGTGATGATGCAACGGGTCGGGCATGGCGGGCGGTTGCTGCAGGACCTGATGGGCGCGGTGATATTCCTGATCGCGATCATCGCCGCCATGGCCTACGTGCTCGACCTGCCGGTCAAGGGCGTGCTCGCCACCTCCGGGGCGGTGGCGATCATCGTCGGCCTGGCGCTGCAAAGCACCCTGAGCGACGTATTTTCCGGGATCGTGCTCAACACCACCAAGCCGTACCAGCTGGATGACTGGATCTCCATCGACGGCACCGAAGGCCGCGTCACCGATATCGACTGGCGCGCCACACGCCTGCAAACCTCCCAGGGCAGCATGGCGGTGATCCCCAACTCCCTGGCCGCCAAGGCCAAAATCATCAATTTCTCGCGCCCGGCGGACATGTTCGGCCTGGCGGTCAGCCTGCAAGTCAGCCCGCATGCGCGGCCGCAAACCGTGATCGAGGCGCTGGAGCGCGCGATGCAAGGTTGCCGGCCGCTACTGGCCAAACCCGCGCCGAGCGTAGCGTTCAAGACCTCTGCCAGTGGCGGCGTGGAGTATGAAATCAGCGGCTTTGTGCCGGCCATGGGCGTCAAGCGCGAAGTGCGCAACCAGCTTTACGATTTGGCTTTCCGCCACCTGCAAGCGGCGGGCGTGGGCTTGCTGTCCGCCACCGAAAGCAGCGCGCCGGCGGTGCTGTCCGGTGCACGCGCATTGCTGGAGCGCTCGTCGATTTTCTCCACCCTGCGCCAGGAAGAGAAAGACACCTTCAGCCAGAACATGGTCCTGCACACCTACCGCGCCGGCGAGATGATCCTGCCGGCGGGCGAGGTCAGCGATCATTTGTTTATCGTCGAATCCGGTGTGGTCTCGGTGATGTTGATCAAGGCCGGCCACAAGTTCGAAGCCGGACGCATGGGGCCGGGCGAGGTGATTGGAGAGGCGGGGATTTTGTCCGATCAGGCGGCGCTGGCGGATTTTTCCGCCAAGACCTTCTGCACCCTGTACCGCATCGAGAAGGAATACCTGAAACCCTGCCTGGATGCGCGCCACGACATCAGCGAAGCGATGAAGGCGCTGCTGGATTTCCGTCTACACACGGCGCAGGCCCTGACCCAGGACGCGCCGGTCGTGCCGGTGAAAAAAGGCTTCCTGCAATGGTTGCGCAGTCGCGGGCTGTAGCGCCGATCAAGGCGCCATGGCGATGCGGTAGCGCTCTGCACACCAACGGCATGCGCCAGACTTCGGTGGCCGGCGTGTTTGCCTGTGGCGACACCTCACTGGCCGCCGGCTCCGTAGCGCTGGCGGTGGGCGAGGGCGTGCGCGCCGGGGTCGGCGCGCACTTTTCGTTGATCAGTGGTTGAGGTAGGCCGGGCTTTGCGTGGACAGCGAGGCTTTCACGGCATGGGTCATGTCGGTGATCAACGCTTCTTCGCGGTCTTCGCTCAGGGCTTGCAGGGTGATCGCGACCACTTCCTGGGGCGTGCTTTTCGGCACTTGGATATCCGCCACCATGTCGGTGTCGATGTAGGCCGGGTGCACGCCGATCACCAGGGTGTTCTGCTCGCGCAGTTCGCCGCGCAGGCCGTTGGTCAGGCCCCACTGGGCGGATTTGGAGGTGCTGTAGCCACCGGAGCCGGGCGGGCTCAGCCAGCTCAGAATCGAGAGGATGTTGATCAGCGCGCCGCCGCCTTGCTTGGCCAGGATCGGCGCGAAGGCACGGCTTAGGCGCAAGGTGCCGAAGGTGTTGACTTCAAAGTGCTGCTGCAGGTTTTCGACACTGTCTTCGGCGAGTAACGAGCCGTACTTCAAAAAGCCCGCGTTATTGATCAACACACTGACGTCGGTGCACTGCTCGGCGGCGCGCTGCACGCTGGCCGGGTCGGTGATGTCCAGGGCAATCGGCGTGCTACCGGGGATGTTGACGCTGGCCGGGTCCCGCGCAGCGGCGTAGACCTTGGCCGCACCGGCTTCCAACAGCGCCGTGACGAACGCTTTGCCGAGGCCACGGTTGGCGCCGGTAACCAAAACCACTTTTCCACGAATATCCATGATCAGCTCCAGGCAACAAATTAGGTTTAATAATGAAACCGTTTTTATCTTGGGCTCGTTGGTCCTATAATGCAACCAAATATTTCTGATGACGCGAGGCCGACGATGAAACGCAAATGCCTGGAAGGCGACGATTGCCCGGTCGCCCGTGCGCTGGATGTGGTGGGGGATTGGTGGACGCTGCTGATCATCCGCGACGCGTTTGCCGGGGTGACGCGCTTCGGCGACTTCCAAAAAAGCTTGGGCGTGGCGAAAAACATTCTCGCCACACGCCTCAAGGACATGGTCGAGCAAGGCCTGCTGCACACCCGCGAAGTCGGCGCGCGCAGTGAGTATCAGCTGACCGACAAAGGCCGCGCGCTGATGCCGGTGCTGGTGACCTTGGCGCAATGGGGCGAGACGCACACCGAGCCTGAGCAGGTCGGTGCGCGTATAGTGGATGCGCGCTCGCTCAAGCCGCTGCGCAAGGTCCAGATCGTGTCCGAGGACGGTCGCGTGCTGGGCCTGGAAGATATCGTCACGCAGGTGGGTTAGGCGGGTTTGCCATCCAGCAACTGCTGAAACAACGGCGTCAGTAAGTCGATCAATACCTGCGGGTCCGCCTTGGCCAGCGCCGACACTTCCAGCATCTGGCGCATCACCTGAAAGCCTGACACCAACGCCATCACCAGCGCTGCGCGCTCTTGGTGATGCGCGCCCTCGAGCGCAGCGGCCAGGGCCGCCGAGTGGCCTTTTTCGAGTTGTTCGCGGCCGATCACGGCGGCGCGCTTGCTCAATGCCGACTGCAGCATGATCAGGAAGCCGTCCAGCGGCGTGCTGCCGGCTTCAGTAATGCTGACCAGCGCAGTGGCGATGCTGCGCCCAAGGTTTTCCACGCCGAGGTGGTCGGGCGTCAGGGCGATGGGGCTGGCCAATGCCTCGGCGATCACCTCGGCAAACAGCTGCTCCTTGGAGGTGAAGTAGCGGTTGACCAGCATCACGGTCAACCCCGCGCCGGCGGCGATTTCACCCAGCCCCGTGCGGTCGTAGCCCGAGTGGGCAAAGGCCTTGCGCGCGGACAACACAATGGCGTCGCGGGTGACGGCGGCATCGCGCCGGCGAGGAATCGGGTTGGGCATTGGCGTCCTGATGTGGCGGGTAATGGTGGGCGCGCAACCGGCGCGCGTCGACAGGGTACAGGGTCTGTTTGCTGTCGAGGAAGCCCAACAGCGGCGCATTGAACAACGCCGGGTCTTGGGCTCAGGGTGATTTTGTTCAATACCACGCCCGTTCAGCCCTTTATCGTGAGGCCATCGTTGTTTGGCATCACAAAAAGGAACCGCAATGAGCTTGATCATTTCCATGGCTGCCTTCGCCCTGGCCACCTCCATCACGCCGGGACCGGTGAATGTGGTCGCACTCAGCTCCGGCGCGCGCTTCGGCTTTGCCGCCAGCCAGAAACACGTGTTCGGCGCCGCCGTCGGCTTCACCTTGTTGTTGGTGCTGATCGGCCTGGGCCTGCATGAAGTACTGGTGCGTTGGCCGATCCTGACCCAGTTGATCCAGTGGGGCGGCGTCGCGTTTTTACTGTACATGGCCTGGAAACTGGCGGTGGACGACGGCCGCCTCGACGCCGAGGGCACCGCCACCGCGCCGTCGATGCTCTACGGCGCAATCATGCAATGGCTCAACCCCAAAGCCTGGTTGGCTTGCGTGGCAGGGATGGGCTTGTTTGTAGCGGATGGCGATGCGCGCCAAGTGTGGCTGTTCGCCGCGCTCTACCTGGTGATTTGCTACCTGTCGGTGGCGTGCTGGGCCTACGCCGGGACCTTCTTGCGCCGCTACCTGAGCAACCCGCAAGGCGTACGCCTGTTCAACCGCTCAATGGCCGCGTTGCTGGTGGCCAGTGTGGGTTATTTGCTGATGGCTTGAGCAAGTCGCGGTACTGCCCGGGCGTGGCGGCAAAATGTTGTTTGAACGCCCGTTGAAAATGCGCCTGGTCGGCAAAGCCCGCGGCCAGGGCCACATCGGCGATCAGCTCGCCGTTGCGCAATTGGGTGCGGGCAAACTGGATGCGCCGGTTCACCACAAAGGCATGCGGCGTGAGCCCGTAATACTGCTTGAACGCGCGGATCAGGTACGACGGCGACAGCTCGGCCGCTAGGCAAATCTGCTCCAGCTTCAACGCCTCGGTGCAGTGTTCACGGATGTACTCGGCGGCGCGCTCCAGCTTATGGTTGACCTCGCGCACTGGCGTCAGTGAAGGGTTCAGACGCTGCTGCACCTCGGTGAAATAACTCACCAGCGCGCTCTGCTTTTGCAGCAGTTCGGCCTGCTCATCCAACAAAATCCCGTACAGCTCTATCAAACCGTTGTACAGCAGCGTGTCGCGGGTGTGTGGCGTGTTGAACGGCCGATAACCCTGCTCAGTACTGAAACCCAGCTGGTATTGCAGGTCGGTCAGCCAAGGCGTGTCCAGGTACAGCATGTGATACGACCAGTGCTGGTCGTGGATCGGGTTGCACGCATGCACATCGCCGGGGTTCATCAACACCACCGTGCCCGCACTGATCTCAAACGTCTGCGCGCCATAGTGGTAATAACTGCGCCCAGTGGTGATCGCGCCGATGGAGAAATGCTCGTGAGCGTGGCGGGTGTACGTCACCTTGCGCCCGTCGGCAATGGTCCGCGCCTCGATGAACGGCAAACGCTCGTCACGCCAGAAGCGCGGCGCGTGCGCGGGGTGAACGGGGGTGTTCAGCGACATGGCGCAGGCTCCATCCCTAGAAGAACGAGCAGGGATCATTACACAGCCTAGGGCTGAATCGCCATCGCCGTTGATCAAAGCGCTTTAGACAAAAACACCCGGCTGCTGCCCGCAGGTTCACAGGGTATTTCGCCAAACCGCACCCAACCGTGTTTCTCATAAAACCCCGGCGCCTGGAAGCTGATCGTGTACAACACTGCATTCAGACAACCCCGGCGCCGCGCTTCGTCTTCGAAGGCTTGCAGCAATTGGCTACCCACGCCCGAACCGCGCAGGGCATCGGGCAGGTGGAACAGGTCGAGAAAGGCCATGCCCAGCGTGGTTTTGCCGGTGATGCCGCCGAGGACCTGCTGCGTATCGGGGTCTTTGATCAGTACCATCAGTGGCAGGCGATCATTGGCGCCGGTAATCGCTTCATTGAATGCGGCGAGGCCGCTGCCGAGGATGCGTTCGGCGTCGGGGTTGGGTTGGTCGCTGACTTCAATGAAGGGTGCGCTCATGATTGCCTCTCAATAGGTGCGTGTTAGGCGGTATGCAGCACGTTCGTGATGCTCCATACCACCGGTTGCTTCACGCCTGCTGCCATCCACCCATGTCGTCGGCCTTGATTTCGAAATCTATCGCCTCGCGGTAAGGATCGCCAAGCGCGCTGTATCGGCCATTACCGGCGGCCTGGGTGGGCTGCCAGGCTTGTGTAGCGGGGTCGAATACTTCGGCATCATCGCCGGCGGTGTGATCAAGGGCGTTAAACATCGGGTTGTCGTTATCAATCCTGTGTTGTGCAGGCTGGCCGGGCATCGGGTGGCCATTCACAGGCAGTTGCCCCGAGCCTCGCAGGGCATCATCTCCAGCTGATTGATCAAGGGGATTAGCCCTTGGTTTAGCGCTATCGATCCTACTGGTTTCAGGCGCCTGGTACATCGACAGGGACGGGTTAAAAACACTGATTGAAGACATAGGCATACCTCTTTAATGGGCAATAAAGGCAACCTGCCGGACTCCTGTCTGGCGGGTTGCGTTGCAGGCTAGCTAGCCTTTAAGAGACCTTCAATGCAGTGATTTTTGGCGGATGTAACGGCTTAAAACCGCTACCGCGCTTACCCACAAACTGAGCTGTTTGGCTGTAGGCCTCGTCCTGATAATTACGCGTAATGTCAGGTTTGGCGTCAGATTTCGGCAACGCGGCTAAGGTTTTCGTTTGTTGAAATACATTAGCCGGTTGTGAGCGGCTTTCCCGTCAGACGTCTCGATACAAAAACGCGACCAGCACCGCGACGGCTTAGAGCCCCATCACCATCTCATGCCACGCCATCCCGCCATGCTCCGAAGGCGAAGGCTGCACATAGCTGTACCCCATGCGGCGGTACAACGGCACATGCTGCTCCCTGCACATCAAATGAATCGTCTGCTTGCCCAGCGTCCGCATGCGCTGCACAAACTCGGTCATCAACGCCGTGGAATACCCCTTGCCCTGATGCGCCGGGTCGACCACCACCGACATAATCACCACATTCGGCGCTTCGGCCGAATGCCCCACCAACTCCTTGAACGCCTCATCCGACATCACCACCTGATGCGCGCAACCACAATTGATGAAACCCACCACCGCGCCATCCGCCTCCAGGATCAGAAAACCCTGCGGGTACTGCGCAATACGCGTGGCGATCTTCTCCAGCGTCGCGGCTTCATCGCCTTCATAGGCGCTGATTTCAATCTCAAAACAACGGGCGGCGTCGGCGGGCAGGGCGTTGCGGAAGGCGAGGGCGGGCATGGGCGTTTCCTGAGGCGTTAAGCGAAAGGCCACATCATAACGGCGCGCCAATACCACCGCCATCGCCGCCTCTCACGCTATGCAGGTGCCGAGCACCCATCAAACAGTGGGAGCTGTCGAGCCCCAGCGAGGCTGCGAAGGCGCCAGCACCAACACCCCAAGGCCCGATCAGCCGTCAATTCGCGGCGCCCCAAAAACTAGAAAACCCGCCAACGCGGGTTTTCTCACAGCTCACATCACATCAACTCACAGCCGGCACATCAAACCCCCGCCGCTCCATCACCGTAAACACATCCGCCACATCCTGGACCATGATCCGAGCGGTATTGGCGACCGTATTGATGTCGTGCTCGGCATAGTCGGACACATTGGAACAGGCCATCAGGTGCAGGTAGGCGAGGGCGGCGTTGAGACGCTCGCTGGCGCAGACGTGGAGCTCGCTGAGCGGGGCGTCGCTGTCGATGAGGAGGACAGGGTATTCGGTTGCGGTTTGGGACATGGGGGTGAAGCGGCGGGGCGGGTGTTGAGTAGTCATGGTGTAAATCCTCAAGAAAAAAGATTTACCACCGGCTCTGCTGCGAAACAGATTGGGTGGCAGCTGTGCGCGGGTTCGCAGACCGGACGATTTACACCAAAACCCGGCAGACCCGAAGGTCTCCCACGCACAACCGCCATAAAACATTCGGCAGCCGGGAGCCGGCTGGGGCATGTCTGACGGTATTGGTGTGAATCGTTTTAGGGCTGCGAAACCCTGTCGCTAGCCAATGCCAGCGACGGGCCGAACTATAAGGTGCCGTTGGCCAGGGTGCAACCGAGAGGATGTATCAAGCCCGACCTACCAACTTCCTCCCTCCCTCCCTCCTTCTATCGGGCGATTTTGGTTAGGCTCACAAATCTGCTCATCCATTTGCGTTGGGCCTGGTCAGTCGTTTACACCGGGGTTTACCAGCAAGATTGCGGACATGATTGGCAGAAAGGGAGCGATTGGTTCCTCGCGCAACGGGGCGAAAATAGCTGAGAACCGTCGAACGTGAACGGTAGCTAACGGCCATTAGCCGGCATTCACGAAAGACGGCTTTCGACCCAGAGTGTGTAAAAACGCTTCGTCATTGATCCGTGCAGCGACACATTGGTTGCTTTGGACTGGTCAGATCGTCGAAAGAGCAGTCGCTTTTTCTAAGACGGCTTGTAACATCTGCTCCGGTGATTGTTCCTTGTTGAAGAAGCTCGGGGACAATTTATCAGAGTCGTTTTCAGTCGATTGCCTGAGCAGGGCGAGCGGCCCCGATTGTCCTAACTGCTCTTGGTAAAGACTTTTTATACTGTCCCTAAAGCCATCAGGGTATGCCGCTTTCTCGACCCCTGGAAGATCATCGAAATAGTCCATGATGCCTTTGAAGATTTCACTGTTGTCACCGCCGTTCGTTATATTGGCGTACAACTTGGAAAAATATGTTTCATCCTGCTTACTAAGCTCCCCATAAGCGGCATATCGTTCTGCATCTGTATAGGTTCCTGAATCATCATAAACAATATTGCTTAGCCCGTTTCGGGCCATACCTTCAAATGGGTTTGGAAGTATTTCGGGGGGGAGTTTAGAAAGCCCAATTGCGTAATCTAGTGACTGCAGACCTAACGCCAAACGGGTGGGGTCATCTGTTTTGGGAAGTAGATCCTCATTGTTAAGATTCCCGCCAGCAATCCGCTGCCCGAAATTGTACATATCGCTCTGACCTTTTGCATATTGTCCTTTTAAATCCCTATTGGACATAGAGGCTTGTTTGTCATCAGCGTTACTTAATGCGTACAGTGCCCGTGCAGAATCGGAGATTGTGACGGTCTCGGTCGTCTTGAGGGCGGCATCCCCTGAAGGTAAATTTACAGGGTTGGACGAAGGAAGCTTCTCTTGTGTAGAAAGCTTTGCCTGTGTACTTGCTTGATACGATTTGATCGAAATATCCATGGTAATACTCCATGCGCTGAAAATAGCACGAGAACTATCTTCAGCTAGGGTGCCTATACAAATGTCGGATTATTTTATTTCAAATTCGACAGTGTAGTTATAGGGAGGCGCCGATTGAATTGCTGTGATATTGGCTTTGCAAGTAGCGTTATCTGAACCAGTGCTAGTGCCCATTTTAGTCCAGCTAGGGGCTTTAGTCGTTGGATTGACCTGGTGGCTTGCTGCAAAACGACATTTCTTATTACCTGAAGTATAGACGAATCGCATTCCTGAAACCGTATCCGCGACACTGGTCAGGGCAAATGTCGTCGTTGCAGAAGGCAGAATCGTACTTGGGGTCGGGGCTACACTCCCAGAAAAGTACTCGAAAGTGTACGCGGCTGGACCGGTCGTAGAGTTCTTCACCTTCACGGTGACGATTGTGCCTGCTTGGGCAGATGCAATCATAGAGGCGAATAAAGTTGCTGCCCCGAACAGTTTAGCGAATCTCATAAATATCCCTTTAATTTTGATAGTCACTATAACTATTGTACTTCCGCGTCGTCTTGTATAGAAAAAGCAGCAAAACTCAACCTTTATAGCGGCAGGTAACCAGAATTCTTTAAGCCAAGGGTTGCTGTTTTTAACACATCGGATGAGTAAAGATTTCACAACCTGCAGGAACTAAAACATATCCCGCCTGTAACCCTTCAATTTCAATAGCTTGCGCAGTGGTCCTGGTTGCCGCTACCGGTTATCACCATAGTCATAGTACATAGGTTGAGTTACTAATTTTCGCCATTTCCCGTCGGCACACTATTCTCGGCTCGTTTCGGTAGAAAGATGACCGCCTGTCTACGCGCAGAGGTTGCTGGCACGATTCAGCCAATGATTTCTATGTCTTCGGTCTCCCACCAGCGCTGACGTGCCTAAAACACTTTCCAATGTGTGATAGTGAGAAGAGGCCAGTCGGGTAGGCCAGCGGTCTGGACCCAAAGCTGACGGCGGCGAAAGGCAGAAATCGGCCAGAAGCCGCCATTGACCATCGCCCCCCCTCAACTCCCCTTAGCCTTACCTACGTTACTTTTAATCCGGCAACTAGGTCAGCAGACATGCAAGGATGACTTGACGCTAAAGAATGGCAATAGACGGCCGATAACCCAACAAAGGGGCTGGATGCTTACTAGCAAACTCATCACAACACCAAGAAGGGTGGACATGATTATTATCGTAATAGCTGCAATTATTGTAGCCGTGATTGTTTTCAAGCTATTACTTCCGCTTTTGGGGGAAATGATCGGCGTGGTAATTGGAGGCGTACTGTTAATTGGCGCAATTGCATTGTGCGTGGCTTTTCCGCCCATCATTATTCTCTTTCTCATCGTCGGCATTTTTATTGCATGCAATAAGAAATCGAAGGAAAAGCAATGAGCGTTACGACAGAGAAGGAATTAGCCGACGCAGTAAACCGCAATGAAGATACCATTATAATTGAAGGCGATCTTGCCAAAAAAACCGTTCGAATTAAGGCTACAGGAACGGTTGCGTGGGCTGTTGCGATTGGCTCTATCGGCATAGTCTTTTACGGAGTCATTGCTACACTCGGTACGGGGGGCGCCGCTACACCCGTTGCTGGCGTCGCGGCTGTTGCCGCATCCGGCGCAGCGCTTAGCGTTCTAGGGACCGCAGCAACCACGGCCGCTATATCTATGGCAGTTTCGGTGAGAAGCCTTAGCGTGCTGCGGAAACTAAGAGGCAATTATAAGATAGCCATTGACTCGGGAAATACAGTAACGCTTAAGCGGAACTAATTTGCTGCGGATTTTTCATGAGTTTTGCTTCCTCCCGAGTCGACGCTTTCTCCCTAAACTGCCTGCGACGACAGTCCGCTATGGGTCGATTGCTGCCTGTCATGAGGGGCAGCATTCGGCCAGAAGCAGTCCCTGTCCACCGTCCAATTCACACCCGCACCGCAGCCACTCACTGACGTTCGCATTTGGGCGAAAGCAAACGGTTCGCCCACGCTCAAAAACGAAAAAACCACCCATACCCCAGCCGTAAAGCCAAGATAGGGGTGGTTCTATCCATCACTGTTGAAACGCTTCAGGCAGTCGGCTTAAACCCCACTCACCAACTTCCCCCCCTCCATCCGACGTTTGTACGCACTGTCCCGACTCGCCAACCAGAAATACAACGGCGACGTCACCAGCAACCCCACCACCCAAGACAAATCCGCGCCATTAATGTGTTCGGAAATCGGCCCCACATACAGCGGCGTGTTCATAAACGGAATCTGCACCGCAATCCCCACTGCATACGCCAGCAGCGCCTGTGGGTTGTACTTGCCGTAGATGCCGCCATCCACCCGGAAGATCGAGGCAATGTCGTATTTGCCTTTGTGAATCGCGTAAAAGTCGATCAGGTTGATCGCCGTCCACGGCACCAGTACCACCAGCAGCACCAGTACCATGTCGACGAAGTGGCCGATGAAGTCTTTGGAGGCGAACACGGCTGCAATGGCGCAGGCGGCGAGTACGAGGATGGAGATTACCGCGCGGCTTTTGGCGGTGGGGATCCAGCGGTAGGCGAAGGTTTGCACCAGGGTGATGATTGACAGTACTGCGCCGTACAGGTTGAGGGCGTTGTGGCTGATTACGCTGAGCAAAAACAGCACCAGCATCAGCGGGCCGATGGCGCCGGTGGCGAGTTTGACGGCGTCCATGGTGTCCATGCCGACCGGGGTGGCGAGCACGGCGACGGCGCCGAAGATGAAGGCCAGGCTGGAACCGAGGACGGAGCCGAGGTAGGTGGTCCAGAAGGTGGAGGCGACGGGCACGTCGGCGGGCAGGTAGCGGGAGTAGTCCGACACGTAGGGCGCGAAGGCGATCTGCCACAGCGCGGCGAGGGACACGGTGGCCAGCACGCCTGCGATGTTGAAGCTGCCACGGGTGAGGAAGTCGGTGGTCTGCACGTGGGTGAAGATGTAGCCAAAACCCAGCACGATGCCGGCGCCGAGCACCCAGGTGCCGATGCGGTTGAGCACGTGGATGAAGCGGTAGCCGATGATGCCGATGATCCCGGAACCGATGGCGCCGATGACGATGCCGACCGGTACGGGCACGCTGTCGACCACGCCGTGCAGGGATTTACCCGCGAGTACGATGTTGGAGGCGAAGAAGCCGATGTACATCACGCCGGCGATGACCACCACCAGCAGGGCGCCGAGGGAGCCGAACTGGGCGCGACTCTGGATCATTTGCGGGATGCCCATTTGCGGGCCTTGGGCTGAGTGCAAGGCCATCAACACGCCGCCGACCAGGTGGCCGACGAGGATGGCGACGATGCCCCACAACAGGTTCAAGTGGAACAGTTGCACACCGAGCGCACCGGTGACGATCGGCAACGGCGCGATGTTGCCGCCGAACCACAGGGTGAACAGGTCTCTTACCTTTCCGTGGCGATCTTCCGGGGGCACGTATCCAATCGTGTGTTTTTCGATAAGCGGGGCGGAGGATGTTGCAGTGGTAACCATGACGAGCTCCAAGGCAAGGTGAGTACGTTGACGTACTTCGCTGTGCGGCGCGTGGGCGACGCTTTGTTGTTGGAGTGATCATCTGCAATGGGGGCGGGCAGGTAAATTAGTAAGTTTGTTGCTATAGACCTTAAAAAATATAGCTCACCGGTTTTTTTGCTCCGGTATGTTGCATGGACTTTAATCCGTGTGAAAAAGCCGATTTTCGCGCACTTGTTTGGGGCGAAGTCCCACGTTTTTGGAGGTCCCGATGGCTGCCTATAACCTGCGCCAACTCAAATATTTTGTGACCACGGCCGAGTGCGGCAGCGTCGCCGAGGCGTCGCGCAAGCTGTATATCGCGCAGCCGTCGGTTTCCACCGCGATCAAGCAGCTGGAAGACAGCTTTGGCGTGCAGTTGTTTATCCGCCATCACGCCCAGGGCGTTTCGCTCACACCCAGCGGGGCGCGGTTTTATCGCAAGGCGCTGGAGCTGTTGCGGGTGGCGCATGAGTTCGAGCAAAACGCCCTGGCCGACAATGACGTGGTGGCGGGGCAGATCGACATCGGCTGCTTTGAAACCGTGGCGCCGTTGTACTTGCCGCGCTTGATCGCCGGCTTCAAGGCGCGCTGGCCGGGGGTGGAGATCCGCATTCGTGATGGCGAGCAGCAAGAGCTGGTGCAAGCGCTGACGGCGGGCAGTATCGATGTGGCGATGCTGTTTGAGCATGACTTGGGCGGCACCATCGAGACCACGCCATTGATGCCGCCGCAGCAGCCGTATGCGCTGCTGCCGGCGGACCACCGCTTTGCGCAGCAGGCCAAGGTGTCGTTGGCGGACCTGGTGCTGGAGCCGATGATTCTGCTGGATGTGCTGCCGAGCCGGACGTACTTCGTGAGCATCTTTGAAGAGCGCGGGTTGACGCCGAATATCGTGTTCAGCTCGCCGTCGATTGAAATGGTGCGCGGCATGGTGGGGCGCGGGTTTGGGTTTTCGATTCTGGTGACCAAGCCGTTTACCGAGTACACCTATGATGGGCAGAAGGTGGTGTGTGTGCCGTTGGCTGAAACAGTGACGGGTTCCGGGTTGTCGGCGGTGTGGTTGCGGCGGGCGCCGCTGACCAAGCCAGTGCAGTTGTTTGTCGACTACTGCCGCGAAGAACTCGCACGGCTGCTGGGCTAAACCTGAAATGCTACCCAACAAACAACAGAGATCCACTGTGGGAGCCGGGCTTGCCCGCGATGGTGGTGTGTCAGTTGCCACAGAGGCTGGCTGATACACCGCCATCGCAGGCAAGCCAGCTCCCACAGTAGATGTGTGTTGCCGGGTAGGGGTGTGCTCGGCTCAGGCGCGGATCGAGTCGAGCATGCGCTCTAGCATGGCATCACACCCGGCCAGCTGCGCCACACTCACAAACTCATCCGGCTTGTGCCCCTGGTCCATGCTCCCAGGCCCGCACACCACCGTGGGTATGCCCACCGCGTCAAACAACCCACCCTCAGTGCCAAACGCCACGGTGCCGAAATCCCGGGAGCCGGAAAACGCCGCAATCAACTGCGCCGCCTGGCTGCGCTCATCGGTGACCAGGCCTGGGTAGGCCGACAACTCGGTAAACCGAATCGCGCTCTGCTTGCTGACGGCCTGCATACGCGGCAACACCTGCTGCATGGCGTAGGCTTGCAGTTCCTCAGCCACTTCACCCGGGTCCATCGAGGGCAGCGCGCGCACTTCAAAATCAAACCGGCAATCCGCCGGTACGATATTCAGCGCTTTGCCGCCGGAAATCACCCCGGTCTGCACCGTGCTGAATGGCGGATCAAACCTCGGGTCTTGCTGCTCGCGCAGCCGCTGCCCAATCCGCCCTAGTTCACCGATCAACTCCGCCGCGTGTTCGATGGCATTCACGCCATACGGCGCATACGCCGAGTGGCACGCTTCGCCCTGCACATCACAACGCATCGCGAGCTTGCCCTTGTGGCCGAGCACCGGTTTCAGCTCGGTCGGCTCGCCGATGATGCACAGCATTGGTTTTACCGGGCGCTGTTCCAATACCTTGAGCAACGAACGCACGCCCAGGCAGCCGACTTCCTCGTCGTAAGACAGGGCGATGTGCACCGGCAGGCGCAGGTCTGCCTTGACCAGCGCGGGCACCAGCGCCATCACGCAGGCGATGTAACCCTTCATATCCGCCGTGCCCCGGCCAAACAGCTTGCCGTCGCGCTCGGTCAGCTCGAACGGCGGCACTGTCCACGGCTGCCCATCCACCGGCACCACATCGGTATGGCCCGACAGCACAATGCCCGGCAATTCCACCGGGCCGATGCTGGCGAACAGGTTGGCCTTGCTGCGTTCCTCGTTGTAGACCAACTCACTGGCCACGCCGTAACCCGCCAGGTAATCGCGTGCACACTCGATCAACTGCAGGTTGGATTCGCGGCTGGTGGTGTCAAACCCCACCAGCGTCTGCAGCCACTCGCGGCTGCTGCTCATCGGTCGTCTCCGGCCACGCCGTAGCCGGGCGAGCGGTCGGGGGCGAGGGCGCGGTCGATGTAGTCCTGCACTTGCGGGCGGTAGGCGTCCCAGAGCTTTTGCAGTGCGGCGATCGGCTGTTCCTCGGCCCAATCCACGCGCAGGTTGATGATCGGCCAGGTCAGTTCGCCCACCACCACCAAGGCGGCGGAATGCACCGGGCCGGCTTCGCCACCGGCGGCGATGGCGGCGTGCATCGCGGCCAGCAGGCGGTCGGCCAGTTGGCCTTCGCCGTGTTCGAAGGCTGTGACCATCGCCTCGATCACCGTGCGGTCGGCGAGCATATTGCCGGCGGCCACGCACTGTTCGCCCGAGACGGCATTGTGGGTGCCGAGGGTTTCGCTGCCGCTGAAATGCACGCTGCGGCCCAGGTGATCAATCGCCGTCAGTTGCCGGTATTGGCTGTAGCCGTTGCGGGTCAGGGCGTTGTCGACAGCCTCGGCTGGCGACAGGCCTTGTTCCAACAGGTCGAGCACGTCCGGGCCCAGGGCCGGCAACGTGATGTTTTGGGTCGAGACCGCGCCCACCCCGGGGCGCAGCCACGGGCAGCGGGCGCCCACGGCGATGCTCGATGAGCTGATGGCGATGCCCAGTTGGCCGGTGTCTGCGCAACGGCCGACGATTGAAAAGGTCATGTGCGGCTCCTTATTCGGGAATAACGGCGATCACGTCAATTTCCATCAGCCACTGCGGCTGGCCGAGGGCCGAGACCACCAGCCCGGTGGAGATCGGGAACACGCCTTTGAGCCACTTGCCGACTTCCTGGTACACCGGCTCGCGGTAGCGCGGGTCGATCAGGTAGGTGGTGGTCTTGACGATATGGCTCAGGTCGGAGCCTGCTTCCTCAAGCAGCTGCTTGACGTTTTTCATCGCCTGTTCGGCCTGGGCCCGTGGGTCGCCAAGGCCAATCAGGTTGCCGTCGAAATCAGTGCCGACCTGGCCGCGCACATACACGGTATTGCCGGCGCGCACGGCCTGGCACAGGTCGTTGTCCAGGCTCTGGTTGGGGTAGGTTTCTTTGGTGTTGAACATGCGGATGCGAGTGTGAGTAGGCATCAAAAAAACTCCAGAAAAAGGTGATCAGGCGCTGACAGGTGCTTTGTGAACAACCGGTGCGGCTTCGCGGTACTCGAGGTATTGGCGCTGGATGGCGATGTGGTCGGCCACGTACTTGGCGTCGTGCCACACGCCCCAGATAAACGACGAGCCCCGGCGTGATTGCCACGGCAAACCGAGGAAGTAGATACCCGACTCAGGGGCCACGCCGCGCTGGTGTTGCGGTTTGCCGGCGGCGTCAAACGCATCGACCTTGAGCCAGCTGTAGTCCACGGCAAACCCGGTGGCCCAGATGATCGAGGTGATACCGGCCTTGGCCAGGTCCAGCTCCAGGATTGGCTGTTTGATGCACTCGGCATCCGGGAATACGCGGCGCGCTTCTGGCTCCACGGGCAGGTCGAGGCCGTTGCGCTCGATGTAAGCGTCCGCCGCATCCAGCAGGGCCAGGTAGTTCTCATCGCCGCGCGCCAGGTTGTCGATCAAGTTGGGCTGGAAGCTGGCGGTGGTGCCGTTGAAGGCTTGGGTCAGGCCAACCAGGGTCATGCCTTGCTGGGCCAACTCGCGAAAATCGATGGTCTTGCCGCCGTGGGCGCCGCTCACGGCAATGGTCACGTGCTCGCGGCCGGGTTTCATCGCGGCCTGATCCCACTCGCCCAACACCCCCAGCCACCAGCAGAAATCGCGGTTGCGATAAGCGCGGGGCGGGCGGTCATGGGCGCCGACCGACAGGTACACCTGACGGCCGGAGCGCTGCAATTCATCGGCGATCTGCACGCCGGACGAACCGGCGCCCACCACCAGCACGGCACCGGCCGGCAGTTGTGCGGGGTTGCGGTAGTCGGCGGAGTGGATCTGGTGCAGCGCGGTGTCTTTGGGCGCAATCGCCGGAATCACTGGCTTCTGGAACGGCCCGGTGGCGGCGACCACGCGGTTGGCTTCGATCACGCCTTCGCTGGTGTGCACGGTGAAGCCTGGGCGACCGACATTACGCACCACGGAAATGACGTCCACGCCAGTGCGGATCGGCGCATTGAACTTGCGTGCATAGGCTTCAAAATAATCCGCCACACGCTCTTTTGGCGCGAAGCCATCGGCGGCGACATCATCAAATTCCAGCCCCGGAAAACGGTCATGCCAGGCCGGCCCGTTGGCCACCAACGAATCCCAACGCCCGGTGCGCCAGCGCTCGGCGATGCGGCTGCGCTCCAACACCAGGTGCGGCACGCCTTGCTTGCTCAGGTGCTCGCTCATGGCCACGCCAGCTTGACCGGCTCCCACCACCAGCGTGTCTATTGTTGTTATTGCTTGAGTCATGTGTCTGTCCTTGCGTAATGCAGTTGGATTCAGCTTGGGCATGGCTTCAAGGCTAGGGGGAGGGCGGTTTTTAATAAAATATTATTAAGCTTTGAACAGAGCATAAATATCGAATGCAGGCTCACCCTATCGGGTGATTTCGAGGAGGGGGCGGGTGTGTGACCATCCTTGCAGTTCTTAACGCGAGTCTTTGAAGTGGAAAACGACCGGCTTTCTTCTGCGCAATGGTTCGAACAGATGGCCCGGGTGACCGAGAGCATCGGGCAGTCGGGGTTCGCCGCGACCTTGTTTGAGGCCCTTGGGGTGCTGCAGCCGATCCAGGCCACGACGCTGTATTTCTACCCGCGTGGCGGCATGCCCAGCGCGTTGTTCGAGTTGGATGGGCCGTGGTTGCCACAAGGCAATGTGCGCCAGTACCTGTCGGGGTTCTATTTGCTCGACCCGTTTTACGGCGCCTGCGTGGAGGGCGTCAGTTCCGGGTGTTACGGCCTTGCCGACATTGCCCCTGACCACTTCGAACTCACCGAGTACTTCCAGTCGTTTTACCGGCACTCGCAGCTGGAAGATGAACTCAACTACATCCTGCAATCGAGCAACGGCTCTAGCCTGGCGGTGTCACTGGCCTTTACGCAGAAGCTCGACGCTGCCACCACCGCGCAGTTCAAGCGCATCGCCCCGTGGGTGCTGGCGGTGCTGGGCAAGCATTTTGTCGGCCTGGATGCCCAGGGCGCACGCTTTGAAAACCTGCTAGAGCAGCGCATTCACGCGGCGCTGAACAACTTCGGTTCGTCGATATTGACCGAGCGCGAATGCCGCATCGCCCAGTTGATCCTGCGCGGGCATTCCACGCGCTCATTGGCCGAGCGCCTCGGCGTGTCGGAGGACACCATCAAGTCCCACCGCAAACACATCTACACCAAGCTGGATATCGGCGCGCAGTCGGAACTGTTCGCCTTGTTCATCGACTCGCTGGCCGAAGCCCAGGGCGTGCTGAGTAAAGACCCGCTTGAACGCTACATGAGCAAGAACCGCTAGGCGGTGTTGCTCCTCCTTGCGTCATTACTATAAGAGAGAAAAACCATGAACTTACCCGCCCAACTGAATCGCCGCACCGAGGATTATCAGCGCGCTGATGCGGCCCACCACATCCATGGGTTTGTCGATCAAAAGGCGCTGAATGCCGAAGGCCCGCGTGTGATGGTGCGCGGTGAGGGCCTGTACCTGTGGGACAGCGAAGGCAAGCGCTACCTGGACGGCATGTCCGGCCTGTGGTGCACCCAACTGGGCTATGGTCGCCGGGATTTGACCGCCGCTGCCGCCGCGCAGATGGATCAGTTGGCGTACTACAACATGTTCTTTCACACCACCCACCCGGCGGTGATCGAGCTGTCGGAACTGCTGTTCAGCCTGTTGCCGGGGCATTACAGCCACGTGATCTACACCAACTCCGGCTCCGAGGCCAACGAGGTGTTGATCCGTACCGTGCGCCGCTATTGGCAAGTGGTCGGCCAGCCGCAGAAAAAGATCATGATCGGCCGCTGGAACGGCTATCACGGCTCGACCTTGGCGGCGTCTGCGCTGGGCGGCATGAAGTTCATGCACGAGATGGGCGGGATGATTCCCGACGTCGCGCACATTGATGAACCTTACTGGTATGCCCATGGCGGCGAACTGACGCCGGCCGAGTTTGGCCGCCGCTGCGCCCTGCAGTTGGAAGAAAAAATCCTCGAGCTGGGCGCCGAGAACGTCGCGGGGTTTATCGCCGAACCGTTCCAGGGCGCGGGCGGGATGATTTTCCCACCTGAAAGCTACTGGCCTGAGATTCAGCGCATTTGCCGCCAATACGACGTGCTGCTGTGCGCCGACGAGGTGATTGGTGGCTTTGGCCGTACCGGCGAATGGTTCGCCCATCAACACTTCGGCTTTGAGCCGGACACCTTGTCGATCGCCAAGGGCCTGACCTCCGGTTACCTGCCGATGGGCGGCCTGGTGTTGAGCAAGCGCATCGCCGAGGCGCTGGTGGAGCAGGGCGGAGTGTTCGCCCACGGGCTGACCTATTCCGGGCACCCGGTGGCGGCGGCCGTGGCGCTGGCCAACCTCAAGGCCCTGCGCGATGAAGGCATCGTGCGCCAGGTCAAGAACGACACCGGGCCGTACTTGCAGAGCTTGCTGCATGAAGTGTTCGGCAACCACCCGATGGTCGGCGAGATCCAGGGCGCAGGCCTGCTCGGGGCCCTGCAGTTCGTTGAAGACAAGGCCACGCGCAAACGCTTCGACAATGAAAACGACCTGGCCTGGCAGTGCCGCACCTTTGGCTTTGAGGAGGGCGTGATCATCCGCTCCACGCTCGGGCGCATGATCATGGCGCCGGCACTGGTGGCCACGCGCGCGGAGCTGGACGAGCTGGTCGACAAGACCCGCATCGCGGTTGATCGCACCGCACGGATCGCGGGAAAGCTGTGAAGTGACCTGCTCACCCCCACGCACGGGGTGGTGAGCACCCTCCATCAGACATCGC
Source organism: Pseudomonas sp. D47 (assembly GCF_045447305.1). Classification (NCBI taxonomy): domain Bacteria; kingdom Pseudomonadati; phylum Pseudomonadota; class Gammaproteobacteria; order Pseudomonadales; family Pseudomonadaceae; genus Pseudomonas; species Pseudomonas sp. D47. The sequence continues at coordinate 10,129 of NZ_JBJGXU010000064.1, read as the reverse complement.
TTGAACGGCAGCCGATGCCATCGACTGCCGCGACGGCCTGCATCCCGATTTCCAGGAGTCACCCATGAATACAATAACAAGCGTGGCCGAAACTCCCTCCCATCACCGCGCGCCCAAAGCCGCTTCGACCCGCAAGTTTCGCCAGCCGCTGGGCCTGGTCGGGCTGGTGCTGTTCGGTCTTGCGTACATGGTGCCGCTGGCGGTGTTTACCACCTATGGGCTGGTAACCCAAATGACCAAGGGCCACTTGCCCACCGCCTATATGCTGACCCTCGCCGCCATGCTGCTGACGGCCTACAGCTATGGGCGCATGGTGCAGGCGCATCCCTTTTCCGGCTCGGTGTATTCCTATACCCGCAAGGCGTTTGGCGCGTATTTCGGCTTTATCGCTGGCTGGACCTTGCTGCTCGACTACATCTTCTTGCCGCTGCTGAGTTATTTGCTGATCGGCATCTACCTGTCCGAATACTTCCCCGGCGTGCCCACTTCCGTGTGGGTGCTCGGCTCGATTGCGCTGGTCACGGCGCTGAACCTGGTGGGCATCGAGTCCATCACCCGGGTCAACTGGATACTCATCGTCGCCCAGTTGGTGTTCATCGTAGTGTTCGTGGCGTTGTCGGTGCACACCCTCAGCGGGCAGCCCGCGCCGGTTTCGCTGTTGGCGCCGTTCCATCATGAAGGCTTCAGCCCGCCGTTGATCATGGCGGGCGCGGCGGTGCTGTGCCTGTCCTTTCTGGGCTTTGATGCGGTGTCGACCATGGCCGAGGAAACCCCCAACCCGCGCCGCACTATCCCGCTGGCGATCATGGTGGTGTCGCTGTTTGGCGGCCTGCTGTTTTTGCTGGTGTCGTATTTCGCGCAACTGGTGTTCCCGGAATGGAACAGCTTTGTCGACCCGGATTCGGCGTCGGTGGACGTGATGCGCCGCGTGGGCGGCGAACTGCTGGTGACGGCCTTTACCGCCACCTATGTGGCGGGCTGTTTCGCCTCGGCGATGGTCTCCCAGGCGAGTGTGTCGCGGGTGTTGTTCGCCATGGGGCGCGACGGCGCGCTGCCGCGGGTGCTGGGCAAACTGGTGACGAAAAAACGCGTGCCGGCCACGGCGATTGTGCTGGTCAGCCTGTTCTCGTTGATTGCCCTGTTCATCACCCTGGACACCGTGGCCAACATGATCAGCTTCGGTGCATTGTTCGCGTTTTCGGCGGTGAACCTGGCGGTGATCAAGCATTACCTGCTCGACCAGAAGTTACGCGGCACCCGCAATTACCTGTTGTACGCCGCGTTGCCGGGCCTGGGGTTCCTCAGCACCGTGTGGCTGTGGACCAGCCTGTCCAGCATGTCTTTCACGATCGGCCTGTGCTGGATGGGGGTTGGCCTCCTTTGTTTGCTGGGCATTACCCGAGGTTTTAGCGTGAAGATGCCGGAACTGCAGATCGCTGAATAAACCCCGCGCTATCCATCGATATTTATTGGGAGTACACCGTGTTCGACCTTAATTACTGGCAACAGCGTGTTGCCCGCCAGACCTTCATCGACACTGCCTTGATCGGTGGCCAACCCGTCAACGCGGCTGGCGGCGCGACGTTCGACGCCATCAACCCGGCCACCAATCAGCTGCTGGCGCGTGTTGCCGCCTGTGGCGAGGCCGAGGTTGACCTGGCTGTGCGCAGCGCGCGCCAGGCCTTCGACACCGGCCCTTGGCGGCGCATGCCGCCGCTGGAACGCAAGAAGGTCCTGATCAAGCTCGCCGAGTTGCTGATGGCCCACCGCGAAGAGCTGGCGCTGCTTGATTCGCTGAACATGGGCAAGCCGGTGATGGATGCCTACACCATTGACGTGCCCGGCGCCGCGCATGTGTTTGCCTGGTACGGCGAAGCCCTCGACAAAATCTACGATCAGGTCGCGCCCACCGCGCGCAATGCGCTGGCGACTATCACGCGTGAAGCGTTGGGCGTAATTGCAGCCGTGGTGCCGTGGAATTTCCCACTCGACATGGCCGCCTGGAAGCTCGCACCGGCGTTGGCAGCCGGTAACAGCGTGGTGTTGAAACCCGCCGAGCAGTCGCCATTTTCTGCCCTGCGCCTGGCCCAGCTTGCCCTGGAGGCAGGTATCCCAGAGGGCGTTTTGAACGTGGTGCCAGGCCTCGGTGAACATGCCGGCAAGGCGCTGGGCCTGCACCCGGACGTGGATGGCCTGGTGTTCACCGGCTCCACCCAGGTCGGCAAATACTTTATGCAGTATGCAGCTCAATCCAACTTGAAGCAGGTGTGGCTGGAGTGTGGGGGCAAGAGCCCGAACCTGGTGTTCGACGACTGCCAGGACCTGGACCTGGCGGCAGAGAAGGCCGCCTTCGGGATTTTTTTCAACCAGGGCGAGGTGTGTTCGGCCAACTCGCGGTTGTATGTGCAGCGCTCCATCCATGACGAGTTCGTTGAGCGCCTGATTGCCAAGTCGCACGCCTGGATGCCGGGTGATCCGCTGAACCCCGCCAGCGCTGCCGGTGCAATTGTCGACCGTGAGCAGACCGCACGCATCATGCACGCCATCAGTCAGGCCCAGGGCGAGGGCGCCAGGCTGTTGTGCGGGGGCGAACAGGTGACCCTCAATGGTTCATCAAACTTTATCCAGCCGACCATTTTTGGCGGTGTGACCCGCGACATGCAGCTCTCGCGTGATGAAGTGTTCGGCCCGGTGCTGGCCGTTAGCGCGTTTGACACGGAAGAGCAGGCGATCCAGCTAGCCAATGACAGCCTCTATGGCTTGGCGGCGTCGGTGTGGAGTGATGACCTCAACCGCGCCCATCGTGTTGCGCGGGCCTTGAATGCCGGCACTGTGTCGGTCAACACCGTCGACGCCCTGGATGTTACGGTGCCGTTCGGCGGTGGCAAGCAGTCCGGCTTCGGCCGTGATTTGTCGCTGCATTCATTCGACAAGTACACCCAGCTGAAAACCACCTGGTTCCAGTTACGCTGACTCAGGCGGCCAGCCGGTCGTGCATTCATGGGGGCACGACGACTCAGCCCTGGCAGGAAAAACGCCTAGAACTCCCCGGAGTACTTGCCCTCAGCCGCAGCCCGCGAGGGCACCCTCAAGCTGCGCAGCAGCGATGACACGTGAATGCGCACTTGAGGTGATCTTCGGAGGGTTTCATATTGCTGCAGCCGGCAGCGCCAATGATCAATGCGCCCAACAGGGTGAGGCGGGTAACGGAGGAGTGCCGTTTCATGGTGTTTCTTCCTTGGGTTTGTTATGGTTTTTTCAGCGCGCACCGCGCCCACGCGCGATAAATTCACGGTGCCAGGGGGCGTTGGAAGTGCCGCGGAATATAGCGCCGCCGGGCAAAGGGATCGATTAGCACCAGTGTGCTAATCGCACGATGAGTTCATGGACGGAGAAAGCAATGCTAGAGATCAAACGCGCCACCCCAGAGGACGCCCAGGCGGCGTTCGACATTCGCCTGTTGGCCATCCGCAGCCAATGCATCGGCGCCTACACCCGCGAACAAATGCTGCTGTGGACCCGCGGCCGCGCCGAAGACGGTTACAGCGTGCTGATGGACAAGCCGTTTTACCTGGGCTGGGTGAACAATGAACCCGTGATCACCGGGATGCTCGACCCCGACAACAACGAAGTGGGCGCGTTGTTCGTGCTACCTGAGTTTGCCGGACGGGGGTATGGCAAGGCGATGCTTGACCATTTGGAAGGGGTTGCGCGGGAACTTGCGATTGAAGAAGTGGTGCTGGATGCGACGCTGAATGCGGCGAGCTTCTACAGAGCCTACGGTTATGTGGGCGAGGAGCAGGCGGTGTATCACTCGCCGTCGGGGCTGGAATTGGCGTGCATCCCGATGACCAAGCGACTCATTGCTAGGGATGCGATCAGCGCCAGCTAACACAGGTGCTCCCACAGGGGATCAGCTTTGTCGGTCAGGTCTCGGTTCGCAGGGCCATTGCGGCGCATGCAGATCTCTTCAGCAACACTGCTCCAATGTGGGAGCTGTCGAGCCCCAGCGAGGCTGCGATAGCGGTGGGGCAGGCGACAACTGTGCTGACAGTGCCGCCGCCTTAGCAGCCTCGCTAAAGCTCGACAGCTCCCACAGGGGATCAGCTTTGTCGGTCAGGTCTCGGTTCGCAGGGCCATTGCGGCGCATGCAGAGCTTTTCAGCAACACTGCTCCCACAAGGGATCGGGGTCAGGCTTGAAGGGCGGTGCGCAACCGCTCGATCACCCGGCCAACCGACCCCCCTTGAACCGCCGGCGGTGTCGGGCTCTCGCTAAACTCGCGCCACACAAACAGTGTCAATTCAGCCCCATCGGTCAGCGCCTGCGCCTGTTCCGGGGCACCAAAATTTTGCAGCACGCGGTAGCGCTGATCCTGCCAAAACGCTTGCTCCACCCAGTCATACACTGGGATGAAATGAAAGTGCAGCGGGAAGCCGGGCATGTGCCCGTAGCGGCTGATATACAGCCATTTCGGCTGGAGCTGCGCCTCGATCACCCGTTGGGTTTTAGCCAGTAAGCCCCCCAGTTCCGCCAGCGCTGCGTCCGGCATGTCGGCGAGGGAATCGATGGGGGCCTTGGCGCCCAGTATCAGGTAGCCCGGCAGCTTCGACGCAAGGTGATGGTTGAGCCGCCAGTGCTCGGTCTCGTGAAGGATGAAAGCGGGGTCGATCTGCATAAGCACGCGTCCGTGAGGGCAGGGCGGGTAGGTTAACAAGCATGGGCGCCTGTATCTCACAAAAGCCGTCGATCTGTGTCTACCGCTGCGCGTTTCAGGCAGATAGGGTCGTGCCACGTTAACTGACGACCGAGCCCACCATGGAACTGACTGCTGTCCCGTTTGGCACCACCGACTGGTCCACCGTCGAACCCGAACTTCACCCGGGCGTTACCGGCAGTGCCCTGTGGCGTACTTGCCACTTCGGCACGACCCGTGTGCGCATGGTCGAGTACACCCCCGGTTACTTGGCCGATCACTGGTGCTGGCGCGGGCATGTGTTGCTGTGTCTCGAAGGGGAACTGCACACCGAATTGGAAGACGGCCGCCAGTTCACGCTGACGGCCGGGATGAGTTACCAGGTGGGCAATGACATGGAAGGCCATCGCTCATCCACCCGCAGTGGGGCGAAGCTGTTTATTGTGGATTGAGCCTTACCCTTTGCGATACACCGCCCCCAACTCGGAGGCCGGCACCACCGAGATGCCTTCGCCGGCCGCCACTAGGCTGACGTTGGTCAGCATGCGTTCCACTTCAAAGGCAATCGTGGGTTCGAAATCGGCGTTCTGGCAGGCCTTGATCAGGTTGGCGTACATGCCCGGCGCGCCGGGGTGGCGAACCAGGATGAAGCGTTCATCCTTGAGCGCGCCGAGTGGGGTGGTGCTGTTGCGCATCAGCAAGCCCGGGTTGCGCTCTTGCGGCATGGCGCTGCTGGTGTAGGTGGCTTCTTCATCCAGTAACAACCACGGGCGGATCTGGTGATATTGGGTGTGGATGTCGCCAATCATCGCGCCCACACGAATCGCCGATGATGACGCCAGGTTGGCCGCCTCGATGGGAATGTCGTAGGTGGAGACTTGGCTCGAATCCAGCGAGTTCTCGTGCACGCCATCAAAGTCCAGCCGCTCGGCCAGGCGCTGGCGGTTCAGCGGGTAAGCTGAGTTCGCCAGCACGGCGGTGCCCATCGGGCTTTTGTCCAAGCGCGTGTACAGCTCGCGGGTGCGTTGGCCATCAGGGCAAGCCCACTCGCCACAACAACCCGCTCGCCACGGCAGCCTCCCTCACCGCCGAAGCGGTTTAGTGCATCTTGCCGTGGTCCATGCCGTTCTCGCCGTCTTGGCCGTCTTGGCCATTCTGACCATGCATGCCATGTTTGCCATCCATACCGTTCAACCCACGCGCCGGCGCTTTCACTTCAATCACCTGCTTCTCACCCTTGGCGTTCTCTACGGTCAAGGTCAAAGGCACCTGATCACCTTCCTTGATCTGCCCAGTCAGCCCCATCAGCATCACGTGATAACCGTTCGGGTCCAGCTTGACCGCTTTACCCGCAGGCAACGCCACCGAGTCCACCGGCCCCATGCGCATCACGTCATCCTTCATGCTCATCTCATGGATCTGCGCATCCTTGGCTACCGGCGACGCTACGCTGAGCAGTTTGCTGTCGCTGTCGGCGGTGACGGTCATGAAGGCGCCGCTGGACGTTTGGCCCGCTACGGTGGCGCGTACCCACGCGTCGCTCACTTGTACCTGGGCACTGGCGTGGGCAGCGAGGCCCAGCAGCGTCAGGCCGAAAGTAAAGCGCTTGAGGTGTTGAACGGCAGTCATTAGCAGACCTCCATGACGGTGAGCAGGTCTTCTGCGCACTCTTTAGCGGTAAGGGATGCCGACAGGCCCAGGCGTAGGTTGCCACGGGTGTCGAAGACGAAACTGGTCGAGGTGTGCGACAAGGTATAGGTGTCACCGGCAGGGATCTTTTCATAAAAGATCCCGAACTCCTTGGCGGCCACGGCGATTTCTTCCGGGGTGCCGTACAGCGCTTCGAAGCTGGGGTCGAAGGCCTTCACGTACCTGTCGAGCAATTCCGGTGTGTCGCGCTCGGGGTCGAGGGTGATGAACACCACTTGCATGATCTCGCCATCGCGGCCCATCAGCTTCTTGGCTTGGGCGGCGCGGGCCAGGGTGGTTGGGCACACGGCCGGGCACTGGGTGAAACCAAAGAACACCACTGGCATCAGGCCACGGAACGAGCTCAGGGTGACGGTTTCGCCGTCGGTGTTCTTGAGCTTGAAGGTGCGGCCCATGATCTTGTCACTGAGGTCCTTGCCGTACTTGAAGTTCAGCTTGGGGCTGTAGTCACAGCCGCCCAGCAGGCTGCCCAGACCCAACAGGCCCATACCGGTCAGCACTTTGCGGCGGGTGAATAACGTACTCATTAACTGTGCATCCTGTGAAACGCCTGCATTGCTCTGGATCTACATAACAGGCTTTGAAAAGGAGTAATGATGCGGGCGCACAGTCTACCAACCCCGGCCAGCCCACGTAATCTGCGACGTTCTGCCACAGGGGCGCGCGGTGCTTCATCCCTTTGGGGCTTCGGTGGTAGAGTCGCCGCCATGAAATTGAGCCACCCTGACCGTTCGCTGATCGCCTGGGCCCTGTACTTTTGCGTGCTGATGAACGTGTTCGCCTGTGGTTTGGGGCATGGGCAGATGATGGGCCAACAGCTCAATGGCATCGGCGGGGCCTTCTGTTCGGTGGACGGTAGCCAGGCGCCACTTTCCGACAAAGGGTTGGGAAACCCGTCTTCCAGCAACATCTCGAACTACTTTGCCTGCCCGGTGTGCTCCGCCGTGACCGTGGCCATCGTGTTCCTCATCGGCCTGGCCTGGCTGTTGAGTCTCCAGCAAACCCCGCGCCCGGCCCATGAGCGGCGCAACAAGGCGCCGCCGCGATATTCCTGGCCCTCAGCCAACCCCCGCGCTTCCCCCGCATTCTGACGTGTGCCTTGGGCTTCCTGTGATCAGGAGGCGTTCTATCGTCACGACTGTGAGTGCGTTTGATGAACCATCTATTGCCTGCAGGCGCCAGCCGCCTGGTCAGCAAGGCGTCCCGTCGCTTGCGCGCGGAACCGACACTGCCTGAATACCCCAGCAATTCCCGCTGCTTCGTGCACCTGGATGCGCGTTTGTTGCCGTATTGGCACACCTTGTTCGACATCTGCCCGGCGCTGCTCAAGCTCGACCCGCCCGAGGGGTTGAACCTGTTTCGCAGCTTCATGATCTGGGCCTATCACAACCAGCCACCGCAGGACTGGACGTATCACCTGAACGTCTGCCGCTGGCTGCTGGGCTCGGCGTACCGCGCGCAGATTGACGAGGAGCCCATCGAGGCCTTCATGGCGGCTGCGGCTGCGTGTTGGATAAGCACCGATGACAGCCAGGCCCAAGGGGTGGTTCTGGCCTGGCGGGGGTCAAGGATTTTTGACTGGAAAGGTGCCGCCGTTGCGGGCGCTGAACATCAAGTGTTGCCGGCGAGTGCAGGCGACTTTGCCTGGAGCCCGCTGACCCGACAGGGCGGCTTCAGCGGCTGGTTGCCGGTGCCTTGAGGTGGCGGCCAATCCATTGCGACGCTGGTCACGGTGATGTGCAACTGAGCGTTGAAGGTTACGGCGGCCAGGTTCGCGAGCAAGGTCGGCACTTCAGGCGCGGGAGCGCTTCGATGCGACCCGGCACGAAGCTTTGTGATCGGCGTGTCAGCGCTGCACAATACGCGCCTCGAAAGGACCTCTGGCAAGGAATGTGATGGACTACTCGGTTAAATCGTTGTGCCCGCTGATGGGGATGGCCGCTGCACTGCTGTGTGCCGCAGCGCCGGCCGGGGCTGCGTCGTATGACTGCAAAAAGGCCACCACGCCTGTCGAGCAGACCCTCTGCGCCAACCCGGAGCTGAGCCGCCTCGACGGCATGCTCGGCGAGCATTACCTGAGTGCGATGGGCAAGCTCAAGGGCCCGCAACGCGACGCGTTGCGCAATGCTCAGCGAGCCTGGCTGAAAACCCGTGATGCCTGCGGCACCGACCCGGCCTGCTTGCAGCCATTGCTGAGCAAACGGTTGATTGAGGTGGGCCAACTCACCCAGCCGCACACCGCCGAGCTGGATGCGATCATCGCCAGCATTCCTGATCATCCAGCAGACGCCGCTCAGGGCTTGCGACGTTTTCCCCAGAGTGAACTGGCGGCCGCCTGGTTGGTGTACCTGCAACGCTTTGAACCGCAGAGCGGCGTCACCGCCCAAGAAGCCGAAGAAAAACGCCAGCAGGTACTCGCGGTGCTCAAGACCGACAGCTATCCATGGGAGATTTTCCAGGACCTGGACAGCGACCCGGTATTCAGCCGCGACCGCATCACCCTGACGCTGTTACGCATGATGGTCGAACGGGCACAGTACGAAGTGTTCGCCGACCAGCGTGCGTATGTGCACTGCTTCGTCTTCAGCCGTCACGGCGCAGACGCCTATGAGGCATTCGGGCCGCTGTATGGTTCGACCCGCGACAGCTTCGCGCCGTTGTGCGCGCCGCAAGGCGAGCTGTTCAAGCAAGCGCCGTGGCAGCAATTGGACGCGGGCTTTGACCCTGCTATTGCGACCGCCAGCGGCAACAGCGGCACTATTCGTTTTGCGAGCTATGCCGAGTGGCGGCGCCTGGATTTGCGTGCGACGGTATCGCCGCGCGACTTTCTCAAACCGGTGGAGGGCGCAGAAGACCCTGAACCGGCCATGCGCAGTTGGAACGATGAAAAGTCATGGCCGAGCAAATCGCGCACGCTGGCGCTGGCTGCGGTCGAACCGGCTCGGCAAGTCACCGCCGCGTGGCTGCAGAGTGAGCGTGGTTTCTCTGTGGAGGAGGCGCAGGTGGCGGCACGAGAAATCGTCCGCCAGTGGCTGGAGAAGCGCCTGGCTTTTATCGGCGAGTCAGGCGGTGAATAGGTAGCGGTTAGCTGTCGCTTCGCGGCGCCTTTTTCTTAGTCTTCTAGCTGGCAGGCTGTTTGAGTGATGAAACGCGGGTAGAGGCCTTTTCTTTTGGCGCTGTTTCAGCCTTCTTGTCGCTGTCGCACGGGCTTCTGGCGTAGGTGCCCGGAGGCAGGGCGGAGCCGGCGGCGCTGTTGCCGCTCAGCGAGTTCTTCAAGCTCGACAGGTATTCGCGCAGACGTGGGTGGCCCACCGAACGCTGGTTGAAATTCCCGCTCATCGGGTGGATTAAAAAACGTGAGTGCGGTGAGTCTAGAAGGTCGCGCAGGATTAGCCGCAACCGTTGGGCGAGAGCGCCTGGGTGCAAATCGGATGGAACCCTGGAGCCATACGGCTGACCTAATGCATAGACCTCAGGAGGTGAACTATGCAATTGGAAACTATCTGGATCATTTTGGCCGTGATTCTGCTGATCTTGGAATTGTGGGCGATCAACGTCGTCTTGCGCAGCACCGGTGGCTGGGAGACCAAGGGGTTGTGGTTGATCATTCTGATTTTCGTGCCGCTGTTCGGGCTGATCGTGTGGGCGATGTTCGGGCCCAAACGTGAGATGGCTGATCAGCGTAAAAGCTGAACTTAAGCACCACAGTAAACAGGCGCCCTCG
>NZ_JBJGXU010000063.1:0-32764 GCF_045447305.1 Pseudomonas sp. D47 | reverse complement strand
GTGGTGGGGCAAGAGCGTTTTGCTTACTTTTGCGCTGTTCAAAAGTGAGCCGCCGTAAGGGCGGAACCCATCTCAACCATCCCCCAAATAACGGATATGTACTCAGCAGCCCCCCAACCCCCAGGCAAAAAAAAGCCCGCGGGAGGGCGGGCAGAAGGGAGACTTCTTAAAAATGAGCCTGCCAACTATAGCCAGCACAACTACCCTTCACAGTGAAACTAAATTCATTCGGCAGCAGATGACGCCTTCTTCTTGGCTTTGGCCTCAGCCGCCAGGCATTCCAGCGCGAACTGCTCGGTGTAGGTCATCTGGATGGGCGTGCTTTCGCCCTTCACGGTGCGCTCGCCATCGAGGATGTAGCGGATGCGCTTGTCAGTGACGCCGATGCGCTTGGCGATCCACGTGGGCGTCTGGCCGATGCGGCTGATCAGCTTGTCGGCGTAGTCGGTGGAAGGGTTGTAGCGTTCGGCGTTGGGGGTCATCGGTTTTCCAGGTGACAGCGAGGTCGTAAGTAGGCGACAGGGTGACGTAATAGTCCTCGGGTGTCGCCTGCTAATGATAGAGTCGCGGTTTTTCCAAGGAGGCGATGGCATGCGAAAGCTGGTAATTGGCGCAATGGTGGTGGCAGCACTGTCCGGTTGTGCAGGTTCGAAAATGAAAGAAGCGCGCACCGGCACGCCTTACAAAACCCTGGCATCGCAGAAGGCCCCTCTGGTGGTTGCCCAATGCATCCAGTTCGGTTGGCAGGACGAGGCCGTATTTGGCGTTGACGCCGGCGGCTTCAAGGAGCCGATGGAAGCCGGCGGTTACACGGTGTACACCACCGGTGGCGACTATTTCGTCGACGTGCGCAGCGCGGGTGCCGGTTCTACCGTGAATTACTTTGCGGGCCAAGACTCGATGCCGACAAAACGTCGCCTGGCCGCACTCGCAACCTGTCTGTAGGCTGTCGCCTAGGTATTTTTCGGAAATGCCCGACGGGACAGCCGCCGGACATTCGCTTATTATTCTTTTCGCTCGCTCGACGTGGTAGCTCTTTACCAGTACACGGACGTCGAGGCCGAAACGTCGGGCGGGCCTCTTTTCTTCCTTATCGCGGCATGTAACCCAAGTGCCAGCGCCGGGGAATCTTCAGCGACACTACCCCCAGCAACGCCGCCAATGCGCCACTGACCAGCAGCGCCTTGAGGCCGAGTTGATGTTCCAGCAGCGCGCCAATCACCGCGCCGACAAACATTCCCGCCCACGGAATCAGTTGCACGCGCCAACCATTGCGCCGCTCTCCGAGTATCCAGCGGCCCAGCCCGCGACCAAAGCGTGACAGCGCCCCGGTTACATAGGTCAGGCCCACCGGCAAACCGTTGACCTCTTCCACCGCCGCATTCAGCATGCCCATGGCAATAATCGCCGCGAGCAACGCCGGCAATGTATCGGCAAACGGCCACAAGGCTGCGCCACACAACAAGGCCGCAATGCACAACAGCAAGGGCAGCGCATGCCGCTTGGCGACGCGGCTGACTACCACACCCAACGCGTTGCCGACCACGAACATCGCGATCAGCAACAACAACCGCCCCGTAAGGCCCAGGTCCCCGGCGCCAATCGCTACCGCCAGCCGCGTGGTATTGCCGCTCATGAACGAGACAAAATCGCCACTGGCCATAAAACCGATGGCATCGGTCATGCCGGCCAGTACGGAAAGACTGGCCACCAACATCAAACCGACCCGGCCGCGCCAGCGTTGCCGATGGGCCAGTGCGGCATTGACGTAAGGTTTGCGCGATGCAGGCAGCATTGTGCCGGGCTCCTCGGTGAGATTATTCGGCCACTACCGTAGGGCGCTTTGAGTGTGTGCGCAATGACCTCAGACACACTTCAGCCACCAGCCCCGACTTTGCCAGGTTAAAACGTGCGTCGGCCTGATCGCTTGCACGAACGCCTTGTCATGGGACACCACCACCATCGCCCCGGTAAAACCCTGCAACGCCTGTTCAAAGGCCAGCACCGATTCCAGGTCCAAGTGGTTGGTAGGCTCGTCCAGCAATAGCAGTTGTGCCGGGACTTTGCGCCACAAGGCAATTGCCATTGCGGCCTTTAAACGCTCGCCGCCACTCAACTGGCCAGTGGGTTGAGTCACCCGCAACGCATCCAGTTGCAGCAAGGCCAGGCGCGTGCGCAGTTCGCCTTCGGCCAATGGTGTGTCGAGCAGGTTGAGCTGTTCGACGATGCTGCGTTCGTTCTCCAATAGCGCCAGGTGTTGATCAATATAAGCACTGGGCACTTGCACGGCGCATTCCCCGCTGACGGCCTGCCACAGGCCGGCAAGCAGCTTGAGCAAGGTGGATTTGCCGCAGCCGTTCGGCCCGTGCACGGCAACGCGCACCGGGCCCGTCAGGTTGAGTGTGAGGTAAGTTGCAGGCGACTGCGGATCCAGCCACGGCAGTTGCGCATGCTCCAAGGCCAGGACGTGTCGACCGTTGGGCACTGCCGAGCCGGGCAAGGCGAGCAGGGTGGGCGTTTCGTCGACGACGCGTTCGTAGGCCTGGCGCACCTGCACATCCAGCTCGTTTTTGTACTCGCGGTGTGCACTGCGCACAGTGCTGACGATTTCGGTGGCGGCACCTTTCCAGCGGGCTTTGGTGAACCGGTCGACGTTGGCGGTTTCGGCATGCTTGCGTGAGCGGGCGGCATTGCGTTGCAAGCTGTCGTGGTCTTTTTGCAGGCGTTTGCGCTCGCGGCTGCGTTCCAGGCGCGCGTGTTCAAGGGCAGCAACGGCAGCGTGCTGCTCGGTGTCGCGTTGCAGGCGGTAGGCCTGGTAATTGCCGCCATACGTGCGCACGCCGAGGGGCGACAGTTCGAGGATGCGGCCCATGGCGTTGAGCAATTGCCGGTCATGGCTGACCACCACCAGGCCGCCGTGCCAGCCCGCCAGCACATGCAACAGCCAATCACGGCCGTCGCTGTCGAGGTGGTTGGTGGGCTCATCGAGAATCAGCAACTGTGGCTCGGCCAGCACCGCACCGAGCACCGTGACCCTGGCCAATTGTCCGCCGCTGAGCTGCTCGGCCGGTGTGTGCGCATTGAGGTGTGCCAAGCCTGCGGCGCCCAGTGCGGTGCGCAGGCGTTCGGCCAGGTCCCAGCGATCGTCGATCAGCGCCAGGTCGTCCACGTGTGCTTCGCCGCGAGCCATGCGTGCTAGTGCAGCCAACACCTCGGCAGTGCCGGTGACATCGGCGATGGTTGCGCCCGGTTGAACCGCCGCTGCTTGGGCGACGTATGCGACGCTGGCCGAACGCTTCAGCGTGCCGGACGAGGGCGCAAGCAACCCGGCCAGCATCTTCGCGAGAATGCTTTTGCCACGGCCATTACGCCCGACAATCCCGGTGGGTGTGTGATCAATCGACAGGTTGAGACCTTCCAGCAAGGTTTCGCCATTGGCGAACTGGAAAGACACGTGTTGCAAGGAAACGAGTACGGGCAGCCGGTTGACGTCAGTCATAGGCACCTCCAAAAAAATGTCGAACAGGCCAACAAGCGCGCCAGGCGGCTCGTTGCAGATACATTTTGGAAGGCTTAGTTGTTCACGTCGGCGGTCATCCCGGGCGTCAGAAGGGCTGCAGAGGCTAACTCACCTTGGCGCTCTTCGGCAAGTCGGCGGCCAATTGCTCGAGGAACATCGCCAGTGCGACTTCTTCGGCTTTCAAGCCCTTGCGCACCCGTGGCTTGGGCAGCTTGGACAGTTCGCCTAGGCTGAAATGCTCCAGAACGGCCGGGTGGATATAGCACTTGCGGCACACCGCCGGAGTATTGCCGAGCTGCTTGGCGACGTCTTTGACGGTTGCCACCACGTGCCGCTTGGCATCGGATTCCGGCTGCCATTGCAGCTCGCGCAACACGGCCAAGGCAAGAGCGGTGCCGGCCCAGGTGCGGTAATCCTTGGCGGTGAAATCGGCGCCCGTCAGGCTGTGCAGGTAGGCGTTGACGTCGTGGGAGCTGACGGTATGCCGCTCGCCGTCTTCATCCAGGTACTGAAACAGATTTTGCCCAGGCAGTTCGAGGCAGCGCTTGACCACCGTGGCCAGGCGCCGGTCCTTGACGCTGACCTGATGCTCCACGCCACTCTTGCCGCGAAACTGAAACTGGATTTCGCTGCCCTTGATGTCCACATGGCGGGTGCGCAAGGTGGTCAGCCCGTAGGATTTGTTGTCCCGCGCGTACTGGGTATTGCCGACGCGGATGAGCGTGGCATCCAGCAGCATCACCACCGTGGCCAATACTTTCTCGCGGGTGAAACCGGGTTCGGCGATTTGGGCTTCCAATTTCGCGCGCAGTGTTGGCAAAGCTTTCCCGAACGCTTGCAGGCGCGAATACTTGTCGCTGTCACGCACTTCACGCCAGCGCGAGTGGTAACGGTATTGCTTGCGGCCGCGGGCGTCACGCCCCGTGGCTTGCAGATGGCCACGCGGGTCGGCGCAGATCCACACATCGGTGTAGGCGGGCGGCACGGCCAGTGCGTTCAGGCGTTTGATTTCGTCAGCATCGGTGATGCGCACACCGTTGGCATCGACATACTGGAACTTGCCGCGCAGCTTCTTGCGGCGGATACCCGGTTGGGTGTCGTCAACGTAATGCAGGTCGCGGGGCAGGTCGGCAAGCAGCGCGGAGTGGGGCATGGTGCAAATTCCTTGGCGGTAATCAGGCCGGTATGTCTGATTGACCGCAGGGTTTTGCGCGGGTGCCAAATAGTTATGCGAGCACGGCTACCGCCTTGATTTGCGCCCACAGCCTCAGACCGGGCTGCAGTTGCAATTGATCACGGGAGAACCGCGTGATTCGCGCCAGCAGCGGCGTGCCGCCAGCATCCAGGCGCACCAGCACATGGGCGTTGTTATCCGCAGAAATCTCCTGGGTCACCGTCACCGGCAGACGGTTAAGGATGCTGCTGGGTTCTTGCCCATACAAGCTGAGGCTGACATCTCGGGCCTGTACCTTGATGCGCAGTGGCTTGCCCACTGCCAACGGCGCGTGCGCCACGCGTACCTGCAATGGGCTGTCGGGCAATTGCAGGGTGAGCAACTGATAGTGCTCATCGTAGGCACTGACCGTGCCATTGATGACCACGCCGGCGTCGTCGCCCAAGGCGATGGGTAAGTCGAGCCGTGCCAGGGTTTCACTGATGGGGCCGCTGGCCAGGGCCTTGCCGTCGCTGAGCAATACAATGTGATCGGCCAGCCGCGCCACTTCATCCTGGGCATGGCTGACGTACAGCACCGGAATATCCAGTTCGTCGTGCAGGCGTTCGAGGTACGGCAAAATTTCGCTTTTGCGTTGGCTGTCCAGGGCTGCCAGCGGTTCATCCATCAACAGCAATTGCGGGCTGGTGAGCAGCGCGCGGGCGATGCCGATGCGTTGGCGCTCGCCGCCGGACAGGTGCTGCGGGTGCCGGTCGAGCAGGTGGCCGATGCCCAGCAGTTCGGTGGCCAGGGCCATGTCCACCCGACGTTGCTGAGGCGCAATACGCTTGAGGCCGAACTCAAGATTGGCCCGCACTGACAGATGTGGAAACAGGCTCGCTTCCTGAAACACATACCCCAAGGCGCGCTTATGCGGCGGCACAAATACGCCGTTGCGGCTGTCTTGCCAGACGTCATCATTGACCTGCACAAAGCCGTCTGCGGCGCGCTCAAGCCCCGCGATACAGCGCAGGCAAGTGGTCTTGCCGGAGCCAGAATGCCCGTACAAGGCGGTCACGCCACGGCCGGGCAAATGCAAGTCCACATCCAGGGCGAAGCCGGAATAGGTGAGGTGCAGGCGTACATCAATCATCGATCAGCTCCAGCCCATTTTGGTTTTACGGCTGGAATAGAGCGCCAGCAATACGAGGAAGGCGAACACCACCATGGAGCCGGCCAACCAATGGGCCTGAGCATATTCCATGGCCTCGACGTGGTCGTAGATCTGCACCGACACCACGCGGGTTTTGTCGGGAATATTGCCGCCGATCATCAGCACCACGCCAAACTCACCGACGGTGTGGGCGAAGCCGAGTATCGACGCGGTGATAAAACCCGGGCGGGCCAGGGGCAGGATCACGGTGAAAAACGTGTCCCAGGGATTGGCGCGCAAGGTGGCGGCTACTTCCAGTGGGCGAGTACCGACGGCGGAAAAGGCGTTTTGCAACGGCTGCACCACAAACGGCATGGAATAGATCACCGAGCCAATCACCAGCCCGGTGAAGCTGAAAGTCAGGGTGCCCAGGCCCAGCCATCGGGTGAACTGGCCGAAGTAGCCATTGGGCCCCATGGTCAACAGCAGGTAAAACCCAATGACCGTGGGTGGCAACACCAACGGCAGGGCGACGATGGCACCGATGGGGCCGCGCCACCAGGAGCGGGTGCGCGACAGCCACAGGGCAATCGGAGTGCCGATGATCAGCAGGATCACGGTGGTCAGTGATGCCAGTTTAATGGTCAGCCAGATCGCGGAAAAATCGGCACTCGACAGCGGCATTTAGTTGGCCAACTCGTAACCGTAAGACTTGATCACCGCGGCGGCTTTGGGGCCTTTGAGGTACTCGACCAGCGCTTTGGCCGCGGCGCTGTCTTTGCCTTTGGTGAGAATGACAGCGTCTTGCTTGATCGGGTCGTGCATGGACGCGGGAACGATCCACGCCGAACCGCTGGTGACTTTGCCGTCCTTGTAGATTTGCGACAGGGCGACGAAGCCCAGTTCTGCGTTGCCGGTGGACACGAACTGGAAGGCTTGGGTGATGTTCTGGCCTTCAACGAGCTTGCCCTTGACCTTGTCGGTCAAGCCTTCTTTAGCCAGCACTTGGGTGGCGGCCAGGCCGTAGGGCGCGGCTTTAGGGTTGGCGATGGACAGGTGCTTGAATTCGTTCTTCTTGAGCACCTCACCTTTGGCATCGACATAACCTTCCTTGGCCGACCACAGCGCCAGGGTGCCGACCGCGTAGGTGAAGCGCGAACCTTTGACGGTGTCGCCTTCGGTTTCGAGTTTTTGCGGGGTGGTGTCGTCAGCGCTGAGGAACACTTCGAATGGCGCGCCGTTTTTGATCTGCGTATAGAACTGGCCGGTGGCGCCGTAGGCTGCAACCAGTTTGTGGCCGGTGTCTTTTTCGAAATCGGCAGCAATCGCCTGGATCGGTGCGGTGAAGTTGGCGGCAACGGCAACCTGCACTTCATCGGCTTGGGCCGCGCCAAAGGCAAAGGCCGCAATCAGGGTGGCGATGGCCGTGGGGGCCAGGCGTGAGGCGCGGATCATCATGAAGCAGCTCCTTTGAGGGTGTACGGCTTGTTACAGGTAGAAGGCGTTATCGCTATGTATAGGAATATATAGCGGTTAGCCATTGCCGGTACAGTGCAACGTTGCCGCTGGTGTCAGTTCTATTGGAGCTTGGCCCGTGCCTGCTCGGCCAATTCGCGGGTCAGGTCATACGTGGAAATGTCTTTGCCCAGGCGCAATGCCTGGCCTGACCACAGGTTGCTGAAACCCGCTTCATCCTTGGCTTTGAGCGGCATCAAGGCGCCGCCGGAAGTGGGGAAGGCGGGCGCTTGCGGGTTGATCGCGCCGAGTTCGCGCATCACGCGGTTAACGATGCCTCGCGCCGGGCGGCCGGTGAACAGGTTGGTCAGTGCGGTCTCGCTGGCTTGGGCGTGGCGCAGTGCATGGTGATGGGAAGCGCTGACGTTGGCTTCGGGAGTGAAGAGGTACGCGGTACCCACTTGCACGGCCGAAGCGCCCAGGGCGAATGCCGCGACAATGCCGCGCGCATCACCGATACCACCGGCGGCGATCACCGGCACGCTGACCGCGTCGACAATCTGCGGCAGCAGTGCCATCAGGCCGATCTGGGTGTTGAGGTCGTCGCTGAGAAACAACCCGCGATGCCCGCCAGCCTCAAACCCCATTGCAATGATGGCGTCGCAGCCATGCTGTTCCAGCCAGAGGGCTTCTTCCACGGTGGTGGCCGATGAGAGTACCTTGGCGTCCGTGGCTTTGACCCGGTCGAGCAAGGCTTTTTCCGGCAGGCCAAAGTGAAAGCTCACCACTTCGGGGCGGAACTCTTCGACCACTTTGCAGGCAGCGTCATTAAAGGGTGCGCGGTTGGACGCGGGCGTTGGCGCGTCAAAATCGGCGCCGAGTTCATGGTAGTAAGGTTCCAGCAAGTCCTTCCAGCGGCGGTCACCGGCTTCATCGGCGGCGGGCGGTTGATGACAGAAGAAATTCACATTGATCGGCCGCGAGCTTGCCTGGCGGATCGTGGCCAAGGCTTCACGCAGTTGCTCGATGGTCAGCGCTGCGGCGGGCATTGAGCCCAGCCCGCCGGCCGCATTGGTGGCGATGACCATGGCGGTGGTCGTTGCCCCGGCCATAGGGGCCTGGATGATGGGCACTTCAATGCCCAGCAGGTCAAGAATTCGAGTGTCTGGCCAGCTGCTCATGGGATGCGTCTCCAGCGTGAGTAAGACTTTGCGCTGTTTTAGCAGGGCGATTGGCACCCGGCCAGTCTGTTTTATTCACTGGACGAAAGTGGGTTTTCGTGCGGCGCCATCAATTGATGGCATGGTGCTGGCTGATGACCCGGTGCTGGACATGCTCAACACCCTGGCGACTATCGACGGCGTGCCGTGGGACTTCTGGCAAGTCTGTGGTTTTATGATCGGACCAAGGCGCACAAACGTCGCAGGTGCAGTATGGCGCTGTGCGGTAACCGGTATAAGGTTGCAGAGTGTCCTAAACGCAAAGCTTCGTAAACGGAACGCTAAGTAAGCGTAAATTGACGTTTTAAAAGGAGAGCGCGGTGCAAACAATCAAGGAACAACAGGTAGCGGCCGTTCGTGTGTCCGGGCTGAAAGTTCGCACGCGTAATGCGGATGAAGCCCAGCCTTCGAGCGCGAAGATCGGCCCGATGTGGCAACGGTTTTTCGCTGAAGAGCTTTACCAGAAAATACCCGGCAAGCAGCCGGAGTCACCGATGTACGGGGTGTACAGCGGCTATGAGTCCGATGCGCAAGGGCTGTTTGATGTCACTGCGGGCGTGGCGACCCAGGCACCGGCTGCCGGGTTTGACAGCCTGGTGATTGAGCCGGGGCGTTATTTGGTGTTTGAGGCGCGTGGGCCGATGCCGGCTGCGATCATCACGGCCTGGCAGCACGTCTGGGACTACTTTGAGCAGCCGGGTGTGGAGTCGCGTGCGTTTGTCACCGATTTTGAGGTGTACCCGGCGGACGACGTGGCGCTGATCTATATCGGTATCCGCTAGCCGTTACTGACTTTCGCGCTCCAGCAGCTGGCGCTTGCGCTCCACGCCCCAGCGGTAGCCCGAAAGCTCGCCGTTGCTGCGCACCACGCGGTGGCAGGGAATTGCCACCGCCAAGTGGTTGGCTCCGCAGGCCTGGGCCACCGCTCTAAAGGATTTTGGCGCGCCGATCCGCTGGGCAATTTGCGCGTAGCTGGCAGTGCTGCCCACCGGGACTTCGCGCAGCGCCTGCCACACCCGTTCCTGAAAGGCGGTGCCGCGCAAATCCAGGGGTAAATCCAGGCCCAAGGCAGGCGCTTCGACAAAGCCCACTACCTGCGCAATCAATTGTTCGAAGTCCCGGTCCGCACCGACCAACTCGGCCTTGGGGAACTGGTCCTGCAGGTCGCGCACCAGTTGGTCCGGGTCATCCCCCAGCAAAATCGCACAGACACCGCGTTGACTCTGCGCCACCAGAATCGCCCCCAATGAGCATTGGCCCACGGCAAAGCGAATTTCACTGTTGGTGCCGCCGGCCTTGTAATCGCTGGGCTTCATGCCGAGTAGCTGGTCAGCCGCCTCATAAAAGCGGCTGTTGGAGTTGAAGCCTGCGTCATACAGCGCGTCGGTAACCGAGTGCTGCCCCTTGAGGCCATCGCGTACTTTGCGCGAGCGCAGGGCGTTGGCGTAACCCTTGGGCGTCAGGCCAGTGATGGCTTTGAATACGCGGTGGAAATGGAACGCGCTTAACCCGGCCGGGCGTGCGAGAGCGTCCAGGCTGGGCGGCGTTTCGGCCTGTTCGATGCGGCGGCACGCATCGGCAACCAGTTGCCCATGGTGCGCGGCCAATTGAGTCTGGTCACCCGCGGCGCGTTTGCTGGGGCGATAACCTGCGGCTTCGGCTTGCAGCGGCGTGTCGAAGAATTCGATGTTTTCCGGCCGTGGCAAGCGCGAGGCGCTGCTGGGGCGGCAGTACACGCCGGTGGTTTTAACCCCGTACACAAACAGTGCGTCTGCCTTGGCGTCGCGGGTGACGATGGCGGCCCAGCGCGGGTCTTGTTCGTTGGTCATGGTCTGCACTCTTGGCGGCTCACGGCCAGATTAGCCGTGCTGGCCACGCTCGGCACTCACAAGCTTGCGGTCAAATTAACCGGCGGTGCGAAAGGTCAGGTTGATGCGTTGCGGGCCCATGACCGGATGCACGCCGTCCTTGATTGGCATCACCCCATGAAAGCGCAAGCGATCGACGCCGCCCCAGACCACCACATCGCCATGAAACAGCGAGACCTTTTGCGTGCGGTTGCCGCGTTCATGGCCGCCAAACAGGAAAATCGCCGGCAGGCCCAGTGACACGGAGACCACGGGCGCGTTGTAGCACCGTTCGTTCTTGTCTTGGTGCAGGGACATCTTGGCGCCGGGCACATAGCGGTTGATCAGGCAGGCATCCGGAGTGAAGTCGCTGAAGCCGGCTTCTGCGGCCGCCTGCACAGCCAGTTCGCGCAACGTGTGAGGCATGGCAGGCCACGGTTGCTGGCTGCGCGGGTCAAGCGGGCTGTAACGATAGCCGCTGCTGTCGGTGGTCCAACCCAGCTCGCCGCAACTGCTCAGCGCCGCCGACATGGTAAAGCCGCCGGGTGTGACCATTTGCCGAAACGGTGATTGGGCCAATATGCGCCGTAGTTCAGGTAACAGACGCTCGACCCGGGGCAGGGCATAGCCCCTTAACACGTAAGACTCTTCGCCAATCTGTTCACGCCTTGCGGGTTGTTGCAGGGCGTCGTCGGCAAACAGGTCCGCAGTCGGGCCGGGCATGGCTTACAGCGCCTTGCTCACGGTGATGTCGGTGATTTCGTCGGTTGCATCGTGGATTTTCGCCAGGGCTTGCTTGGCTTCGTCGACGTCGTTGGTTTGCAACTGGGCGAACTCAAAGCGGCGTTCGCCGTTGAGCTTGTACTTGATGACGTATTTGGTCGTAGGGGTCACAGCGGTTTTCCTGTTCAGGGTTCAGCTCAGCTTGGTGCTGGTGCGACGAACGATGCGAATCTTGTGGGACAGCGCCGGTTTGCGCGTAACGCTGATCGCGCGGCGCGTCACCACGTCCAGGGTAATGTTCCAGAAACCGGTGCTGGGTGCGGTGATTTTCGCCGGGAACTGGTCGAACGCGCCGCCGTGGTAGGTGTGGCGGCCACCGTTCTTGAAGCTGCGAAAGTTGGCATCGCTCATCAGGCGAATGTTGCAGGTCTGCGAGCATTCGATGACAACGATGTCGCCCTCGTTGAGGTGCTCGCGCTGGTGGATGAATTTCATGGGTGTCTCCAGAAGGGCTTTTTCTGAAAAATCAGAATGATACGTAGGTTAAGATAGAGTTTATCAGCCCCAGCGTGTTTATTATCGGGTCGTCGTCGACGACTTCGACAATTTAAAACAGTTATTTACCGAGTTTTCAGAGATAAATCCTACATTAGCGGGAGAAAATTACTCTCAGCGCTGTCGTAGGGTCTTTATCGGAGGTTTTAGTATGAAGTGGAGTGTGTTGGTTCTGGCCTTGGCGTTGGGTGGATGTGCTTCGGTTGCAGATATCAAGCAGACCCCGCCAACATTGGTGGTCATTTCAGGGAAGAAGCCGCCGGAATATGCCGCGTGTGTGGTTCGCAAGTTGGCTGAAACCCGGCGTCCACCGCAGATCGAGCCGCATAAGGACGGTGTACAGGTGATTGTGCCGCAGAAATTCTCGGCTGACCCTTCGGCGATCTTCGAGATTGAAGAGCGCTCCAGCGGCAGCAGCATCAAGCTCTATGAAAGCATGTCCAATGTACCGATTCGCCCGGGCGACGTGAAGAAAGCCGCGGAGGAATGTATTTCCGGCTGAGCCCTAAGGTTCAACCCGCACACTTAATCCGATAAAAAAGCCTGGCCCTGCTGTTGCGGGGCCAGGCTTTTTTTTGCGCTGCTTTTGGGTGTTGTCTCGACAGGATCATTACCCTACCATTTGTAAGCTTATGCGATTGAAGCCTAAGCATATAACTATAAAAATGGAGCCGTGATGATGTCTCTGGAACGAGTGTTGATGGGGAGCGCGCTGTTATTGCTGCTAGGCAATGCCCACGCGATGGACGGGAAAAAGATTTTTACCGAAGGTGGCTCACAGCCTGGGGCGATGCCGTGTGTAGCCTGCCATGGCGCCGATGGGCTAGGGCTTGCAGCGGCTGGGTTCCCGCGCTTGGCGGGTTTGTCGGCGGAGTATGTGCGTAAACAGCTGGCGGACTTCAGCAGCGGGGCACGCAGCAATCCGGTGATGCAGCCGCTGGCCAAGGCCTTGACCGAAGCCGAGGTCGTTGCAGTCAGCCAAGCCGTGGCGGCGATGCCTCACCCGGCGCCTGCCACGCTGCACCGCAGTGAAATGCCCACCAGCGCGGCGCAGAAACTCGCGCTGCAAGGCGCCTGGGAGCGGCAGATTCCCGCCTGCGTCAGTTGCCATGGTCCCGCCGGTGTCGGTGTGGGCGCGGCGTTTCCGCCTCTGGCCGGCCAGCCTGCCGCTTACCTGGCGGCACAGTTGGCCGCGTGGCGTAACGGCACTCGTCACAATGATCCTAATGACCTGATGGGGCACATTGCCAAGTCTCTGACCCCTGAGGAAGTGCAGGGCGTCGCCCAGTACTTTGCGTCGCTGAGCCCGGAGGCCAAGCCATGAAGTCGCGCATGCTTGTCCCCGCGCTGGGGCTGATGATTGCACTGCCATCCGCTGCTGCCACGATAGCCATGGAAGACCAGTCACAGCTGCAGCCAGCGCCTGCGCACCTGGTAGCCAATCAATTCCAGCCGCCGCAGGAAAGTGAATTGCCTGACAATGCCTACGGCAAGTTGGTCAAGCAGGGTTACGCACTGTTCGTCGACACTCAGCGCCTGGCGCCACAATTTGTTGGCAACGGGCTCAACTGCAGCAACTGCCACCTGGACCAGGGCCGCCTCGCCAACTCGGCGCCGCTGTGGGGCGCGTACCCAATGTACCCGGCCTATCGAAAGAAGAACGACAAGGTCAACACCTTTGCCGAGCGTTTGCAGGGTTGCTTCCAGTTCAGCATGAACGGCGGTACGCCGCCTGCGGCTGACAGCCCCGAAATTACGGCACTCTCGGTGTACGCCTATTGGTTGGCGAGCAAGGCGCCGCTGGGCGTGGAGCTGGCGGGGCGTGGCTATCCTGATGTGGCGCAACCGGCCAAAGGCTACAACCTGGCCCAAGGCGCTGAGGTCTATAAAGGCCAATGCGCGGTGTGCCATGGTGCCGAAGGGCTGGGGCAAAAGGCCGGTGATAGTTTCGTCATGCCGCCGCTCTGGGGTAAAGACTCCTACAACTGGGGCGCCGGCATGCACCGCATCAACACCGCGGCGTCTTTCATCAAGCACAACATGCCGCTGGGTAAGGGCGGCAGCTTGAGCGACCAGCAGGCCTGGGACGTCGCCGCTTACGTCAACAGCCATGAGCGGCCGCAGGATCCACGCTTGGTGGACGGCTCAGTGGAGAAAACCCGAATCAAGTTTCACGCCAATGATGGCGTCAATCTCTACGGGCAAACCGTTGATGGCGTGTTGATTGGCCAAGGCATCCGTTAAACTGTCGGGTATTCAATGCAAAAAATGCCGCGCAAGCCTTGAGTTTGCGCGGCATTTGTCTTTATTCGGAAACCCGCCATGAAACGTGAACACGTTAAAACCCGCAATGCCGAGGGTCAGATATCGGCCACCCATGTCATCCAGAACCCCGCCGACCTGGGTGAATGGATCGTCTTTTTCAAGAAAAGCGGCGGGCGCAGTTACTTCCTGGTGGATGAGCAGGATGAAGTCGAGTCGTTCCCGCGCCTGGATGACCTGATCGAGCTGTTACGCGAGCTGGGCATCAAGTTCGCCGAAATTCACCTGTAGCCATACGGCTTACTTGCAGACCACAACGACGCTGCGGCTTTTGAAGTTGCCGACGTCTTTGCCCAGGGTCTTGTCGCTTTCTTTGAGTGACGGCGTGCCGTCGGTACCGACGATACGATAACCGGTGCCCGCGCAGGACGCGTCGGCTTTTTCGTAGCAACTGGCCCACGAATTGGCCTCGCCCGAGCAGTCGATGGTCAGGCCTTGTTCACCATTTTTAAGGTAAGTGTCGGATGTAGTGGTGCAGCCGGTCATCAGCGCAAGGGCCGCAGTCAATGCCAGAATCTTGTTCATGTGTTGGTTCGTCGTCGAGGGTGTTGGAGGGGCGCTGACACTGTCGTGGGGCGTTCGCAGCAGATTATAGCGAACTGCCATGTAGGTACAGACAAACACAAAAAAGCCCCGCTTAACGGGGCTTTTGGCGCGGGGCATAGAGGCTTACTTGCCCTTCGGTCGCTTGCTCGATGCGTGACCGGTTTCATCCACAAACACTTCGGCGACTGCAGTAGCCATGGCTTCGGTCGGGAATACCCCAGCGACGCTGTCACCGTGGAAGTTGATCAAGTGCCAGCCGTCTGCGCGCTGCGTGATCAGGTAGCCGTTTACACCTTTTGGTTCTGACATCTATTAACAATCTCGTGGTCTGGTTCAAGGGCGCAATGATAGCGCACAAATGCACTGCGCCCGCCGAAGTTATTCCACATCAGTGCCCTCAGCTTGAAAGCATGCTAAAAGGGATGTAGCCCTCAGAAACATTGGCTTGTAGGTTGTTTGCCGGTCGAGGGTGAAGGTACTTGTCGGAAGATAAGTGGAACTTACGCCGACATTTTTTCTCTATGTTGACATCGCAACGCCAGCAGGACCCATTGTAAGGTGACTGCGGCCTGATTAGACTGCGCCGAATTCCGTACGCACAGCCCTTTGTAAGGACTCATATGATCAAGAAATGCTTGTTCCCAGCAGCCGGTTACGGCACTCGCTTCTTGCCAGCGACCAAAGCCATGCCCAAAGAGATGCTGCCGGTGGTGAACAAGCCACTGATTCAGTACGGCGTCGAAGAGGCACTGGATGCTGGCCTGAACGAAATCTCCATCGTCACCGGCCGTGGTAAGCGCGCGCTGGAAGACCATTTCGATATCAGCTACGAGCTGGAAAACCAGATCAAGGGCACCGACAAGGAAAAGTACCTGGTCGGTATCCGTAAATTGCTCGACGAGTGCTCGTTCTCCTACACCCGTCAAACCCAGATGAAAGGCCTTGGCCACGCGATCCTGACCGGCCGTCCGCTGATCGGTGACGAACCGTTCGCCGTGGTCCTGGCGGACGACCTGTGCGTCAACCTGGAAGGCGACGGCGTGCTGACCCAGATGGTCAAGCTGTACCAGAAGTACCGTTGCACCATCGTTGCGGTTCAAGAGGTTGATCCTCAAGAGACCAACAAGTATGGCGTGATTGCCGGTGACGACATTGGTGATGGCCTGATCCGCGTACGCGACATGGTCGAAAAACCAGCGCCGGAAGATGCTCCGTCGAACCTGGCGATCATCGGCCGTTACATTCTGACCCCGGACATCTTCAAGCTGATCGAAGAAACCGAGCCAGGCAAGGGTGGCGAGATCCAGATCACTGACGCCCTGTTGAAGCAGGCAAAAGACGGTTGTGTGATCGCGTACAAGTTCAAGGGTCGTCGTTTCGACTGCGGTGGCGCTGAAGGCTACATCGAGGCAACCAACTTCTGCTACGAGCACTTCTACAAGACTGGCAAGGCTTACTGATTCACGCCTGCCCGACTGTTCTAAAAAAGCCACCTTAGGTGGCTTTTTCGTTTTTCAGCCCCATGTAAGTCGGTATGCTGGTGTCCTGCCAAGGAGAGTGAAATGGCCTACGATTTTGATCTGTATGTAATTGGCGCCGGTTCCGGCGGTGTTCGCGCGGCGCGTTTTGCCGCTGGCTTTGGTGCCAAGGTGGCCGTGGCGGAAAGCCGCTACCTGGGCGGTACCTGCGTTAACGTCGGCTGCGTGCCGAAAAAACTCCTGGTGTACGGCGCGCATTTCGCCGAAGACTTCGAGCAGGCCAGCGGTTTCGGCTGGTCGCTGGGTGAGGCGAACTTTGATTGGGCGACGCTGATCGCCAACAAAGACCGCGAAATCAATCGTCTCAATGGTATCTACCGCAACCTGCTGGTCAACAGTGGCGTCACCCTGCATGAAGGTCACGCGCGCTTAGTGGACCCGCATCAGGTGGAAATCAATGGTGAGCGCTTTACCGCCAAGCACATCCTGATCGCCACGGGCGGCTGGCCGCAAATCCCGCAGATTCCGGGGCACGAACACGCCATTGGCTCCAACGAGGCATTCTTCCTTAAGGCGCTGCCTAAGCGTGTATTGGTGGTGGGTGGCGGTTACATCGCCGTTGAGTTTGCCGGCATTTTCCATGGCTTGGGCGCGCAGACTTCGCTGCTGTATCGCGGCGACCTGTTCCTGCGCGGTTTTGACGGTGCAGTGCGCACCCACCTGAAAGAAGAGCTGACCAAGCGCGGCCTGGACCTGCAATTTAACGCTGATATCGAGCGCATCGACAAACAAGCCGATGGCAGCCTCAAGGCCACGCTGAAAGACGGTCGTGTGCTGGAGGCCGATTGCGTGTTTTATGCCACCGGCCGCCGCCCGATGTTGGACAATCTGGGCCTGGAGAATACTGGCGTCAAATTGGACGAGCGCGGCTTCGTTGAGGTGGATGACCTGTACCAGACCGCCGAGTCGTCGATCCTGGCGATCGGTGATGTGATTGGTCGTGTGCAATTGACGCCGGTTGCCCTGGCTGAAGGCATGGCGGTGGCACGTCGCTTGTTCAAGCCTGAGCAGTATCGCCCAGTGGACTACGCGATGATTCCGACGGCGGTGTTCAGCCTGCCGAACATCGGCACTGTCGGCCTGAGTGAAGAAGAGGCGAAGAAGAACGGCCACAAGGTGCAGATCTTCGAAAGCCGCTTCCGACCCATGAAGCTGACGCTGACGGATTGCCAGGAAAAGACCTTGATGAAACTGGTGGTCGACGCCGACACCGACAAGGTGCTGGGTTGCCACATGGTGGGGCCGGACGCCGGCGAAATCGTGCAGGGCTTGGCGATCGCGCTCAAGGCGGGCGCGACCAAGCAGCATTTCGATGAAACCATCGGCGTGCATCCTACGGCGGCGGAAGAATTTGTCACCATGCGCACGCCTGTGGCCGACTGATCAGGTGGGCGATGTTGCCTCTGGCGCCGCTGCAACGGCGGCCGCCAGGCGCAACGCCTCGATACTGGCCTGGGCCTTGATAAGGTCCAGTTCCAGGCTTTTGTTGGTCTGCTGCTGTTCGCTCAGCACGTCCTGGCGTGACTGGCTTTCCAGCACGGCCACCCGCAGGCGCTCCTGAAGCAGGGTGCGTTCGCTTTCAATCAGGCTGACCTGTTCACTGAGCTTTTGCTGCAAGGCCTGGTCTTTGCGGGTTTGCTCCTGCAGCGCGGCCAATTCCTTCGCGGTTACGCGGTGTTCGATCAACAGCCGCTCATTGTCGCGGTGCAACTGTGTGATCTCGTCCTGACGCACCATTGCGCTTTGCTGGGCCTGGCGCAGTTCCGCCTGCACCTGTTGCAGCTGGCCTTCGTGGCGGCGCTGTTCTTGCTCGCGCTGTTCCTTGATTGCATTGCGGTAATGCTCGAGGGCGTCGCGGGCGTGCAGGTGCTTTTCTTCCAGCGAGCGAATCTGCTCGTCCTTGTCGTTGATGCGTAGCTCGTAATCGCTGCACGCCTGACTGAGCCCGGCATTGCGGGTTTGCTCGGTCTGAAGGCTAGTGCTGGTGGTTTGCAGGGCGGCGCTTTCTTCTGCCAGGGCGGCGCCCTGGATATCAAATTGCTGCTTGAGCTCGGCGTGCGCCTGCTCAAGCGTCTGCACCTGGGCGAGCAGGGCAGCTTTGTGCTGTTCGAATTGCGCCAGGGCCAGGTCGATCGGCTCCTGGGCCTTCTCTTTTAGGCGCTGGGCCAGCCGTGCGACCAGCTCACCCAGCTCGTCATCAATAGGCGCTTCGGTGATGGTCACCCGGGTTTCGCTGTCGTCCAGTTCCTTCAAATAGCGATGAATCGTGGTTTTTGAGCCGGTATTACCCATCTCGATGCGTACCGCGTCGATGCTGGGGTTTTCGCCGCGGGCAAGGATCGCCAGGCGTGCCGTTTGAACTACTGCTTTGTTTATGCCGCCGCGAGCCATGGGGTCTCCGTCGATTTAGTACTGTGGTATGTAGTATGTATATACGTACTGTATCACGAATAAAAAGCCGTTTAAATTCATGATTTAACAGATGGGATATTGGCGTATTATCCCGTGTCATAGCCGTTTTAAGCGCAAACTCACCCTGTCGCAGTACGAATAGGCCTTTCATGAGCGATCTGGACCGGTACCTCAACGCCGCCACCCGCGATAACACCCGCCGCAGCTACCGCGCGGCCATCGAGCACTTCGAAGTGAATTGGGGCGGCTTCCTGCCCGCGACCAGCGACAGCGTGGCGCGCTACTTGGTGGCGCATGCCGGCGTGCTGGCGGTCAACACCTTGAAGCTGCGGCTTTCGGCGTTGGCGCAGTGGCACACCAGCCAGGGGTTTCCCGACCCGACCAAGGCGCCGGTGGTGCGCAAGGTGCTCAAGGGCATTCGTGCCGTACACCCGGCGCAGGAGAAACAGGCCGAGCCGCTGCAACTTAAACACCTTGAGCAGGTGGTGGCTTCGCTGCAGGCAGAAGCGCTGCAGGCGAGCAACGATCAGGACTCACCCCGATTGCTGCGCGCCAAGCGCGACACCGCGCTGATCCTGCTTGGCTTCTGGCGGGGCTTTCGCAGTGATGAGTTGTGCCGCCTGAACATCGAGCACGTGCAGGCGGTGCCAGGAGCGGGAATCAGCCTGTACCTGCCGCGCAGCAAAAGTGACCGCGACAACCTCGGCAAGACCTACCAGACCCCGGCGTTGCTGCGCCTGTGCCCGGTGCAGGCGTACAGCGAATGGCTCAGCGCCTCGGCCCTCGTGCGCGGCCCTGTGTTTCGCGGGATTGATCGCTGGGGCAACCTGGGCGAGGAGGGGCTGCACCCCAACAGTGTGATCCCGCTGCTGCGCCAAGCGCTGGAGCGCGCGGGCATCCCAGCCGACCTATACACCAGCCACTCGCTGCGCCGAGGCTTTGCCACCTGGGCGCATCGCAGTGGCTGGGACATCAAGTCGCTGATGAGTTACGTCGGTTGGAGCGACATGAAATCCGCCATGCGCTATGTTGAAGCGACGCCCTTTCTGGGCATGACCCTGGCGACCCAACCGCTGATTTGAGATTTCTTCTATTAATACAGTTACCTGATAGGGAAAACCAATCGTCAGCATGAGGTTTGCCAATGAGTCATCGGCCGAAAGAGTGGGTAGCATTCATCTCATCAACTTCTTAACCCCTGACGGAGAGTCAACGATGCCTATCATCAACAGCCAAGTAAAACCGTTCAAAGCTACCGCATACAAAAACGGCAACTTCGTAGACGTGTCGGACGCTGACCTGAAAGGCAAATGGTCCGTAGTATTCTTTTACCCAGCCGACTTCACCTTCGTTTGCCCAACCGAGCTGGAAGACCTGGCTGACAACTACGCCGAATTCCAGAAACTGGGCGTCGAGATCTACAGCGTTTCCACCGACACCCACTTTGCCCACGCTGCCTGGCACAACACTTCGCCAGCCATCGGCAAAATCCAGTACACCATGATCGGTGACCCGACCCTCACCATCTCGCGCAACTTCGACGTACTGATCGAAGAAGCTGGCCTGGCAGACCGCGGTACTTTCGTGATCAACCCAGAAGGTCAGATCAAGATCGTTGAACTGAACGATGGCGGTGTTGGCCGTGACGCTTCCGAGCTGCTGCGCAAAATCAAGGCCGCTCAGTACGTCGCTGCCCACCCAGGCGAAGTGTGCCCAGCCAAGTGGAAAGAAGGCGA
Organism: Pseudomonas sp. D47; assembly: GCF_045447305.1. Classification (NCBI taxonomy): domain Bacteria; kingdom Pseudomonadati; phylum Pseudomonadota; class Gammaproteobacteria; order Pseudomonadales; family Pseudomonadaceae; genus Pseudomonas; species Pseudomonas sp. D47. The sequence goes on along the minus strand of NZ_JBJGXU010000063.1, from coordinate 12,584 downwards.
GGCTACTCTGGCTCCGTCCCTGGACCTGGTCGGCAAGATCTAAGTCTGTGAAATATCCAGGGCGGAACTCCGCACCTCAGTAAGCTGCATCCGCCCTCAAAACGCCCGGGCGAGATTCGCTCGGGCGTTTTTTTGTCTGCAATAAACCGAATTAATAGGAAATCGCCCGTATGTTGGACGCCAATCTTAAAGCTCAGTTGAAGTCATACCTGGAACGGGTCACCCAGCCGATCGAGATCGTCGCCTCCCTCGACGACGGTGCGAAATCCGAGGAAATGCTTGGCCTTTTGCAGGACGTAACCAGCCTCACCACGCTGATCACCCTGAAAACCGATGGCGATGATGCGCGCAAGCCCTCGTTCGCCATCAACCGCCCGGGTGCCGACATCAGCCTGCGTTTCGCCGGCATCCCCATGGGCCATGAATTTACTTCGCTGGTGCTGGCCCTGCTGCAAGTCGGTGGCCACCCGTCGAAGGCCAGTGTCGAAGTGATTGAACAGATCCGCGCGCTTAAAGGCGAGTTCAGCTTCGAGACCTACTTCTCGCTGTCGTGCCAGAACTGCCCGGACGTGGTCCAGGCGCTGAACCTGATGGCCGTGCTCAACCCCAACATCCGCCACGTCGCTATCGACGGTGCGCTGTTCCAGGCGGAAGTCGATGAGCGCCAGATTATGGCGGTGCCAAGTGTCTACCTCAACGGCGTGAACTTTGGTCAGGGCCGCATGGGCCTGGAAGAAATCCTTGCCAAGCTCGACACCAGCGGCATTGAAAAAGCCGCCGAGAGAATCAGCGCCAAAGACGCGTTTGATGTGTTGGTCGTCGGCGGCGGCCCAGCCGGTTCTGCCGCCGCCATCTACGCTGCACGTAAAGGTATCCGCACCGGTGTGGCGGCTGAACGCTTTGGTGGCCAGGTGCTGGATACCATGTCGATCGAGAACTTCATCTCGGTGCAGGAAACCGAAGGGCCGAAACTGGCCAGCGCGCTGGAAGCCCACGTGCGTCAGTACGACGTGGACATCATGAACCTGCAGCGTGCCAGCGGCTTGATCCCTGCGAAACACGCCGGTGACTTGCACGAAATTCGCTTCGAAAGCGGTGCGACCCTCAAGTCCAAGACCGTAATCCTGGCCACTGGCGCCCGCTGGCGCGAAATGGGTGTGCCGGGCGAGCAGGAATACAAAGCCAAGGGCGTGTGCTTCTGCCCGCACTGCGACGGCCCGCTGTTCAAAGGCAAGCGCGTGGCAGTGATCGGCGGCGGTAACTCCGGCGTTGAAGCAGCCATCGACCTGGCCGGTATCGTCAGCCACGTGACCTTGCTCGAGTTCGACAGCAAACTGCGCGCCGACGCCGTGTTGCAGCGCAAGCTCTACAGCCTGCCGAACGTGGACGTGATCACCAGTGCGCTGACCAGTGAAGTCAAAGGCGACGGCCAGAAAGTCACCGGCCTGGCGTACAAAGATCGCGACAGTGGCGAGTTCAAGACCATCGACCTGGAAGGCATCTTCGTTCAGATCGGCTTGCTGCCCAACACTGACTGGCTCAAAGGCACAGTGGAGCTGACCCCGCGTGGCGAGATCATTGTCGATGCACGTGGCGAGACTTCGCTGCCAGGTATATTTGCCGCCGGTGACGTGACAACCGTGCCGTACAAGCAGATCGTGATCGCGGTAGGCGAGGGCGCCAAGGCTTCGCTGAGTGCTTTCGATCACCTGATCCGCACGTCCGCACCGGCGTAAATCCGGGCCCGGAAATGAAAAACCCCATAAGTGATCATGGGGTTTTTCTCGTTCCCACGCTCCGCGTGGGAATGCCTCCGATGACGCTCTGCGTCACCCTGTCCGCTTACATAGGCGCTGGCTGAATAATCTCAACCCAGTACGCATCCGGGTCCTTGATGAAGGCCAGGCTTTTCATGCGGCCATCGGTCAGGCGCTTCTGGAAATCACAGCCCAGGGCTTCGAAACGCTCGCAGGCGGCGACGATATCCGGCACTGAGATGCAGATATGGCCAAAGCCACGCGGGTCGGTGTTGCCGTTATGGTAGGCAAAATCGGCATCGTTTTCAGTGCCGTGGTTGTGGGTCAGTTCCAGGATGCCCGGGATCGACTTCATCCACTGGGTGCGCGCGGCGGCGTCAGCTGGAATCTGGGCCTTGTCCACCAGGGCCAGGAAGTACAGGCTGAATTCGGCTTCCGGGAAGTCGCGCTTTTCCACCAGGGAAAAACCCAGGATGCGGGTGTAGAAATCCAGCGACTGGGTGATGTCCTTGACCCGCAACATGGTGTGGTTGAACACAAAGTTCGAGGTGGCGGTGTCGGGCTGGGCGGTGACGCCCGGGAAAGTGTTCAGATCGTGCAGGCTCATGGGCCCTCCAGAAAAAAATGGGGCAAACGCGACTTGAAATGATAGGCGCGGTCCGTTGGCTTGCGGCAAGCATCCCTGCAGCCGAACCATGATACGCAAGGCCCAGCCGCTGCGCCAAATGAAAAAGGTCACGTAGCGCTTGCGACCAGCGGGCGCCGGGGCTCAAACTTTGGCGCTTAAACCTTGGGTGTTTTTCGTAATGATTGAATTTCGTAAATCGCTGTTGAGCGCCATGTGTTTTCTGTTGGCTAGCCCGCTTGTGCTGGCGGCCGACCCGGAAATTCACTGGCCCAGCGGCTGGCAGGTCGAGGAAGTGGACGTTGACGGCGAGGCGCCGGTAAAACCCCAGGCAGTGTCGCGCCAGCGCGCAATCAAGAACGATGAAAATGGCAATACCTTGATGGTCATGGAGTTGACCGGCACCCCGATTGAGGCCGGGCATAAAGTTAATCTTCAAGGTGTATTGCTGGAAATGCGTAAATCCATCCAGAAAGATTTCGCCGGTAGCGGTTATCAAAGCGTGTGCACCAAGATGCACCCAACCACATTGAGCCGTCTTGAGGCGCTGGAAACTACTTGTGTGATTACTGAAAATGGCCGACACGTTTTGTCGCAAACATTAGTCGGCGCGGTTGATAGCGATAAAGCCTATGTATTTTCGTATGCAGGGCAGGCCGAAGCCTACGAGGCAAGCAAAGACGAAGTGGGTTCGGTACGTGACAGCCTCAAACTTTGAGCGCGTTATCTCGAACGATAATGAACACAGTGAAGTGTTAGTTAAGTTCGTTTTCGACGCCTCAAAAAAAACCCCGCAGATGCGGGGTTTTTTTGTGCGTGCCGTGTGATCAGCCGCGCAGCCAGGAATCGACAGTGGCAGCGCCATACTGTTCTTTCCAGGCTTTCAGGCCGCGGTGGTTGCCGCCTTTGGTCTCGATCAGCTCACCGGTGTGCGGGTTGCTGTACACCTTGACCACGCGCGCGCGGCGCTGTTTTGGTGCGGCGGCGAGCGTAGCGCCGGCCTTGCCAGGGTTTGGGTCAAGGATCGAGATGATGTCGCGCAGGCCTTTGCCGTAGTGCTTCATCAGGCCTTGCAGCTTTTCTTCAAATTCGATTTCTTTCTTCAAGCCGGCGTCGTTCTTCAAGGATTCGAGCTGGGCAAGCTGCTCTTGAAGGGCTTTTTCTGCTGCGCGAAATTCGGCGAGTCTGGACAAAATCTGTACTCCAATAATGGTGTTTGCTGATATCAACTGCAGACAAAGCTATAAGCCAAGCGCTTATAAGGTGACTCAAAGAAAGAGGCCTTTCTGCGAGTTCAGCACAGGCAGGAAAAATTGTAGTAGTTAATGCCCCACGAGTAAATCATGTCTTTTGCCTAAACAAGATTATTTCATCAAGCGCACGGGCTGGCTATTCAATGGCTGGCCAGCGACTTAATGAACTCGTCACAGGGTAACGGCCTACCAAACAGGTAACCCTGCAGGAAATCCACACCTTGTGCAGCAAGATAGTCGCACTGCTCAGCTGTTTCCACGCCCTCGGCAACGATGCCCAGATCCAGCTTGCCGGAGAGTTCGATGATACTGTCGAGAATATGCCGTGAGAGTGCATCCGCGCCAATCATGGCGACAAAGCTTTGATCGATTTTCAAGTAATCGACATTGAAGTTGCGCAAGTAACCCAGGCTGGAATGCCCGGTACCGAAGTCATCAATCGCAATCATCACCCCCAGTTGATGCAGGGCGTCGAACAGCCGACGAGTGATGTCGGTTGGCGTGATCAGCTCGCGCTCAGTCAGCTCCAGCACCAGTGTCACCTGGCCGGGCGCGAAGGCAGCGAGAAACTCCCCACAGTCCTCAACCAAGTCCAGATCCTGACAGTGGCGCGCGGTGATATTCACGCCAATATGAAAGCCTGGACTGAAGCGCGCGGCATGCGGGGCAAGTTGCGCGGCGGTCTGGCGCAACAAGGCGCGGGTCATCGGCACGATCAGGCCAGAATGCTCTGCCAGCGGGATAAACAAGTCAGGACGCACCAGGCCTTCCTTGGGGTGCTGCCAGCGCATCAGCACTTCACAGCCGGCCCATTCACGGGTATCGCCGCGTACCACTGGCTGGAAATACGGGATGAACTCGTTGGCGCCCAAGGCCCGCTGCAATTCATGCGTAGGCGCAGACGAGCGCTTTTGCAGCCAATGCGCGAGCACGCCCGCCAGCAGGCCAAAGAACACCAAAAGGCTGAACAGCGCCGGGTAGCGTGCTTCCATGTACCGCCACACTTCACCGGCCGGCATGCCGACATCGACACTGTAGGGAAAGCGTTCTGAGACCAAATAGTGATGGGCCACGGCAAACACCGGTACGGGGCTGGTGTGCACCTTGCCGTCGGCATCCAGCCAGTTAGGCCCTGCTTGCAGGATCAGGTGCGCGTAGCGGCTGATCAGGCGCAAGGCGTTGGTCAGGTGGTAACCGTCAATCGAGGCAAACGCCGCTTTGTCGCCGTCCACCAAGCGGTAAACCAGCAACGCCGTATCCGGCGTCACCGGGTTGCCGTTCATCAACCATAACGTGCCATCGACATAATCATCTGGGTTGACCGCCGACTGGTAATCACCCCCGAACAGCGAGGTGCAATAGATGTTCTTCTGCCAGGACAGGGTCGTTGCGCGCACAAAAGGCCGACGCGTGACCTGTTCACGCAGCGCCAGTTGCGCACCGTTGTCACAAGGCTGGCCTGCCAGTGGCAGCAGTGCCTGGGCGGCGAGGGCGGTGTTGTCGAGCATCAGGTCAAACTGGCGCACGGCCTCGCTGGCGGTTTGCGCGGTGCTTTCTTGAAGGGTGCGTTCGGCTTGCCAGTGCAGGATCACCACGCCCAATGCGATAGGCAGCAGAACACTCAGGGCGGTGATCAAGTAGCGGGTGGCGCGTTTGCGCGGGCCGTTAACGGTCAGAGGCATGGAGGGGACGGCCTGTCGCAGGGTGGGGAAAGCGCCGAAGGGCTAATCAGGTTATTCAGATGATAGATGGCGCGCGGGAAATAAGCTCGCTGTACCTGGCCATTTGGATAGTCTCCATCACTGGAAGTCCAGGCGTTGCGCCACGTCAATAAACGCTAGGGTCGCCGGTGTCGACTGACGTTGATCCAACACCGCCAGGCCGATGTCACGGCTGACGCGTGGCGACAACGGACGCACGTGGTAACGCGCGTCCGGTGCCTCGGGCAGCGACGCCTGCGCCACCACGCTCACGCCGTCACCTCGGCCCACGGCTTCCAGGGTACTGAGCAGTTGTGAGCAGCGGTAACGTACCTTCGGCGTCAGCCGCGCAGCACTGAACAGCCGCGTGACCAGCTCCTGCGAGCCGGCATCGGTAAGAATGAACGGATCGTCACACAGCGCCTTCAGTTCCACACAGGGCTGCGCGGCCAGCGAATGCCCAACGGGGAGCAGGGCAACCAGTTGGTCCTGGAACAGCACAAACGTATCGAAACGCTCTTGCTCCAGCACCACAAAGCCCACGTCGATACGCCGCTCGTCCAGCCATTGGATCACCTGGCGATCGGGGCCTTCGTCCACGTGCACCTCAATACCTGGATGCGCCAGCCTGTATTGCTCGAGAATTCGCGGTAGCAGGCGGTTGGACGAGGTCGGGCCAAACGAGCCGATACGCAGCGTGCCGCGCTTCATGCCGCGCGCATCCGAGGCTTCCTGTTGCAGGGTGTCGGCCACGCCGAGCAGCGTACGCGCGCGCATCAGCAGTTGCTGGCCGATATCGCTGAGTTCGACCTGGGACTGATGGCGGCGAAACAGCTCGATGCCCAACTCCTGCTCGAGGGCCTTGATGGCATGGGACACGGCTGACTGGCTGATACCCAGGCGGTGCGCGGCCTGGGTGAAGCTTTGCAGCTCGGCCACCTGAGAGAAGAGGTGCAGTTGAGTGAGGGTCATGAGTAACAACTCATTTTACGATGATTGATCATTAGTTTGAGGATACCCCAATCCTGACACTTGCCGAGCACCGCTGATGACGTCCGACCGCCTGACCTACCTCAAACTTGCCGCCGTCACGATGATCTGGGGCGCGACCTTCGTGGCAGGCCGCTACCTGGCCGCCGACGTTGACCCGCTGCTGGCTGCCACGCTGCGTTTTATCCTGGCAAGTGCCGCGCTGCTGGGGTTCATGGCCCTTACACGCGTACGCCTGGCCCGGCCCAGCACCCGGCAGCTCGCGCAGTTGGCAATGCTGGGTTTTTTCGGCATCTTTTTCTACAACCTGTGCTTTTTCTACGGCCTGCGCTACATCAACGCATCGCGGGCGTCCCTGATCGTTGCTTTGAACCCGGCGGTGATCGCCCTGGCTTCATGGTTGCTGTACAAGGAGCGCCTGAGCGCGACCCGGTGTCTGGGCATTGCCTTGTGCCTGGGCGGCGCCGGTGCGGTGATCATCAGCCGTAACCCGCTGCTCCTGCAGGGCGCCGAGAGTGCCTGGCGCGGTGACCTGCTGATTTTCGGCTGTGTGGTGGGGTGGGGTGCTTACTCGGTGTTTTCCCGCAGCCTTAATCAGAGCCTGGGGCCATTGCAGACGGTAACGTGGTCGATCTTGCTGGGCACGGCGATGCTCACGATCACCACGCTCGTTGGCGGCAAGCTCACACTAAGTGCCCTGAGTACAATCCATCTGCCGCAACTGCTAAGCCTGCTGTATCTGGGCATCCTCGGCTCAGCACTGGCCTACATCGTTTGGTACGACGGCATCCGCCGTATCGGCGCGACCCGTGCCGGCGTGTTCATCGCACTCAACCCACTGACGGCGGTCATCTGCGGCGCTGTGCTGCTGGGCGAGCAACTCAGCGCGCCGATGCTGCTGGGCGGTGCGGTGATCCTGCTGGGCATCTGCCTGTGCAACAAACCCCTTGCGCCGGCCAAGCCATTGGGGATTTGATAAGAGTGCGGACAATTACTGTTACGCTGTGTAGAATCGATTTACGCATACAAGAATATGGACTTGCGCTCACGCAAGCCTCGGCCGTCAGAGACTGATGTAACCATGAAGCTACTCGGCTCCCCCCTCATCTTTGGTGACTTCCTCGCCCGCAGCGTGCGAGGCCTCTCCTGTGCGCCACCCTCAAATCTCATCCTTGCTCGCAAATAACCATTTGTTAATTACAAGAATGATGAGGTGCCACCATGGCAGACCAATACGAAAACCCAATGGGCCTGATGGGCTTTGAATTTATCGAATTCGCATCGCCAACCCCAGGCACCCTGGAGCCGATCTTCGAGATCATGGGCTTCACCAAAGTTGCGTCCCACCGCTCCAAAAACGTGCACCTGTATCGCCAGGGCGAGATCAACCTGATCCTCAACAACCAGCCCGACAGCCTCGCGTCGTACTTTGCGGCCGAACACGGCCCGTCGGTCTGTGGCATGGCATTCCGCGTCAAAGACTCGCAGCAGGCCTACAACCGCGCCCTGGAACTGGGCGCACAGCCGATCCATATCGAAACCGGCCCGATGGAGCTGAACCTGCCGGCCATTAAAGGCATCGGCGGTGCGCCGCTGTACTTGATCGACCGTTTCGGTGAAGGCAGCTCGATCTATGACATCGACTTCGTCTACCTCGAAGGCGTAGACCGCAACCCCGTCGGCGCCGGCCTCAAAGTCATCGACCACCTGACCCACAACGTGTATCGCGGGCGCATGGTCTACTGGGCGAACTTCTACGAGAAGCTGTTCAACTTCCGTGAAGCGCGCTACTTCGATATCAAGGGTGAATACACCGGCCTGACCTCCAAGGCCATGAGCGCTCCGGACGGCATGATCCGCATCCCGCTGAACGAAGAGTCGTCGAAAGGCGCAGGCCAGATCGAAGAGTTCTTGATGCAATTCAACGGCGAGGGCATCCAGCACGTGGCTTTCCTCACCGAAGACCTGGTCAAGACCTGGGACGCGCTGAAGAAGATCGGCATGCGCTTCATGACCGCGCCGCCGGAAACCTACTACGAAATGCTCGAAGGCCGCCTGCCGAACCACGGCGAACCGGTGGACCAACTGCAAGCACGCGGCATTCTGCTCGACGGTTCGTCGATTGAAGGCGACAAGCGCCTGCTGCTACAGATCTTCTCGGAAACCCTGATGGGCCCGGTGTTCTTCGAATTCATCCAGCGCAAAGGCGATGATGGCTTTGGTGAGGGCAACTTCAAGGCACTGTTCGAATCGATCGAGCGTGACCAGGTGCGTCGTGGTGTATTGACCGCCGACTAAGCGTAAAAAAGCCCGGCCGAGGTTAACCCCGGCCGGGCTTTTTATTGCCTGCGAATCAAGCTTTGCGCTGGCGCACCAAGTGCTTGAAGCCCTCAAACACCAGCACTATCACCGCCAGCCAGATCGGGATGTAGGTCAGCCATTGGCCGCCCTTGATGCCTTCTCCCAATATCAACGCCACCGCGAGCAGCAGGACCGGTTCCACATAGCTGAGCAGCCCGAACAGGCTGAAGGGCAGCAAGCGGCTGGCAAGGATATAGCTCACCAGCGCCGAGGCACTGATGACCCCCAGCATCGGAATCAACGCATACAACTTCGGATGCAGATCCATCACGGCAAAGCCTTGTTCGCCGTGCTGCACAAACCACCAGGCCACCGGCAGCATCAGCGCCATATCCAGCCACAGGCCGCCCAAGTGATCGGTGCTCAGGTATTTGCGCACTACGAAGTAGATCGGGTAACCGATGATCACCACCAGTGTCGCCCAGGAAAAACCACCGGACTGATACAGCTCGTTAAGTACGCCGAGCGCAGCAAACACCACCGCGATCTGCTGCAGGCGCGACAAACGCTCGCCGTACACCAGGCGCCCGGTGAGCACCATGGTCAGTGGCAGCAGGAAATAGCCCACCGAGACATCCAGGCTGCGCCCATTCAGCGGTGCCCACATAAACAGCCACAGCTGCACGCCGAGCAAGGCCGATGACAACAACACACCGCCGATCAACCGTGGCTTTGCCGCCAACACTCGCACCAGTTCCAGCACCCGTCGCCATTCGCCGCTGACGATCATGAATACCGTCATGCACGGCACCGTCAGCAGCATGCGCCAGCCGAAAATCTCCAGGCCGCTCAATGGCGTGAGCAGCGAGGTGAAGTAATACATCACGGCAAATAACACCGAGGCTAAGACTGATACCACAACACCTTTAGACACACTGTCCTCGCGAAAGACGATTCATACAAAAAAAGGAAAAACTTCGCGTAGGAATATATTGGTCGTGACATTGTTTGTCACGTCTATTACACGTTTTAAGCCGTTTGAATGGAACATATTTTCCCGTCGACATCACATAAGGCTGACGACATTTGGCTTGTATGGCCAAGTGTTGTCTTCCACGGGAAGTTTTGCAGGGTTGTGTGGGTCATGTGAAAACCTCACCGAATGGAAGGAAGTTATTAATAGCAGCGATTCTGGCGAGGCCGTTCAGGAAGTTGCATAACTCATGCAGTGGATAAAAAGGTTGCTCTATGCAAAACAGTTCTGGAATGGTTACCTCGCTGGCGACGCTTGCATTCAGTTATTCGCCCGGTGTCCTGAATGGCTTGAGCGAAAATACCAGGGTATCTCGCGAAACTCAGCCCGCGTGGAAGACCTCTGACATTTATGTAAGGTTCTCTGAGTCATTGGCCAGAGACACCCAAAGTCACGCCCTCTCTCCAGAAGGTAAAGCACTCATTGATGCGATGCTGTCTCCAAGCGCGTCAAACGGCCCGAAGGTTAAAGTCTTCAGTTTTGGCGTAGGCGGTGTTCGGTCCAATGATATGTTTGTGCTAATGCGTAATCCTCCGGTAGAGGGCAAAACCAATATTGTATGGAACATGCCGGAATATAATTACACGTCATTCCATGAGTTTAAGAACACCCAGCAAATGAGTGCGTTTTTGAAGGACCTTCCAAACAGGCCTCACGACTTCAAGCTGTTTCTGTCCCATTTTGGTAGCGGCCCACGCTCTGAACCTGTCGTCAGCGTCAAGCGCACAATGAACGAGTGGGCGAGCGCACCGGAGAATAGCAAGCCCCCAACGGGCGCAGGGGCGATGGGCACCCTCTTTGGCAATGTGTTCGAGCACTTGGACAGGTTGAGCCAGCAGCCGGTATCGCTTGTGCCCGTCAATGGCCTCGCCGGCATACATCGCAAAGCGGTAAGTCCTCAAGGGGGGGCCATTTACAGCGGAGTGCGACCGGATGGTGAGAACGTTAATTATCAGTACGCCGCCAACGGCAACCTGCTGGGCGTGGGCGACAAAGGTAATTATTACTTTCTGGAGCATGGCTGGGGGAGTAAAAAGCCACTGAGTTCACTGACACCTGCACAGTTCAATGCGGTCGTTGATAAGGACATGTTGGATCGCCTGAATAAAGCGGGCGTGGTGTGGACGACTGACGCAATCTTAAACGCGATTGGCGACGCTTTAGAACATCCTTTCTTCTGGGCTTCAGACTTTTTGGAAGCCTTTGGCGTCAACAAGGAAGACGCAGGCTTTGTAGAGAACGTCTTGGATAACCCCGTCACGGCATTGCTTCTATTCTTAAATAAGCACAATGATATTGGCAGGCCGTTCGGTATGGAAAAGAAGGAGATGGATGCGCTACTCAGCCTGTATGGCGATGCCGCGCAGAGTGTTGTTCCGCATTATGGCGCTGTCAGAGCGGTTGCCGCGGTGATTGGAAAGGCAATTAGAGGCGAGCCCCTGACAGACAAGGAAATTCGGGAGACGGCCGACGCGTTACACGCCAGAACTTAAGCAAGTAACGAGCAAGAGCGCCCACACCGATCGGTGTGGGCGATTTGACTATCGGCAACTACGCCCCGACACAAAATGGCCCACATCATTAAACCCCGGCGTAGACGAATGCCCCGGCGTCACCAGTGAATCAATAAATGCTTCATCTTCAGCGCTTATCTTCACCTCCAGCGCGCCGGTGTACGCATCCCACTGCGCTTCAGTGCGCGGCCCGACAATGGCCGAACTCACTGCCGAGTTGTTCAGCACCCAGGCAATCGCAAATTCGACAATGCCTACCCCACGCCCTTGGGTGTACTGCTGAATCTGCTGGGCGATGCGTAATGATTCCACACGCCACTCGGTTTCCAGGATGCGCTTGTCCTGGCGCGCTGCACGGCTGCCGGCTTGGGGGGTGACGTCAGGTGCGTATTTGCCGCTGAGTACACCACGAGCCAACGGGCTGTAAGGCACCACACCCAGGCCGTAGGCGGCTGCGGCGGTGATCTGCTCGACCTCGGCCTGACGGTTGACGATGTTGTACAGCGGCTGGCTGATGATTGGCAGGTCAACGCCCAACCGCTCGGCCACACGGATGACTTCGGCAATGCGCCAGCCACGGTAATTGGACAGGCCCCAGTAGCGAATCTTGCCTTGGCGGATCAAGTCGCCAATCGCCGACACCGTCACTTCCAGCGGTGTGTCGTGGTCTTCACGGTGCAGGTAGTAGATGTCCAGATAGTCGGTGTCCAGACGCGTGAGGCTGGCTTCCAGCGCGTTGAAAATACGCTTGCGGCTCAAGCCGCTGCGGTTGGGCACCCCGTCCGCCGGGCCGATGCCGACCTTGGACGCCACCACCCAATCCTGGCGATGACGGGCGATCGCCTCGCCAACGATTTCCTCGGAGCGCCCGCCGGTGTAGACGTCGGCGGTGTCGATGAAGTTGATGCCTTGGTCCCAGGCCTTGTCGATGATGCGCAGCGAGTCTTCGGTGTGGGTCTGTTCGCCAAACATCATGGTGCCCAGGGTCAGTGCGCTGACCTTCATCCCGGACTGGCCCAATGTGCGGTAAATCATGCAAAGCTCCTCATGGCAGGGAAACGTGAGTCATGCAATACCAGACTCGAGCGCTCTGGAACAAGCCCTGCACGCGTTTCTTCATGCGCTCAGCAGGTTCTCACCGCGTTGCTGGAGAAAGCGGTGCAGCACGTTCACCCGTTCCGACACTTGCAGGCGATGAGGGCACATCAGGTTGAAAGGGGTGGGTTCGCCTTGCCAGTCGGGCAACCGCGCCACCAGACGGCCGGCCTTGATATCGACGGTGGGGGATTGGTGTAAGCACGGTGATGGGGGCGCTGGTTTGCCTGCGGGGCGTTTCTTTAGTTAGATATGAGTACATATCCGTTGCTGCGGTAACGGCTGCTTAGGGTTCCGCTCTTACAGCGGGTCACTT
>NZ_JBJGXU010000062.1:0-33816 GCF_045447305.1 Pseudomonas sp. D47 | reverse complement strand
TAAATCAAAAGCGAAGCCAAGGCGGCCTGACAGCCGACCTGATATTTGAAACTGAACTCAATCAAATGTGGGAGCTGGCTTGCCTGCGATGGCATCAACTCGGTGTACTTGATGGGCCGAGGTGTCTGCATCGCAGCGGTGCGGCGATCCGACAAGCCAGCTCCCACATTGGGATCTCGGTATATAAGGCAAAAGGTGTGCTGCCATGCTTTTGCCCTGCTTTTGCTTCTACCACTCAGGTCGGCTACTAGGCCGCCGTGCTCTTGCTTTTGATCTTGATCTTAGGCGCCCCGTTAAACCACGATGGCCGGAGTGAGGGCATGCCGAGCCTAGGCGAGGCACCGAGTGGTGGGGCAAGAGCCCTTTTGGTTACTTTTGGGGCTCTTTTCCAAAAGTGACCCGCCGTAAGGGCGGAACCCTAAGCAGCCGTTACCGCAGCAACGGATATGTACTCACATCTACCTAAAAACCCCGCCAAAAACTTAGCGCAACACAAAAAGTTGCGTAGATGCCCATGCCGCGATGAGGACGTATCATTCAACACCACGTTGACTGAACTGACGCTATCGCGGGCAAGCCCGCTCCCACAGGGGATATTGCGTGATTACGGGTTCTGCAAAAACACCACATACCCCCGAAACCACTCACTCCCCTTCAAATACCCCGGTTCCTCCCACACGCCACCCTGAATCAACCCGACCTTGAACGGCAGCCCCAGCCGGTTCATCCGTGGCAGATACGCCGCGTAATCTGGGATGCTGTGGCGCCCTTGGTACGTCTGCACCACCACTTCATCCACCACGCCTTTGAGCTGGGCGATGGCGGTTGGGTCGGCGTTGCTGCTCCAGTCCATCAGGCCGGTGATGCTCAGGCGCAGGTCAGTGGGCAAGCGTTGGCGCAGGTCGCGCAGGAAGTCGGCGTATTCGTGCAGGTACTGGGTGCGAGCGTCGAAGTCGATCTGAATGCCGACCACTGGGTTGCCGGCGTCGCGCCAGCGTTGTACTTGGCCGAGCAATTGGCTGTAGACCTGCTCCGGCCAGTGCAGGGTGTGGGCGCGGTAGACCACCCAAACTTCACCCTGGGTAATGCGCGGTACGCTGATGCCTTGGGCGATGAACTGCACGCCGCGCTGAGGGGCGCGGCGGGTGGAGTTGATCTGGCCCTGGAGGATGTACAGGGTTTTCGCCTGCTTGAGCACCGGCTGCGGTGTGACGCCACTCCATAGCCAGAAGGCGTCGTAGTCGCGGGCGTCAACCGCAGCAAAGGCCGGGCTTGCCAGCAACAGCAAGCCTAGCCACAGGTGTTTCACCAGTAGTACTTCAGTGACTCGGCCCACTCGGTGTCGGCAAACCCGGTTTTCAGCTGGCGGAACCAGCCTTTGCGTACGGATTTATCCACATCCTCACCGCCGCAGTTGTTATAGCCGGACCGCGCATAGCAGTTGATCGCGCGAAACAGTGCGTAGGCCTTGTCGTTATGCGCAGCCTTGGGGTTGGCGATGACCTGGCGGTAACCGTCGAGCCGCGAAAAGGCTTCGCCTTTGAACAGCGAGGCAGTGCTGCCCAGGCTGCCGGCGGCGCGCGCCTGGTCCAGCGGCATGCCGTCCAGATGGTTGCTGAGGATGAACTCACCCAGGCAGTTCAGGCCCTTGGGGTTTTTCGGATCGGCCTGCAGAGTGCTGGCGATTTGCGCAATGCTCGGGCAGGCGTAGCCGGATTCGGCTTTGTCGCCGTTCCATTGGAACAGCTTCAGCGAGTAGCCATCGCTGTAGACGTAACCCAGGCTGGTGCCGAGTTTGTCCTCTGGCGCCGAGGCTGGCAGTTGCTTGAGGTCTTCGGCGAAGGTGGCGTATTGGCCGCGCAGCAGGTCTTTGTAGAGCAGCACAAATTGGGCGGTTTCGCGTTCGGCCGGGTCGCTGGCCTGGGTGATCTGCTGACGCAGCAATTCCTGGCCTGCGATGTTGCGCAGCAAGATATAGCGCACCTGTTTAGCGCTGATCGGCGAGTCGCTCGCGAACACTTTGGCCAGTTGGCCGCTGCGCTCGTAATTCATCGCCAGGGCCAGCTCCAACTGGTCGCGCTGCAAGGGTTGCTTGGCCAGTGGCAAGAGTTTCAACCACAGCGCTTCGGCGCTGTTCCAGTCTTGCTTGGCTTCCAAGGCGAGGCCGCGCAGGGTCTGCTGGCTGAAGGCGAAGTAGTTCAGGCTCGCAGGCACGTCCTGAGGCAGCAGTTTCAAGGCGTGGTCGGGTTGATGCTCGACGTACAGGGCAAAGGCGGCTTGCACGTAGTCGTACAGCGCCGGTTCTTGGGCGAACACCGCCTTCTGCTCGGTCAAGGCCTCGCGGGTCAGTTTGGGCGGGTTGCCGGCGCGCATCCACATCAAGTCATTGAGCGCCAGCATCTGTGGGTTGGCCGCAGGTGTTTGGGTAGCGTTCAGCAGTTTGTTGTCGGTTTCCTGCACCAGGTCATCCAACGACACGTTGCGCGGCTCAGCGCTCAATTGCGCAGCCAGCGCGTTCGCCAGCTTGTCGGTATCGCCCGCCAGCCAATGCACGCGGCGCAACAGGCCTTGGGCGGAGGCGGCGTATTCGCCCTGTGGGTAAGTTTTCAGGTACAGGTTGAAGCTGGTTTCGCTATTGGCCAACACCGACTTATCCACATGCTCCAGCTGCGGCATGCCGTATTCATCGAAGGCGTTTTCCTGGGCTTGGTTCAGTTCGGTACGGGCGATCATGTACAGCGCCGTTTCCTTGACCCACGGCAGGCTGCCGGCGGCGGCCGCGACAAAGCCGCGTTGCGCGTCGCCGAACCGGCCGCTGTAGAAGTCGCCGGCGGCTTGAAGGTAGGTGCGCAGCTCGCGGCCTGGGGCTGACTGGATTTGCTCCGGGTCGCCCAGGCTTGCGCCTTCCCAAGTACAGGCGCCAAGCAGGTGCAGGCGGCCCGCGATCAGTAAGCGGCGTTCCGGCTCGGGCAGGTCGGCCTTGATTACCTGGCTGACGAACGCCGTGGCGCTGCTGTCGTCGTTGCTGCGGCAGCGGCTGCCTTCGCCGCTCAGGAAGGTATCACCCGCAGCTTTGTCGCTTTCACGCGCGATACCCTGCGAGGCCAACAGCTCATCGAGCTTGTTGGGCGCAGGCGTCGCGTCGGGTTTTTCGGCGCTGGCATCGGTCATCGGTGTGAGGCGATACACCGGGAACGGCACCGGGCCGAAGCCTTCTTCCAGATCCGTTTCACCCAGCGCACTCGGCGTCAGGGGCGCCACCTGCTTGTCGGCCAGCAACAGGCGCAGGTTGACCCGGCTGTCATTGCCCGGGCTCAGAAAGGGCAGGTTGCTGCACCCTTCGAGGCTGTCGCGCGATACCCGCCAGTCGGGGTAGCACGAGTCATCGCCACTGGCTTGGGCCTGGAAGGAAAGGCCGGCGAGCAGCGCCAGGGCCAGGGGAGACAGAAAACCGATACGCATGACGTGTCCTTGATCCTTAGTCCTTTGAGGGGGCAATCATAGCGTGATCCGACAAGTGCATCGGTGAAGGCCTACACAAATCGCTGATTTGTCCGATTCCAGCAGCGAATAATGGGCTTTTGTCCTAGAGTGGCGGTCATTCACGCATGGGGCTTGTTTGCCGGCCTTAAAAGGCAAGGGTAGGGGAATTGAGGTGCGACGGTCTGTGGTAGAGCAAGATGAAAAGATTGCGGCAATGCCCGCATTCAATCGCCTCACCGGTGCCTGGGAAGGCACCGGTTGGGTCAGTCGCCTGTGGTGGGTGCCGATCCTGGCACTGGCCATGGCCCTGCGTTTTTACAGCCTGACGGCGGCGGCGATCTGGGGCGACGAAGGCTCCAGCCTGTTGCTCAGTGAATACGCCGTGGACGACCTGTGGTTTCACGCCGCCCATGATGTGCACCCACCGTTGTACTTTTTCATGCTGCGCGGCTGGATCGAGCTGTTCGGCGACAGCATCTGGTCGATTCGTGGCATGAGCGCGATCCCCGGTGTGGTCGCCGTGGGCCTGGGCACCTGGCTGACGCGCGCGCTGTCCACCCGGCGTGCGGCCGTGCTGGCGGGTGTGTTGCTGGCGCTGCTGCCGACAGCGGTGCGCTATAGCCAGGAAGTACGCATGTACTCACTGCTGGGTGTGTGGCTGCTGGCCGCCACGTTGGCGCTGGTGTACTGGGTGCGTCAGCCCGAGCGCACGCGTTATCTGGTGGCGTATGCCGTGCTGATGAGTGCCGGGTTTTACACCCATTACTTCACCGCCCTGTGTGTGCTGGTGCATTGGGCTTACCTGGGTGTGCTGTACCGCGCGCAACCACGAGGCCAGCGCCTGCTCGGGCGGCCTGCGTGGTGGGCGGCCAACGCCGCGATTGTGTTGGTGTACCTGCCTTGGTTGCCGAACTTGTGGGGCCTGGTGCAACACGTCGAACAGCTCAAGGTGGGCGGTGATATTGGCTGGGAGGAACCAGTTAATCTGCTCTCCATGCCGTCGATGATCTGGCAATTTGTGGCGCAGGACGAGGGTATTGGCTTCTGGCCGCCGCTGTTTTGGCTGTTCCCGCTGCTGCTCGTTGCGATCGTGCTGGTGACTGCCTGGCGAGACCGCGAGGGTTATCGGCCGGCCACCTTGCTGGCGCTGTTTTTCCTGCTGCCGTTGCTGTTGGTGTACGGGGTGTCCTTTATTTCCCCGGTGTTTATCGAACGTTACCTCACTGTCTACGCGTTGGGTTTGCCTATCCTTGTGGCACTCGCCATCGACCGCTTACCGGCGCGCCTGTCTTGGTTGGGCGCGGCCTTTCTTGTGTTGTTCGTGGGGGTGGAACTGGTGGGGTTGAAGAACAATTTCACTGTCGATGAACATGACCAGTTCAACGTGCCCGTGGAGTTCGTCAATCGCAACTACCAGGAAGACGACCGCATCGTTCTGAGCGACATGATGTGGTACCTCAGCTACGTGTATTACGACCAGACCGACGCCCAATTGCAGCTCTACACACCGCCCAAACCCGACGGCACGCCGACCCGGCCGAACGCCTACGGCTTCGGTACGCTGGTGGACCAGGATGGTGGGCGCATCTACCTCGACCGTTTGTCGGCATTGCCCGCCGATACCCGCCGCGTGTGGCTGATCAGCAGCAACGAAGCGCCGGATGATTTCGCACCACTGCCCGATGGCTGGCGCGAGCTGAGCCGTCAGGACGGCGGCGGTGCCAGGGCGCGGCTGTTCGTGCTGTGCAACGTACCGCAGCCGCAACCCGAAGGTTGCCGCTAGACTCAGTTAACACTTCTTTATCTGGAGCTTGCCATGGAATCGCCTGTGCACAGCTTACCTTCACTGTTCAAACAGCTTGGGCTGCCGCATGACCCGGTGAGTATCGAGAAGTTTGTGACGGTTCATTCACCGCTAAAGCCTGAACTGCATTTGGCGGATGCGTTTTTCTGGACGCCCAGTCAGAGAGCGTTTTTGCGCGATGGGATTCTTGAAGATGCGGATTGGGCGGAAGTCGTGGATCAGTTGAGTGTGTTGTTGCGGGCAGGGCGAGAGGCGTAAAAAATCTTTTCAAAAAGGCATTGATCGTTCCTACGCTTCGCGTGGGAATGCCGCCTGTGACGCTCTGCGTCACGACTTTAAGAGCGGACGCGGATGCACTCCCACGCAGAGCGTGGGAGCGATCAATACCGCTGAACATCCAACATCCCTTCCGAAACCCGCTTTACTTACCCCAACCCCGCACCACCCATCACAAATTTGTTTCAAAACTTGACTGCTCTGGATCCATCCACCATATTGATAGTTAGCAAACTAACTGTATGCGATCACTCCAGTGCCTCAAACCCTCGAACAACTCCACATGAACCTCAGCAGCAGCATGGTGGTGGGCGCCCGTCATTGGCGCAAAATCTGCCAGACCACGCTGGTGAGTTACGGTATTTCCGAAGCCTGCGCCGTGCCATTGTTGATGATCGGCCGCTTGGGCGACGGTGTGCATCAGGTAAAAGTCGCCCAGGCGTCCGGGATGGAAAGCCCGTCGCTGGTGCGTCTGCTCGACCAGCTGTGCAGCGGCGGCTACGTGTGCCGTACCGAAGACGTCCATGACCGCCGCGCCAAGGCTTTGAGCCTCACCGAGCGCGGCCGTGAGCTGGTGCAAGCGGTGGAAGTGCAACTGGTGCGCCTGCGCCGGGAAGTGTTGGCGGATATCGCCAACAGCGACCTTGAGGCCGCCCTGCGTGTGCTGCGGGCGTTTGAAGCGGCTGGGGTTGCATCGCCTTGAACGGATTTTTTGCCGGCTTCCCGCCCGCCCGCGACTGGTTCTATGGGGTGCGTACGTTCGCGGCGTCGATGATCGCGTTGTACATCGCCATGCTCATGCAAATGCCACGTCCTTACTGGGCGATGGCCACGGTGTACATCGTCTCCAGCCCGTTCGTCGGCCCTACCAGCTCCAAGGCTTTGTACCGCGCCATCGGCACCTTTATGGGCGCGGCGGCGGCGGTGATTTTTGTGCCCATGTTTGTGCAGGCGCCGTATGTGCTGGTGGTGGTGATTGCGTTGTGGACGGGCATTTTGCTGTTCCTGTCCATGCACCTGCGTACCGCCAATAACTACGCGCTGATGCTCGCCGGCTACACCTTGCCGTTGATCGCGCTGCCGGTGGTGGATAACCCGCTGGCGGTGTGGGACGTGGCCGAGGCACGTACGGAAGAAATCTTCCTCGGCATCGCGGTCGCCGCGGTGGTGGGCGCGATGTTCTGGCCACGGCGCCTGATGCCGGTGTTCGATGGCTCGGTGGCCAAGTGGTTTGCCGACGCCCAGGTCTACAGCCTGCGCTTTTTGACGCGCAACGTGGCGCCTGAAGAGGTCAGCACCTTGCGCGGCGGCATGGTCGCCACTTTCAACACCCTGGAATTGATGATCGGCCAGTTGCCCCACGAAGGCGCGCGGCCGCAGACGGTGCGCAACACCAAGGAGTTGCGTGGGCGCATGATTCACCTGCTGCCGGTGATCGACGCCTTGGACGACGCGGTCTACGCAATCGAACACCGAGCCCCGGAATTTCTCGATCAGCTCACGCCGTTGCTGGAAGAGGCCACTGTTTGGCTGCAAAGCACCACCGAAGAGGCACCCCTCGAACGCTGGCGCGTGCTGCGCGACAAGGTCGACGCCCTGCAACCTCAAGGCGAAGCGCTGGACGACCGCCACACGTTGCTGTTCTCCAACGCCTTGTATCGCCTGGCCGAATGGATCGACCTGTGGCAAGACTGCCGCAGCCTGCAGGCCGCCATCCAGTGCGAAAGCCAGGACACCTGGCGCGCCGTGTACCGCCACTGGCGCCTGGGCCGGCTGACGCCGTTCCTCGACCGTGGCCTGATGTTCTACTCGGCATTCTCCACCGTCACCGCGATCATCGTCGCCTCGGTGCTGTGGATCCTTCTGGGCTGGACCGACGGCGGCAGCGCGGTGATTCTCGCCGCCGTGGCCTGCAGCTTTTTCGCGTCGATGGACGACCCGGCGCCGCAGATCTATCGGTTTTTCTTCTGGACTGCGATGTCGGTGCTGTTCGCCAGCCTCTATCTGTTTTTGGTGCTGCCCAACCTGCACGATTTCCCGATGCTGGTGCTGGCGTTCGCGGTGCCGTTTATCTGCATCGGCACGCTCACGGTGCAGCCGCGTTTCTACCTCGGCATGCTGCTGACGCTGGTCAACACCTCGTCGTTTATCAGCATCCAGGGCGCCTACGACGCGGACTTCCTGAACTTCGCTAACGTCAACCTGGCCGGGCCGGTGGGCTTACTGTTCGCCTTTGTATGGACCTTGATTGCACGGCCGTTCGGCGCCGAACTGGCGGCCAAGCGCCTGACCCGTTTCAGCTGGCGCGACATCGTCACCTTGACCGAGCCTGCGACCCTGGCCGAACACCGGCACATGGCCGCGCAAATGCTTGACCGCCTGATGCAGCACCTGCCGCGCCTGGGCCTCATCGGCCAGGACACCGGCACCGCCCTGCGCGATTTGCGCGTGGCGCTGAACCTGCTTGACCTGTTGGCCTACTCGCCGCGCATCTACGGCGTGCCCCGGGTGCTGCTCAACCAGGTGGTGGAAGGCGTCGGCGGTTACTTCAAAGCCTGCCTCAAGGCGGGTGAACGCTTGCCCGCGCCGAGCGGTCTGCTGATGACCCTCGACCGCACGCGCCGCGCCCTCAACGGGCAAGGCCTGCAAGACGAAGATGACACCCGCCTGCATCTGCTGCACGCGTTGGCCGGCTTGCGCCTGTCGTTGCTGCCCGGCGTGGAATTTATTGGCGGCACCGAAATGGAAGCGCCGCTGCCTGATGGAGCGCCTTTATGATCGGTGATCTGGATATCAGCGGGGTGTTCCTGCCCACGCTGCTGGTGCTGATGGGCATTACGTACGTGTTGTTTCTGGTGGTGCACGGGTTGTTGACGCGCATTCACTTCTATCGCCTGGTCTGGCACCGGGCATTGTTCAATGTGGGGCTCTACGCGCTGTTGCTGGGCGCGGTGGACTCACTCAGTCGATATCTGATGACATGAAAAAACCTTTTTTGACCATCGGCCGTGTTGTCCTGACGTTATTGATAGTGACCTTTGCTGTCGTCGTTGTGTGGCGCATGGTCATGTACTACATGTTTGCGCCCTGGACGCGTGACGGGCATATCCGTGCCGACATCGTGCAGATCGCCCCGGACGTGTCCGGGTTGATCCAGCAAGTCGACGTGCGCGACAACCAGCTTGTGACCAAAGGTCAGGTGCTGTTTGCCGTGGACCAGGACCGCTTCAAGCTGGCCCTGCGCCAAGCCCAGGCTGCCGTGGCCGACCGCCAGGAAACCCTGGCCCAGGCCCAGCGCGAAAACAAACGTAACCGTGGCCTGGGCAACCTGGTGCCGAGCGAGCAACTGGAAGAAAGCCAGTCCCGCGTGGCCCGTGCCCAATCGGCCTTGGCCGAGGCGCAGGTGACGGTGGACGCCGCCCAGCTCAACCTCGACCGCTCGGTGATCCGCAGCCCCGTGGACGGCTACGTCAACGACCGTGCGCCGCGTAATCAGGAGTTCGTCACCGCCGGGCGCCCGGTGTTGTCGGTGGTGGACAGCAACTCGTTCCACATCGACGGTTACTTCGAAGAGACCAAACTCGACGGCATTCACGTCGGTATGGCCGTGGATATCCGCGTGATCGGCGACAACGCGCGTCTGCGTGGCCATGTGCAGAGCATCGTCGCCGGTATCGAAGACCGTGACCGCACCAGTGGCTCTAACCTGTTGCCCAACGTCAACCCGGCATTCAGCTGGGTGCGCCTGGCCCAGCGGATTCCGGTGCGCATTGCCTTTGATGACGTGCCGGCGGACTTTCGCATGATCGCCGGGCGTACGGCCACGGTGTCGATCATTGACGACAAGACCGCCGCCAAAGAAAAAGCGCAGCAGGGAGAAAAACCATGAAACCGGCGGCGTTGCTGGCCACGGCCGGCTTGGGTTTGCTGCTGTCGGCCTGCCAAGTGGTGGGGCCCGATTACAAACTGCCGGATAAGGCCGCCATCAACCGTGGCGACCTGCAAGGGCAGATCGCAGGTGAGGGTGGCAACGTGGTCTCGGCGCCGGTGCCAGCCGACTGGTGGAAGCTGTACAAAGACCCGCGCCTGGATGAGTTGGTACGCCAGGCCATGGCCTCCAACACCGACCTGCGTGTGGCCGCCGCCAACCTGCAACGCGCGCGTTTCCAGACCCAAGAGGCGCAATCCGCAGGCGGTTGGAACGCGGGCGTCAAGGCTGAGGCCCAGCGCCTGCAGGAATCGGGCGAAGCGTTTTTGCTGACAGAAAAAGTCCCGGTCGGCAACATCGGCAGCGCCAGCATTAGCACCTCCTACCAGTTCGACTTGTTCGGTACCTTGCAGCGCGGCATCGAAAGCGCCCAGGCCACCACCGACGCCGCCCAGGCTGCGGCTGACACTGCGCGCATTACGCTGGTCGCGGATGTGGTGCGCTCCTACACCCAGGTGTGCGCGGCCAACGAAGAACTGGCGATTGCCAACGAGTCCCTCGACCTGCAAGCCCAGAGCACCAAGCTGACCCAGCGCCTGCGCGACGCCGGGCGTGGTGACGAAACCCAGGTGACGCGTTCGCAAACCCAATACAAATCCTTGCGCGCCGACATGCCGCGCTACGAAGCGTTGCGCCAAGCGGGCTTGTTCCGTTTGTCGATGCTGCTGGCCAAGCCTGTAGACCAATTACCCTCGGGCACCGGCACCTGCGCCGAGTTGCCGCACATCGCCCAGTTGCTGCCTGTGGGCGACGGCGCGACCCTGCTCAAACGCCGCCCCGACGTACGCCAGGCTGAGCGCCAACTGGCCGCCGCCACCGCGCGTATCGGCGTGGCCACCGGCGCGCTGTACCCGGATATCAGTATCGGCGCCACCGTGGGCACGGTCGGTCTGCTCGATGACCTGGGTACGCCTGCGACCAACCGCTGGGGCTTTGGCCCGCTGATCAGTTGGTCGGTGCCGACCAACGGCGCCCGCGCCCGCATCCACGAAGCCGAAGCCGCGACCCAGGGCGCCCTGGCCCACTTCGACGGCGTGGTGCTCAACGCCATCCGCGAGACCCAGACCGGCCTTGCGCAGTACACCGCGCAGTTGCAACGCCGTGACGCGCTGGCCGATGCCGGCGAGTCGGCCAAGGAAGCCTCGCAGCAGACGCACCGCTTCTTCCAGGCCGGCCGCGCCTCGTTCCTCGCCGACCTGCAAGCTACGCGTACCTACACCGATGTGCGTGCGCAGCTGGCAGCGGCAAACACCCAGGTTGCCATGAGCCAGATCGATCTGTTCCTGGCTTTGGGCGGCGGTTGGGAAAGCGGACGAACGCAAGCGTCACAGCCCGGCAAACCCTGAGCGAATAGCTATGCTTTGACCTGTGAGCCGCTGTGACGGCTCGCTCGTCACTGCTCGCGTTTGCTCATGGGGATTCCAATAATGAAAAACCCTTATGCTCCCGCTTTCTGGTGCGTGTGTTTCGCACTGGTGTTGTTATCGGCTGCCTATTTCTACGGCGTCATGCTTGCCCATCAAATCGACACGGCCATGGTCTTTCTCGACAGCGCGTGCCTGGTGATAGGCACCTTGTCTATCGGCGTGGTGGCGTGGGCGTCTTATCAAAACCAACGGGTGAAGAAAAAGCTCCTCGAACAAGGCAAGACCCGTGTGGCGATCTGGGACACCAAGGTCGCCCTGCGCCGTGTCGAAACCGTGTTCGACCGCTATTTCTGGGGCAGCTACTGGCAGCCCGGGCGCACGTTCCAGGAAGTCATGGGTGAACTCACCGGCACGCCCCTGGAAAAAAGCCTCGAAGCCCTGAAAAAGCAATGTGTGCTGCTCGACCAGCAGGTCGCCGAAGGTAGGCATTGGCTGAATAACGCTCGGGAATTGTCCGACGTGGCCAACGCCATGGCGCGCGAGCGCTACCAGCTGGACTTCTGCAACCCCAAGGCCGACACCCCCGGAAACGCCGTGATACACCGTGAATTTGAGGTGTTGGTGTACACCTGGACGGCACGTTTGAAGAGTTTTGATCACCAGCTCGACGAGATTGAATTGGAGTACACCTGAACCAACTGCAGACCTGACCCCTCTGAAAAGCTGGGCCGTTCTTGGCCGCCAGTGCTAATCTTATCCCCGTTTTCGGCGGGCTTGAGCCAACCCTTTCGGGGTTCAAGGAAGACAGCCCACTTCTCACAGGATTTGATCAGGTCACTTCATGAATAAGCCAGCAGTTGTTCTTTTGGGTTTCGTTGTCGCCGTTGGCGTCGTCAGTGCAGGCGGCGCCTGGTACACCGGTAAGCAGCTGGAGCCGGTGCTGCAAACCGCGATCCAGAACGCTAACAAAGAACTACAGAGCTCCATGGCCGGCGTCGACGGCAGCGTGAACCTGGAGCTGGTGTCCCTGGACCGTGGCCTGTTCAGCAGCACCGCGCACTACCGTCTGAAGGGCCAAGGCAGCGTATTCGGTGAAGACAACCCGAACCCAGAGCTGCTGTTTGTCGACCACATCGAACACGGCCCGCTGCCGTTCTCGCGTCTGGTCTCGCTGAAATGGCTGCCGGTCATGGCCACCAGTCACTACGCGCTGGAAAAGAACGCCACCACTGAAAAATGGTTCGCCGCCAGCAAAGACGTGTCGCCTCTCAAAGGCGTGGTCAACATCGGCTACACCCGCTCGGTCAGCGGCAACGTTGAACTGCTGCCTCTGGAGCTCAAGGACGACAAGTCTTCGGTCAGCTTCTCGGGCGCTAACCTGGACTTCGACGGCACCGCCGAAGGTCAGAAGGTCAAGGCTGAAGGCTATATGAACAGCCTGAAAGTCGCGGTGATCGATGCCAACGGCGCGCCGTTCGAAGCTGAACTGTCCGGCCTGACCGTGGCCAGCAACCTGGAGAAAACCTCGTTCGGTTTCTACACCGGGCAAAACACCGTTGAGCTGACCGACACCAAGGTCACCTTCGGCCCGCAGAAAGCCGTGCTGACCCTCAAAGGCTTCGAGCAAAAAGACACCAGCGAGGCCAAAGACAACAACCTGGCCGGCCGCGTCGACTACAAGATCGACGAGATTGGTTACCAGGGTAAGCCTGTCGGCTCGGCCGCCATGGCCCTGAGCATGAAGAACGTCGACATTCCGGCGATGCTGGTGCTGACCAAGCTCTACCAAGACAAGATGCAGCCGGTGCAAGCCGCCGCCGCTGCCGGCCAGCCGGTGCCTGAGCTGCAACTGACCGAAGCCGAGCAGACCCTGGCCGAGGCCAACGTCAACCAAGTGCTGGCTGCCAAGCCGCAAGTGGCGGTGGAAAACCTGTCGCTGAAAACCACCCATGGCGAAAGCAAATTCAACCTGGTGTTGGACCTGGCCAAACCTTCGACTATGGAGCTGCCGCCGGTTGAGCTGGGCAAGCAGGTCATCGCGCTGCTGGATGCCAACCTGACCCTGTCCAAGCCAATGATCGGCGACGTGGCTGCCCTGCAAGCGCAGGTAGGCGGCGTGACCGACCCTAAAGCCATCGAGCAGCAATCGCAGATGGCCGCCGAGATGGTCAGCGGCATGGCCGTCGGCACTCAACTGGCAACCCTGGTGGGCACTGACGTGGTCTCCAAGCTGCATTACGCCAACAATGAAGTGACCTTCAACGGCCAGAAGATGACCGTCGAGCAATTCATTGGTTTTGTGATGGCTAAAGCGGGTGCGGTCAGCGGCGCGCAGTAAGATTTCTTACACCAGTAAGAAATAAATAGTGGGGGAGCAGCGTTGCCTGAGGCAGCGGTCAAACAGTCGGCGTATAGGCCGACGCTGACCGATCAGCTCAGGCAAGTCTGCTCCCCCATTGGCTTTTCTGTTGTGCGCACAATTCTGAACAATTGTTCTGAATTAGGCATTTCCCTACGTCACTAGGGGATAGTTCCTACAGGAAAGCTTGGTCGGGTCATTAGACGCCGGCGCCCTGATGCAAACAGCTCAGGACCACCTATCGTTATAGCTTTCCGTGTGTAAGGAAGCTCACGATATGTTGCAAACCCTACCCATCAGTGCTTCAGGCCGGTTGCGACTGCTCATCGGGGCCGCCTTATGCAGTCAATTGTTGATGCCCGCCCTTGCCGTGGCCGATCCCGCCTACGATGCCCTGATCATTCAGGCGCGCAACGGCAACTTCACGCCGGCCCTCACTCAATTACGTCAACTGCCTGCCGAGCGCCAGACACCGGGCCAGATCAGCGATCACCTTGTGATTGCCGGGTGGGCCGGGCAAGACGCCGAAGTGCTGAAGGTGTATGAGGCCCAAGGCAAAAACCGCAACCTGACCACCCAGGCACTGGCCACCGTGGCCCGTACCTACCGCAATCAAAAGCAGTGGCCGCAGGCCTTGGCGGTGTATCAGCAGGCGCTGGTGCGTGAGCCGAACAATGTCGACCTGCAACTGGGCCAGGCCCTGACCCAGGCCGACGGCGGCCAAACCAATGAAGCGGTGCAACGCACCCGCGCACTGGTGGCGGCGCAACCGAATGACCCCAACCGCCGCATGGCCCTGGGCTATGCGCTGACCCGCGCGGGCCTGAACTACGACGCGCTGTTTGAGTTCGACCAGGCCTTTATTCGCGCTGGCGACAAACCTGACGTGATCCGCGAATACATCATCGCCCTGCAACGGGCCCGCCTGCCGGAACCGGCCTTGCGCCTGTCGGCCAAGCACCCGGGCGTGCTCGACGCCGTGACCCAGCGCCGTCTTGAAGGTGACCTCGCCGCCGAGCGTGTGCGCATGGCCGAGTTCGCGACGCGCACCGAGAAAGAACGTTACGTCATTGCCGATCGCGCGCTGCAGGACTACGACAAACTGCTCGCCCGCTGGACCCCGGATGCCAGCGCCCATGACGATGTGGTGCGCTGGCGCATCGACCGCCTGGGCGCCCTCAAGGCACGCACGCGCACGGCTGATGTGGTCCGTGATTACGAAACCCTCAAGGGCGAAGGCGTGCAATTGCCCACTTACGCCGTGCGTTGGGTGGCGGCGTCTTACCTCGACCAGCGCCAACCGGAAAATGCTGAGCCGCTGTATCGCCAGGCGCTGAGTGCCGCCGATGCCGAGCCCGATGACCGGGTTGAAGACACCACGGCGTTGTTCTACGCCTTGCAGGAAAGCGATAAAGGCGCCGATGCGCGCGAAGTCGCCAATGGCCTCGCCAATAGCCAGAAGCCTCGGGTCGAACTCAAGGGCTTGCCCATCGGTAACCCCAACGATGCCTGGATGGATGCGCAACAACTGTCGGCCCAGGCCGGCGTCTATGGCGGCGACCTGCCTGGCAGCGAAGCCGGCCTGGAAGCGTTGGTGGCAAAAGCCCCAGGTAACGTCGGCCTACGCCTGGCCCAGGCTGATATGTACCGCGCCCGTGATTTGCCCCGGCGCGCCGAGGGCATACTCAAGGAAACCGAAGCCCAGACCCCGCGTGACATCGGCCTGGAAGTGAGCCAAGCCTACACCGCCATGGACCTGCAGGAGTGGCGGCAAATGGACGTGCTGACCGATGACGTGCTGGCCCGCAACCCGGACAGCCGGCAGGTGCAGCGCCTGAGCCGCCTAAGGGATGTGCACGACATGGCCGAACTGCGTGTCGAGGCCTACACCGGTAAAAGCTACGGCGGCGGCAATAACGGCGACGTCGGTGCGGTAGCGGGCAGCCGGGATTGGGGCATTGAAAGTCGGATCTACACCCCGCCCATCGACAAAGACTGGCGGGTGTTCGCCGGTGCCGGGTATGCCACGGCCGACTTCAGCGAAGGCAGCGGCCAGCATCGCTGGCAAGTTGTGGGCGTGGAGCGGCGTACCCGTGACATGACTCTCGAAGCCGCAGTCTCCAACCACTCCTATGGTTATGGCTCCAAACAAGGCGCGAGCGTTTCGATTGCCCGCGATATCAACGACAACTGGCAGTACGGCGGCAGCCTCGGCTACCTGCTGACCACCACACCGTTACGGGCACTGAACGCTGATGTCACGGCCAACGGTGGCAGTGGTTTTATCCGCTGGCGCGCGAATGAAAGCCGCGAGTGGAAGCTGTCCTTGAGCCCGTCGCACTTCAGCGACGGCAACAACCGGCTTGAAGCCTTGCTCACCGGCCGCGAGGGCATCTACAGCTCGCCGGGCGTGCAAGTGGACCTGGGCCTGGAAGTCGGCGCCAGCCGCAACACCAAGGAAGACACGGTGTACTTCAACCCCAAGTCTGACCTCAGCGTGTTGCCCACCGTCACGGTCAACCATGTGCTCTATCACCGCTACGAGACCCAGTGGAGTCAGCAGTTCCAACTCGGTGCGGGTACCTACAGCCAGCGGGATTACTCCACCGGTGGCGTCGGTTTGATCGGGTATGGCCAGCGCTTTCGCTGGAACGATGTGCTGGACGTGGGCGCCAACCTGAGCCTGATCAGCCGACCTTATGACGGTAATCGCGAACGCGATCTGCGCTTGCTCGTCGACCTCACTTACCGTTTCTAAAAGAGCCTGACCATGACCGTCCTCAGCCGTTGCTTGTTGGTCCTGGGTTTAGTGCTGGCCAGTGCCTGCGCCCAACAACCCGCGCCATTTACCCCACCTGCCGAGCGGCCGACACTGGCCAATGAAGCGCCGTGGCCGAAAAACCATTTCCTGGGCATTGCCTACCATGACGTTGAGGATCGCGACCCCGACCAGGCGGTGGTGGCAGTGCGTACCGAACGTTTGATCGAGCAGCTGGCCTGGCTGCGCGAGAATGGCTACCAGGCCGTTAGCGTCGACCAGATACTGGCCGCGCGTCGTGGCGGCCCCGAGTTGCCGCCCAAAGCCATCATGCTCAGCTTCGATGACGGCTACTCCAGCTTCTACACCCGCGTCATGCCGATTCTGCGCGCCTATCACTGGCCGGCCTTGCTGGCGCCGGTGGGGTATTGGATCGATACGCCGCTCAATCAACCAGTGGACTTCGCCGGCTCGCCGCGCCCACGTGGGGAATTCCTCACCTGGCAACAGATTCGCGAGGTGTCCCAGTCCGGCCTGGTGGAAATCGCCGCGCATACCGACAACAACCACAAAGGGATCCTCGCCAACCCCCAGGGCAACCTAGAGCCGGCGGCGACCAGCCTGCGCTTTGACCCGGCCACCGGGCGTTATGAAGATCAGGCGAAATTCGATGCGCGCATGCAGGCTGATGTCGCGGCGATCTCCAACAAGATCCGCACCGTGACCGGTAAAGCACCACGCGTATGGGTGTGGCCATACGGCGCAGCCAAGGGCACGTCGCTGGCGATCGTCGGTGAGCAGGGCTACCAGATGGCCCTGACCCTGGAAGACGGCCTCGACAGCCTTGGCAACCTGATGAACAGCCCACGCTTCCTGGTGGCTTCCGACCCGGACGGCGAGCACTTCGCTAACAGCATGGTGGCGGTGCAAGCCCAGGCTCCGCTGCGCGTGCTGCACGTGGACCTGGACAACGTCTACGACCCGGACCCAGCCCAAGAAGCGCGTAACCTCGACCAACTGGTGCAACGGGTGGTGGACATGGGCGCAGGCACCGTGTTCCTGCAAGCGTTCGCCGACCCCAAGGGTGACGGCCTGGTGCATTCGCTGTACTTCCCCAACCGTCACTTGCCGGTGCGCGCCGACCTGTTCAACCGCGTTTCCTGGCAGTTGCACACTCGTGCCCATGCCAGTGTGTATGCGTGGATGCCCGTGCTCAGTTTCGCCCTCGATCCCAAGCTGCCACGTGTGACCCGCTGGGACCCGGAAACCGGCAAGGTTGGCATCGACCCGGATCAATACAAGCGCTTGTCGCCGTTTGATCCGCAGGTACGCAAGATCATTGGCGAGATCTACGAAGACCTGGTGCGCAACAGTGCCATCGACGGTGTGCTGTACCACGACGATGCGGTGCTCTCCGACTTCGAAGACGCCAGCCCCGCCGCGCTCAAGGCCTATGCCGCCAACGGCTTGCCGGACAGCATCGCTGCGCTGCGCGCTGACCCGGCGGTGATGCAACGCTGGACGCGCTTCAAGAGCCGCTACTTGATCGACTTCACCCATGAGCTGACCGCCAAGGTCCGCGCCATCGGTGGCCCGCAGATATTGACCGCGCGCAATATCTTCGCCGAGCCAATGCTCAACCCGGCCAGCGAAGCCTGGTTCGCACAGAACCTCGATGATTTCCTTCAGGCCTACGACTGGACCGCGCCGATGGCGATGCCGCTGATGGAAGGGCAGGAACTGAAAACGTCCAACGCCTGGTTGGAAAAGTTGGTCGCCACGGTCAAGGCGCGCCCCGGCGCATTGGACAAAACCGTTTTCGAGTTGCAAGCCAAGGACTGGCGTACCCCCGCCGCCCCGGACCTCAGCGGTGCGCAAATGGCCGAATGGATGGGTGTGCTCAAGCGCCAGGGAGTCAAGAGTTTTGGCTACTACCCGGACAACTTCCTGGAAAACTCGCCGGACTTGAAGACAGTCCGTCCGGCCCTGTCCAACCAATGGAACCCTTGACCATGTTCGACAGACTCCTGGCTTTATTCGTGCTGGCATTGGTGTTGGGTGTGCCCCTTGGCCTGATCTTTTTGGTCACCGGGCAGTTCCTGATGGACTTCGTGTTTTTCTACCCGCTCTTCATGTCGGCGCTGTGGATCGCCGGCGGGCTGTACTTCTGGTTGCACTGGGAGCGTCACTGGCCCTGGAAAGAAGACACCCCCGCGCCGACCCTGGCCGGTAACCCGCTGATCTCGATCATCATTCCTTGCTACAACGAGGGCGATAACGCCGCCGAAACGATTCACGCGGCGCTGGGCCAGTTGTACCCGAACATCGAAGTGATCGCCGTCAACGATGGCTCCAAAGACAACACCGCGGCGGTCCTCGATGCCCTGGCATTGGAACACCCACGCCTGCGCGTGCTGCACCTGGCGCAGAACCAGGGCAAAGCCGTGGCCTTGCGCATGGGCGCCGTGGCCGCGCGCAGTGAATACCTGGTGTGCATTGACGGCGATGCTTTGCTCGATAAAAACGCGGCGGCCTACTTGGTGGCGCCGATGCTGGATAACCCGCGCCTGGGCGCCGTGACCGGCAACCCACGCATTCGCACGCGTTCGACGCTGATCGGTCGGGTGCAGGTGGGCGAGTTCTCCTCGATCATCGGCTTGATCAAGCGGACCCAGCGGGTGTTCGGTCGGATCTTCACGGTGTCGGGTGTGGTGGTGGCGTTTCGCAAGAAGGCGCTGGACCGCATCGACTACTGGAGCACCGACATGATCACCGAGGACATCGATGTCAGTTGGAAGCTGCAACTCGATCACTGGGCGATCTTCTACGAACCCCGCGCCTTGTGTTGGATCCTCATGCCTGAAACCGTCGGCGGCCTGTGGAAACAACGCCTGCGCTGGGCCCAGGGCGGCGCCGAGGTGCTGTTCAAAAACATTCGTGGCATCTGGCAATGGCGCCACCGCTACCTGTGGCCGCTGCTGTTCGAATACTGCCTGTCCACCGGTTGGGCCTTCACCTTCCTGCTGTCGGTGATCTTCTGGGGCGTGGGTAAATTCGTGGTGCTGCCACAGGCGATTGCTGTGGATTCGCTGATGCCACCGGCGTTTACCGGGCTGGTGTTGGCGATGGTGTGCCTGCTGCAGTTTGCGGTGAGCATCCTGATCGACCGGCGCTACGAGAAAGGCCTGTGGAAAACCCTGTTCTGGACCGTGTGGTACCCAATGGTGTTCTGGCTGGTCAGCTTGTTCACCACCTTGGTCAGCTTTCCTAAGGTGCTCTTCAACCAGCACCAGAAACGCGCGCGCTGGGTCAGCCCGGACCGTGGTATTAAACCTAGTGAAGAGGAGGCGTGACCATGAAACTGGTCAGAACTCGCCAAAACTCAGTGATGTGGGTCATCGATGTGCTGCTGACCCTGCTGGCCTGGGCTGGGCTGATTTGGCTGTTGGCGCGTGGGATGACCGCGATGCTGGAAACCCACGGCGGCCCACGCATTGAAGCGCCAATTTTTGCGGCGCTCAACACCTTGCAGATCTACCTGTGGATTGCCCTGTTCAATGCGGTGATCCTCATCAGCTGGGCGCGTTATCAGCAACGCCGGGGCCGCAAGTTCGCCCAACGCCGCGCCGAGGCCAATGCCCTCAGCGACAAGCAAATGAGTGAGAGTTTCAACCTCGGCGACGGCCACCTGGAGCAGTTCCGCAAGCCGGGTGTACTGGTGATCCACAACGACGAAGACGGCGGTGTGGAAGACGTGAAGTCGCACGTGTCCCGAGACGTCGAGCGCCCGGCGCTGACGTTGGTGCCGGGGATGGAAAAAGACAAAGGCGCCGGCTGAGGGGTTGTTGTGGCGAGCGGGCTTGCCCCGCGTTGGGCTGCGCAGCAGCCCCAAACCTTACGACACGTTCTTGCCTGACATACCGCAGAGGTTCTGATAGGGGCGGCTTCGCCACCCAACGCGGGGCAAGCCCGCTCGCCACAACAAGCCCTGCGCCAGACTAATCCGATAAATGGGATCCAATTCACAAAACCACCGCGAACTTTTCTGTATTCCTCGGTACTAATCTATCTCGACAAGAACTTGATGGCTAACTAATGGCATTTCATCAGTACTTGTTCGAAACGCTATCAAAACAGTAGCCGCTTGTCGGAATAAAACTTCCAGCAACAGGCTGTAACTCTTTTTTGATAATTATTTATTGTTATCTATCAATGGTTTGCAGGTGTAACTAGTACGAATGTGCAACTAATCCAGTTTCTTGGATAAGCGCAAGTTCGATGTTAGTTTGCCGCCCCTTGATTTTCGATGGATCGAACATGTCTTCGTTATTGCCACGGACTCGGTACTTGCTGTGCACTTTTCTGCTCGCTTACTTGAGCCTGAACACTGCCATGGCCGCCCCCACACCTGGGGATCAAGACCTGATCCGTGACCGGCAAAACCGCTTGCTCGAAGAGCAGCAACGGCGCCTGCAAGAACTGCAGGACCTGCCCGGCAAAGAAGCCAAGCCCCAGGCCCCGGCCTTGCCGGCGGACACGCGCTGCTTTCCGATCAAAGACATCGAACTCAAGGGCGCCGACAGCCTGGCCGCCGCAGACCGCGAGCGCCTGCTCAAGCCCTACATCGGCGAGTGCCTGGGCGTCTCGCAGCTCAATGAGTTGCTCAAGGTCATCACCGACTACTACATCACCAAAGGCCGCGTCACCAGCCGCGCCTACCTGCCGCAACAAGACCTCTCCAGCGGCCATCTGCAAGTGCTGGTGGTCGAAGGCAAACTCGAAGCCTTGAAAAGCGCCGAAGGCAGCACGGTGACCGACCGCGAACTGGCCATGGCCTTTCCTGGCAAGGTCGGCGAGGCGCTGAACCTGCGCGAAGTCGAGCAACTGGTGGACCAACTGAATCGCTTGCCCTCCAAGCAGGCGCAAATGGAACTGACCCCCGGCCGCCAGATCGGCGGCAGCGACGTGGTGGTCAAGAACACCGCGCAAAAGCCCTGGCGCGCCAGCCTGTCGCGTAACAACGACGGCCAGAAAAGCACCGGCGAGCAGCAGTGGGGCGCTGGCCTTGAGTGGGACAGCCCGCTCGGCCTGGCTGACCAACTGGTACTGCGCGGCGGCCACGATGCCGTCAGCGACCACCAGAAAACCTCGAAAAACACCATGCTCTACTACAACGTGCCGTGGGGCTGGTGGAACTTCAGTTACACCTACAGCGAGAGCGATTACCGCGCGCTGGGTTACACCGACACCTTCAAGTTCAAACAGTCGGGCGACAACCAGAACCACCAGTTTCGCGCCGAGCGGGTGATCCATCGTGACGACGTGAGCAAGACCTCGCTCAACGTTGGCCTGGCGCACCTGCGCACCAACAACTACATCAATGAGGCTCACCTCGAGACCAGCAGCAACCGCCTCAGCGAACTGCAACTGGGCATCAACCATGGCCGGCGCATTGGCAATGCCTTCGTCAACCTCGACCTAGGCATGCAAAACGGCATCGGTGCTTTCGACGCCCAAGCCAACGACGAGCGCGACGCGTACGGCAACCGCCAGCCCAGTGCGCGCTATCGCAAATACACCGCCACCGTCAGCTACCTGCAGCCGTTCACGTTGTGGGGCGAGTCGTTCAGCTTTTCCAGCCTGGCCACCGGCCAACACAGCGAAGACATCTTGTTCAGCCCCCAGCGCATGAGCCTGGGTGGCTCAGCCTCGGTGCGCGGTTTCAAAGACCAGCAACTCAACGGCGACAGCGGCGGTTACTGGCGCAACGACGTGCGCTGGGCCCGCCCGGTGACCTGGGATTGGATGCGCCCAGCCTTTGCCGAGTACGGCGCCAGCGTCGGCTACGACCAAGGCGTGATCAGCAACGGCCGCTACAACGGCGAAGTGCACGGCCGGGTCTCCAGCAACTCGTTGGAGCTGTTCGCCCGTGGCAAATACGTCAGCACCAGCGTGACCTTTGCGCACTCTTTGGAACGCCCGGCAGTGATGAGCGAGCGCGAAGCGCCGATCTACTTCCGCATGGATTTCTTCCTGTAATTCAACGCCCCGTTACATCGAGACTATGACAATGGATGTTCGCCACTTTGCCTTCCTGGCCCGCCAACCTTCTGCTGCGCTGAAGCCGCGAGATTCGTTCTTCGGCTTGCCCAAGCGCGGCTTGGTGCTGATCCTGGCCAACGCGCTGTTCTGGCAGCCGCTGCTGGCCCAGGCCGAAGGCATTGTGGTCAGCGCGCCGGGCACCACTGTTGGCCAAGCCGGCAATGGCGTGCCCGTGGTGAACATCGCCACGCCCAATGGCAGTGGCTTGTCGCATAACCAATTCAAGGACTACAACGTCGGCCCCAACGGCGTGATCCTCAACAACGCCACGGGCGCGGTGACCAACACCCAACTGGGCGGCTACATCATCGGCAACCCTAACCTCAAGGGCGGCGCGGCCAGCGTTATCCTCAACGAAGTCAACGGTGGCAGCCCAAGCCAGTTGCGCGGTTACACCGAAGTGGCGGGGCAGTCGGCCAAGGTCATCGTCGCCAACCCTTACGGCATCACGTGCAGCGGTTGCGGTTTTATCAACACCCCCAACGTGACCCTGACCACCGGCAAACCGGTGCTCGACGCGAGCGGCCAGTTGCAGCGTTATCAGGTCGACGGCGGCGCCGTGACCATCGACGGCCAGGGCCTCAACGCCAGTAACGTCGACCGCTTCGAAATCATCACCCGCTCGGCCAAGATCAATGCGCAGATCAACGCGCGTGAATTGACCGTGATCGCCGGGCGTAACGACGTCGATGCCCAAAGCCTGAAAACCACCACGCGCGCTGACGACGGCAGCGCCAAACCAGAATTGGCCATCGATTCCTCGGCGCTGGGCGGCATGTACGCCGGTGCGATCAAACTGGTCGGCACCGAAGCCGGTGTGGGCGTGAAACTCGACGGCACACTGGCCGCCAGCGGCGGCGATATCCAGCTGGATGCCAACGGCCACTTGAGCATGGCGCAGACGTCGGCCACCGGTAACGTCAAAGTCACCGCGCAGAACGTCAACCTTACCGACAAGGTCTACGCCACCGGCAACGTGCAGGTCACCAGCGCCCAAGGCTTGGTCAACCAGCAGAGCGTGGCTGCCGGCCAACGCATCGAACTCAACGCGACCACCGTCACCAACCCCGGCATCATCGAAGCCGGTGTGGCAGCGGACAACAGCCGCAACGCCACTGGCGACCTGGTGGTGAACGCGCAAACACTCAACACCAGCGGCAACTTGCTGGCCAGCCGCGCCTTGGCGATCACTGCCGCGCAAGCGCTGACCAACCAGGGCGCGATCATTCAGGGCAAAACCGTCAGCGTCAGCACCGCCAACCTGACCAACCAAGGCACCACGGCACGCCTGTACGGCGAGCAAAACCTGGCGCTCAGCGCGCCGGCCATCGCCAACCTTGGCGGGCTGATTCGCTTCGGTGAAGGCCAGGCCGCGACCCTCGACAGCGCCGCGCTGGACAACCGCCAAGGCCGCATCGAAATGGCTGGCGGCAGCCTGGTGCTGACCAGTGCCGCGCTCAATAACAGCGGCGGGCAAGTCATCGCCAACAACCTGACCGTCAACGCGGGCAGCCTGAACAACCAGAACGGCGTGCTGGTGGCCAGTGCCCTCACCGTGAATGCCGGCGACCTCGACAACAGCCTCAAGGGCCTGATCCAGGCTGACAACGGCGCGCTGAACCTCACCGTCGCCAATGCCTTCAACAACAGCCAGGGTTTCGCCCAGGCCAGCACCGATCTGAACCTCAACGCCGGCAGCCTCAGCAGCAACGCCAACGGCGTGCTGAGCGCCAACACCGGCAAGTTGACCCTCGCCACCGCGCAACAGCTCAACAACGCCCAGGGCCGCTTGCAGGCGGGGCAGGGCGATGTCGAGCTGCATGCGGCGAACCTGGATAACCAAAGCGGCGTGATCGTCGGCAAGCAACTGCTGCTCGACGTAAGCGGCGGCGACATCGACAACCGCGCTGGGCGCGTGGTGGGTGACCACCTCGACGTGCGCGCCTCGGGCCTGGACAACCGCAACGCGGGCCTGCTGGCCGGTGGCGCGCCGGGTGTGAGCCTGCTGCTCAAAGGCCCGGGCCAATTGCTCAACGCCCAAGGCCGCATTCAAAGCGAAGGCCTGTTGCAGCTGCAAGGCGAGCGCCTGGACAACAGCGCCGGCATCCTGATCGGCACGTCGGTTGACGTCACCGCGCAGCACCTCAACAACAGCAACACAGGCTCGCTGGTCAGCAACGACGGCGACGTAACCCTCAACGTCAGCAACCTGCTGACCAATGCTGGCGGCGTGATCGACGCGGGCGAGCGCAGCGTGCTGGTCAAGGCCCTCACTACGCTGAACAACAGCGGCGGCACCTTGCGCGGCAAGCGCCTCGACATCGCCGCGCAGCACCTGAACAACGACGCCGGCCAACTGCTTGCCGGCAACCAAGGCCTGAGCTACAGCGGCCAGGACGTGAGCAACCGCAAAGGCTTGATCCTCAGCGGCGGCGCGCACACTCAGCTCGACACCGCCAGCCTGGATAACCTCGGCGGCACCGTGCAAGGCGACACCCTGACCGTCACTGCCAACACGGTCGATAACAGCAGCGGCGGCTTGATGGCCAGCCTGCTCGGCAACCTGCAATTGACCGTCGAAGCCTTGGCCAACCGTGGCGGCAAATTGTTCGGTAAAGAACAGGTGACGATCAGCGGTGCCACGCTCGACAACAGCGCCCAAGGCCAGATCAGCGGCAACCAGCTCAACCTGGCCTCACGCGACACGCTCACCAACCGAGGCGGCCTGATCGAAGCCAACCAGGGCCTGACCCTCAACGGCGGCAACCTCGACAACAGCGCAGGCGGGCAACTGCGCGCGCTGGGCGGCGCCAGCAGCAGCCTTAACCTCAGTAACAGCCTCAACAACCAGAACGGCACCCTCGAATTCGGCAGCGCGGCGTTCAGCCTCGACGCCACGCAACTGAACAACCAAGGCGGCCAGTTGCAACACGCGGGCACCGGCCTGTTCCGCATCAACACCGCCAGCCTCACCGGCAGCCAGGGCAGCATCAATGGCCTGGGCACGGCTGACTGGGCGTTTGGCAACGTCGATGGCCTGGGCCGCGTGCAACTCAACGAAGCCCTCACCTACAAAAGCAGCCAAGGCCTGAACCTTAAGGCCGGCGACCGCATGGCCAGCAGCAAGGGCTTGACCCTCGACGTGGCCAGCCTGAACAACGGCGGCGAACTGCTCAG
The DNA here is from genome assembly GCF_045447305.1 of Pseudomonas sp. D47. Taxonomy (NCBI): domain Bacteria; kingdom Pseudomonadati; phylum Pseudomonadota; class Gammaproteobacteria; order Pseudomonadales; family Pseudomonadaceae; genus Pseudomonas; species Pseudomonas sp. D47. The sequence goes on along the minus strand of NZ_JBJGXU010000062.1, from coordinate 8,502 downwards.
CGACGGCAACGTGAGCATCACGCTCAGCGGCGACCTGAACAACAGCGGCCGCATTGCGACCCAGCAAAACCTCAGCGTGACGGCTAACAACCTCAGCCAGAATGGCGGGCGCTTGGCGGGCAACAACACCCAGCTCAAACTGAGCGGCACCCTCGACAACCTCGGTTTCCTTACTGCGCGTCAGCAGCTGGACATCGCGGCGGCACAAATCGGCAACCGTGGCACGATGGGCGCCCAAGGCGCGGTGAACCTCACTGCCGTCAACGGCATCACCAACGGCGCCGATTCGCTGCTGTTCAGCGGTGGCGACCTGACGCTGCGCGCTAATGGCTTCAGCAACACCTATGGCGATGTTTACAGCAAAGGCAACCTCACGTTTGCGGGCGTGGATGGCGGGCGGGCGGTGGTATTCAGCAACCTGTCGGGCACTGTCGAAAGTGAGGGCAACATCGGCATCAGCGCCGCGTTCGTCGAAAACGCCAAGGCTGAATTCGAACTGGGTAAAACCCTGACCAGCGGCAGCGTGGTGTGGCAGTGCATCCAGCATTGCAAGGGGCATGATTGGTTCAAGCGCGGCCAGACTTTTATCGACCAAACCTACGTTGAATCGGCGATCAAAGACTCGGCCGCCGCACGCCTTGTAGCCGGGGCCGACCTGTTGATCCAGGGCGATAACGTACAGAACCGCTACAGCCTGATGGCCGCCAACCGCAACCTGAGCATTATCGCCAACGACCTGCTCAACCAAGGCGCAGGCACCCGTACCGGGCAGAACCATATCGTCATCGGCAACCGCATGAAGATCGACAAGGATTACTGGGACCTGGTGCAGTTCACCGAGATTCCGGCCTACAACGCTGCCGTCGCAGCGGGCGGTTTTGACCTGGCGAAGTTCGAAGCGCTCAAGGCACGCTCCAGCGATGAGCGATTTGTGGAGATGAGCAACGTCACCACCTGGACCGCCAACGACGGCAATGCCTACAACGCCACATTGCAGGCAGGTGGCACCGTCGACCTGTCCAAAGTCACCAACAACGTGCAGAACGGCACGCTGCTTGAAAACCAAAAAGCACAACTGACCGGCACCCTCGGCGACGACCAGACCGGCATCCCCGTCGGTGGCATCAATATCAGCCTCAGCAAGCACGCCAACGATGCCAGCGCCCAAGCGCCAGGCTCCGTGCTGCCCGTGGTGACCCTCGCGCCGGGCGGCGGCTTCGTACCCGTGGACTACACCGGCACGCCGTTCGCCCCGGTCGACCCCACCACCTCGCCGTATTTCCAACTGCCCAAGGGTGACTACGGCCTGTTCGTCAAAAGCGCCGACCCCACCAGCCATTACCTGATCGAAACCAACCCCGAGTTCACCACCGCATCGGGCTTCTTTAGCTCCGACTACATGCTCGGCAAACTCGGCTACACCGCCGACAACGCCTGGCGCCGCCTCGGCGATGGCCAATACGAGACCCGCCTGATTCGCGACGCGGTACTCGCACAAACCGGCCAGCGCTTCCTGGCGGGCGGCCTGCTCAGCGACGCCGACCAGTTCCGCTACCTGATGGACAACGCCTTAGCCAGCAAAGACGCGCTGCGCCTGAGCGTCGGCGTGACACTCACCGGCCAGCAAGTCGGCGCCCTGACCCACGACATCGTGTGGATGGAAAACCGCGTGGTCGACGGCCAAACCGTGCTCGTGCCGGTGCTCTACCTGGCACAGGCCGAATCGCGCAACGTGCGTGGCAACAGCCTGATCCAGGGTCGCGACCTTAACCTCGTCACCGGTGGCGACCTGGTTAACGTCGGCACCCTGCGCGCCAGCAACAACCTCTCCGCCGTCAGCAGTGGCAGCATCTACAACGGCGGCCTGATCGAAGCCGGCAACAACCTGAGCCTGCTGGCCCAAGACAGCATCCGCAACGCCATGGGCGGCGAAATTCGAGGCAGCCAAGTCAGCCTTGCTGCCATCAAAGGCGACATCACCAACGACAACACCGCGATTCAAGTACGTGACGGCGCCGGCATGCGCACCCTCACCGATGCCAGCGCGAGCACTATCACCGCGCGTGGCAACCTGGCCATCGATGCCGGGCGCGACCTCACCAACCGCGGCGCATTGGTCGCCGGTAACGACGCCACCCTCACTGCTGGCCGCGACCTCAACCTCGTCGCCGCCAGCGATACCAGCGTGAAACATGAATTCAGCAACGGCGGGCACAAATCCAGCATCACCACCGACGTCAAAAACCTCGCCGCTACCGTCACGGCAGGCGGCAACCTCAACATGCAAGCCGGGCAAGACGTCAACATCATCGGCAGCAATGCCACTGCCGGCAAAGACCTGAATATCCAGGCTGGGCGCGACTTCAACGTCGCCTCCGTCAGCGACATGCACAACGTCGAGGGCAAAGAAAAACACGGCAAAAAACGCATCAAGACGGCGGACGAGCAGACCACGCAAGTGGCCAGCGTGTTGACGGCGGGCGGCGACTTTACCAGCCAGGCCGGGCGCGATACGACGCTGGTGGCGAGCAAGATCAGTGCGGGCAATGAAGCGTATCTGTACAGCGGCGATAAGTTGAACCTGCTGGCGGCGCAGAACAGCACGCATACGTTGTATGACATGAAGGAGAACGGTGGGTGGGGCGCGAAAAAAGCCAAGCGCGATGAAGTCACCCAAACCACCAACGTCGGCACTGAGATCAAGACCGCAGGCAACCTGACCCTGGTCAGCAACGGCGACCAGCTGTACCAGGTCGCCAAGCTCAACAGCGGCAACGACCTGATCTTGAAAAGCGGCGGCGCCGTGACGTTTGAAGGCGTGAAGGACTATCACGACGAGAGCCATACCAAGAGCAAGAGCGACATGGCTTGGTTCTCGATGAAGGGCAAAGGCAAAACCGATGAAACCCTGCGCCAGAGCGAACTGGTTGCAAAAGGGCAGACCGTCATCCAAGCCGTGAACGGCCTGAAAATCGACGTCAAGCAAGTTGACCAGCAAACCGTCAGCCAGACCATCGACACCATGGTCAAGGCCGACCCGCAATTGGCCTGGCTCAAGGAAGCCGAGAAGCGCGGCGATGTGGATTGGCGCCAGGTAAAAGAGCTGCATGACTCCTTCAAGTACAGCAACTCGGGCATGGGCCAGGGTGTAATGCTAGCGGTCATTATTATCGTGACCGTGCTGACGGCTGGCGGTGCGAGTGCGATGGCTGGCTGGGCTGCAGGCGCGACAGCGGGCTCAAGTACTGCCATGGCCGCCGGTACAGCCGCGGTTGCGGCGACCAGTACGTCGGCGGCGGTTGCCGCCACCAGTGCCGGGCTTGGCAACATGATGGTCACCGCCGCACTGACTTCGATGGCCAGCACCGGTGTTGTGAGTACGATCAACAACAAAGGCAACCTCGGCCTTGCGCTTAAGGACACCTTCAGCAGCAGCAGCCTGAAAAACGCCGCCATCGCCGGGCTGGCAACCGGGGCGTTGAACTACGCAGACAGTAATTGGTTCAAGGGCGCGAGCCCGGCCGACGGTGCGGGCGCCAAAGTCACCACGGCGGGGCCGGTGCAGAACCCAGGCTATTCCAGTGACTGGCTCAGCTGGCAGAAAGCACAGGATGCGGTGCTGCGCGGCGGCACCCATGCCGTCATCGAAAGTGGCATCTCCACCGCCATCAACGGCGGCAGCTTGAAAGACAACCTCAGCTCGGCCTTGGTGTCGCAAGGTTTCGATCTGGCCGCAGCGGCCGGCAACAACGGCCTTGGCAATCTCGCGAACGAGCTGGACCTGAGCCCCGGCTCGACGCAGAAGGTCTTGATGCATGCCCTCCTCGGTGGCGCGCTCTCAGCAGCCCGAGGCGGCGACTTCAAGACCGGCGCTATTGCCGCCGGTGCGGCTGAAGGCTTGACGGCGATTGCGAACGAGAACCTCGGTAAGTACCTGGATGAGCGCTTCGCCACCGATAATCAATTCAAAGTCGCCACCGCGCAACTCATCGGGATTGCCGCCGGCTCGCTGGTTAACGGCAACCCGAATGACGCCGCGTGGGTGGCGGGCAATGTTGAGCGGTACAACGAGCAGTTGCACCCCGATGCCGCGAAGTTGATTGCACAGGAAGCGCCGAAGCTGGCAGCAGCAAAAGAGATCAGTACTGAAGAAGCGGCGCGCTTGATGGGCGTCGCACTGGCTTACTACACCGATGAGGGCTGGAGTAAGTCAATCCCGGCACAAGACGTCGACAAGATCGACACGAAGGTCTTGCAGCATTTAGGTCTGGCGCTTACGCCCGTGGCAAGCTATTACGCCCGTACAGATGCGGCCGCGGAAGGAAGACAGGGGTACTCAGGTAATGAAACGGCGGCGTTGATTCTTGATTTCCGCACAACTCGACCTACTGCCTACAGAGACAGCAATATAAACATCGACAACCTGGGTGACCCAGCAAAGCATAACACCCAAGAGACGGTGGATTTTTACAAGACCAATTTGGATTACAGTGGCAAATCGACTGACTCCGCCGAGCTGGCTAAAGGTGGACTGGCAGGGGTTGGTCGCTTTGCGTGGGGGGCGGTGACAAGCGTTGCCAAGATTGGGAACGAGATCCTCAACAAACAAAACCTGCTGGGCGTCACTGACGGGTTCCTGGGCCCAATTGTCGAGCCTCGGGTCGATGTAATTGGTCATGTAACAACCGGGCTGGAGGGGAGGAGATTTGTCGCTGAATTGCAGGGAAACAGCTATGAATCAGCGGCCCTAGCCTCAGAAGTCGTCAGTACCGCGTTGGCTGCCGCCGCTCCAGGATTTGCTTGGACAAAGTTCGGGCAGCTTGGGAAGGCGAGCGAGGTCTCCAATCTCGTAAGAGCGGACGGCTTGCTTGTGGCGCGAACCGATTCCGCCGCCGGTTTGGCTAGCGTCGGCCGGCAGGAAGCGCTTGGCAGCAGCGGCATCGCACGCGTTGCGGATGACATCCCCAATTATGGCCTGAACCCCAACAGCCTCGACTCGGCCGTGCGCTTCGAGCGCACCGGCGCCAATGCGACAGCCCCGACCACCTCGATTGGGAAATACGAGCAAACCGTCTACACCGGTGATGTGGGCAGCTTCGCCAGGGCCGATGACCTGTTCGCGACCCGACGCGATGATGTCATCCTCTCGAGATACAAAGAGCCTTGCTGCTTCGCGGCCGGCACTAAAGTCTCGACCCCCAACGGCGACCGCACTATCGAGTCGCTCAAAGTCGGCGACGTGGTCTGGAGCAAACCCGAAAAAGGCGGCAAACCCTTCGCCGCTAAAATTCTGGCCACCCATCAACGCACAGACCAACCGATTTACCGCCTCAAGCTGAAAAGCGTTCGCGCCGACGGCAAAGCGCAAGGCGAAACCCTGCTGGTCACCCCGGGCCACCCGTTCTACGTACCGGCCAAGCGCGACTTTATCTCTGTAATCGATTTGAAGCCGGGGGACCTGCTGCAATCCTTGGCAGATGGCGATACGGACAACACGTCATCTGAGGTTGAGTCGCTGGAGCTTTACCTGCCAGTGGGCGAGACGTACAACCTGACGGTTGATGTGGGGCATACGTTCTACGTTGGGGATCTGAAGACGTGGGTACACAATACGGGGCCGTGTGCGCTGCCGGAGGGGTATTTTGGCGGAAGAGAGGCAGGCGAAGCCGTTGCAACAAAAGGTCCGACACTTGCACCATCGACTGCCTACAGTGCCGAGCTTCCAGCAAGCGCCAATCGGGGCCCGATTTCCGTCGATGGTAAGGTTGTTGATGGCGCTACGGATTTTGGTATTGGTGCAAAAGCAACTCCATCCGGTTTGGTTTCTGGAGAAACTGGAGTTGTGGGGACAGGTAAAACTGCAGCTAAGGATGCAAATTTCGACGGCCCAAAAAATACCTCAAGTGAAATTGATCAACAAAAACTTGAGTTGCTCACAAGTCATCCGAACGCACATTCACTGGGTGTTCACGGTGGTAACGTTACTGACGGAGACCTGATGGTCAGGGCAAAGACCGGTGTAAAGCCGGACGGCGCTATAGGTCCATCGGTTCCTCCATTGTCCTCCGCCTTCCATTCTGACGATTTGTTGGTTCAAGCTGATCAGTTCGTCCGAACCAACGCTTTGCAAAAAGCGATAGCTCGTAATCCTGGCAGCGATACAGTTAGAGTCACGGCTGATGATGTTGGTGATGTCGGGGCTGACCTTGGTAGAGGGTTTAAGAGGATTTGGCCAAGCGGTAATACAGCTAAAAATTTAGAAGTTCTAGGCGCTCCTGCTAAAGTAAGCAACTTACGCAGCGTAGAAGGTGTTTATCAATTTAATCCTGGCAAAAATGTTTGGGAGACTATCACTATTTTTCCAGCGCCGTTGGCAAAATAGAGGGATATTATAATGTATGAAAATATTCGCTATATGCTAAAGACTATATTTTCTGCAGACTTTGGTTTTCAGGAGGAAGCTGCTAAAAATATATACCTAAGAGGCTTGATATCAAGTGGAAAGCTGGATGAGATGAAAGCTGAGCTGGCTGCAGCGTTCGAAGATAAGAGTGTGCGTTGGAGAGAAATGCTTTTGAATGATGATTATGAAGTCCAAGACTTCGATACTGAAGAGGAATCAATAGCGTATGTAAAGAGAGTGCTTTGGGATCCGTTGAACTCTTAGAGCTTTCTTGACGGTGCAAAAGAACTTGGGAGAGTTGATCCACCCATCCCGAAAGTTGATGTTACAAATGACTTTACGATGAAGCCGTTCAATGATGGGGGAGTCCAGCTCAAGTATGGCGATCCTGATGGCGTAGCAGGATTGGTCGTGAATGTGGATAAAGCGGGAGTGCTGGGATTTGAAATTCGTGCTGCACAGAATCATCCCTACTACGATGCATCAGGCACTGATATGTTCGCCAGCGCAATGCAACGCCTCGGCAATGAAGGCATCAAGGTCAATCAAATCCGTGGGGCTTGGGAGGCGGGCACTGACAGCGTTAACACTGCTCGATATCTCGAGAATATTGCCAATGGAATGTCAAAAGAAAATGCTGCTTTGAATACATGGACAGGCCAAATAGCCCAAAAGTACGGATACGGAAAGGTTGAGAAAATTGAAACCATTGGAGGCATCAATTATGTCACCTTTAAAAAATAACAATTTGTTAGCCCAGTTGCTGGAAGGAAAAATGCCGAGCACTGTACTGAACTTGATGTTAGACGCTGATCCTGAGTTGGATAAGTATGTTTTAGCAAATGTTTTTTTGGAAGAACTTGATCGTTTGGATAGCAAAATCCTTCCTGTAATATGGAAATGGAAGAGTGCCAAATCGATTAGAGGTATTTCTGACCAACAACTTGATGAGGCAATACTTGCGCAAATGAGGATGGCGGGCTATATGGTGTAGTTAAAAGTATAGAGGGTCTTAGTTTTATACCTTGATTGCGTTGGTGCAAAAGCCACTGCAAGTAGTGTAAGAGGTACTGTTCAAAATGGTGAGGCCGCGACAGGGCTTCTTAGCACTCAGTTGTCCAAGGATGCGAAGTCATATCTTACGGACATCCAGAATTTGACCGGTAGGCAGTTCACGCCTAAACAATTAGAGCTTTTGAAAGCTGACCTACGAGAGAACAATTATTCACGCCTATCTAGAGAAGAGGTTAAATTGAATAGGGCAGAATTCAATGATAAGTTGCCAAGTTTGAGGGCTGAGTGGGAAAAAAATACAGGCGAGATATGGCCAAAAGAAAAATTCACTGATAAAAATGGCAATATGAAAACCAGAAATTACGATGCGCATCATGTGATAGAGAATAAATTTGGTGGTAAAGCTGAGTGGTGGAATATTACACCTGCAATGTGAGGTGGAGAGCATCAGGGAGGCATTCATAGAGCGCAGGGTCCAGCAGAAAAAATATTTGGTAAGTGACTATGAAGAATTCAGTAGAAATACGAAAGCTTATAGACGAAATAACATCCGCTGAGCTTTTTGAGGGAGATTATGGTGACTGTATTTCTAATGTTGATGCCATACTGAGCGGTGTTGAAGAATCGGACCGAAACAGTGTGCCTGCTGATTATCTTGAATTTCTTGCAGGTTTTGGATTCGGTGAGCTAGACGCTGCTTTTTATGTTGATGATGGTCCGGAAAAATATTCAAATATATGCGGTCGGGAAATTGAGGGCTATGAAGGGATTTACATAATTGGCGGGAACTCGAGTGATGTGCTATATGGTTTTGACGCAAAGAATAATTGGCAGGTCGTAGAGGTTAGTTCGGAGTTGGATGGGTTCGAGGTGCTAGCATCAAACTTTTCTGACTTCATCTTGGAGCAGCTTAAATATATAAAGTCCATGGTTGAGCGACGTGCGGAACGCTAATGGTTATTTAGCGGATTAAGAGGTGCAAAAGCGACAGGTCAGACCGGTGCAAGCGCGGCGACCGGCGGGAACCTTGTTGTCGATAATGGCCCTAAGCTCCTGACTCACTCCCCAGCAACAAAGTTTTTCAA
>NZ_JBJGXU010000061.1:0-34383 GCF_045447305.1 Pseudomonas sp. D47 | reverse complement strand
ATGCTATTGCAACTACTCCCATTGGTTTCCGCGTTACAGGTATAGCGCAGGTCGCTCGCGGAGATCGAGTTGCAACTACCATGGCCTTCCTTGGCTCTGCAGTAAGCGCGCTGGTCCGAATCGCCAATGCTGTCGCAGCCAGCAAAGGCATAGCCGCTAATCATCAGCAGCAGTACAAAAATCAATCTCATCGCTTTCTTCCTTGGTTTGCCGGGAATCCACCCGGTATCTTCGGCACCCTGGCGCTCTGCCCAGACGCATATCAAATTGACACTATCACAAGAAAAAGTTCCCTCGCATCTTCAGCAGTCTACCCGCTGTCCAGGCATCCAGCGTGGACGGAATGCCAGTAGCGATTCATCTAGAGCCAGTAGTAGCCTCCCCCCATTCAAAGCTGGCCAGGAGGGCCTATGTCGTCGCTGTTGTTCTACACGGATGAAAATGAAGCAATTGTTGTCACGGACACGTTGTTACATTACTCCGTCGACACGCCCCCAGGTTTCACAAGCAAAGCCATTTCGTTCCCTCACATGCGCATGATTATTGCCGCAACCGGATCGGCCCTTCTTTTCAGTCGATGGATCGGCCTTGTGAATAACCAAGGTTTTGCCCTCGATATAGATACTGTCAATGCTCATGCGCCCCAGGAGCTGCAAGCCCTCTGGAGCGAACTGAATTGCCATCTCCCCGCCCTCCGCGACCAATCTGCAACGATCTATCACTTCGGGATTTCCGACGACTCGGGAAAAGTCCATGGATTCGCTTACCGTTCTGGGTCGGACTTCAAATCCGAGCGTTTGGATTATGGGCTTGGCGTAAAGCCAGAGCTTATGGACAAAGCGGGAATAGACTGGAATTCCTTCCCGGCGTGTGCGCCCGAAATCATGCGTGCACAGTCGCGACAGGAGGACGAAAAGTCCAGGGATCGCGTTTACATAGGCGGCACGACTGAGGTCACTCATCTAACGAAAGACGGATTTTCGATTTATTCGCTGGGCAATTTGGACTGAGCGTCTTTGTGCCTGAGGATCAGGCGCGTACGGTCATGCCAGGGGCCACCAAAAACGATGATCTCGGACGGCCTGCCGTACAAGTGGTGCAGCAAGAATGGGCCGGGGCCGAAGGTGCCTGAGTCTTCGTCGGGCAGCGCCGGATCAGTGCCCAGGTAAATCCCGGCGTGGTTCGGGTGAACCGTCCGCCCTACGTGCATGACGATCAGGTCGCCGCGCTGCGGCCGGTCGACGCGGACAAAGCCGGCAGCCTCGTAGTGCTGCTCGTACAGGCTTGCGTTCTCCGCACTCTCCCACCAGCCATCAGTGCGCTGGAAGGCATCAAACTCAAGGCCCCACTCACGCTGATACCAGTCGGCGCATATCGCCCAACAATCCCATACCCCATGAACAAACGGGCGCTTGAGCAACGGCGTACTGCCAGTTGGTGTGACAGTCCTGAGATCTCCTTCCGGCCAGCTGAGTATGTGCCAGGGCAAGGCCGTGGCCTCACACATCGCCAGGTCATGCGGTGACGGCCTGCTGGTTGCGTCCGGGTGTGAGTGAACGATACCAATCACCTCGCCCAGGTCTTCCGCCGCAGCGTAATCCTCTGGATCAATCCGGAACTCTTCGTTCGGCGCCGTGGCGGTGTTTCGGCACGGGAAGTACTTCTGCGCCCTGCCGACGGCCAGCAGCAGGCCGCAGCATTCACGCGGATACTCGGCCGCCGCGTGCGCCTGGATGGCCGCGATAATGTGCTTACGCATGATCAGCTCCTGCTCAAAAGCGAAACTGCGGGGAATCCACCGAAATTGAGTTCTTCGTTCTCACCGAAGCGCAACTTGCAGGACGACAAACAGCCCTTGCACTGGTCAAGTGCCGGGTCATCCGTGGGGTTGTCCTCATCGTCGAACATAGCCGCGCCGGTGTAGCCGCAGTCAGGCCCACGGTAACCATTGGTCATGGCCCAGTGGCAAAACGTCGTCATTTGCCTGCCAGGCAGTCCGTGGTTGTCGATCTCGCCCGGGGAAGAAAGCTCCCACACGACCGCCTCGCCGTCCTCGCTGGTTTTCTGGTCGATATACCAGATTTCCAGCGCCTCCTGGGTCGGGTCTGCGGTTGGGTTACCGTCAGGGAAGTTGGCTGCATCCAGGTACTGCGCCAGTGTCTCGCGAACAGTGAGCTTAAACTTCAGCAGGTCCTCGAACGCCAGGCACAGCGCTGTGACGCGCCCGTTGACGTTGCCGGCGGCGAAGGTTGGCCGAGAGGCGGTGCCGTCGCTGCTCGAGGAAATACCCTCAATCTGCACCGGCCAGGCGGCATACTCGGCGCCCTGCCACCAGATCGACTTGGCTGGCAGATCCTCTTCCGATCCCTCGTAAGCCAGCAATTCCTCCGGCGTGTGCGGAATGGCGTGGCCGTGGAAGCGCAGGTAATCCGCGCCGTATTCGGTCCCGTCAATTTCATACAGGCGAATTTCGCCGCCGGGCTCCAGTTTTTGGATGTCCGTGATCAGTGCCATGGGCGGTTATCTCAGGGCTGGAAGGTTTGTTGGAAGGTGGCGGTGATGGCGTAGACCTGGCCGCCGCGGTGCACAGGCTTGTAGCCGTTGCACTTGTAGAGGCCGAGTTCACCAAGAGGCGGCGTCCAGAGAAAAGCTTTCGCCCCCTTGTGCCGGCTGAGGAACACCTTGATCGCCTTGATCTTGGCCTCCATCCCGGTAAAGGTTACGGGCCAGGATTCAGACTGATTGTTGATCCCGTCCTCAACCGACTGCTCATATCCATCGCCAAACTTTTTGGTCCGGACGCGCTGGGTGATATCGCCCTCAGCGCCCTTCTCCGTCGCCCAAGTAAATCGTTCGATTGCCATCAGCGCCCCTTGATTGCTTTGTTGATGACGCCACCCTGCCCCATGTCCTTGTTGCGCATCTGCTGATACTTCTGCTCAACGAACGCGGCCAGCTCTTTGCCGAACAGGTCGTAGCCGGGTGCATCTGCACTCGATGACGCATTGCCGTCGCCATCGATGTGCACCTCGACGTTGATCTGCGTTGCACCGGCCCCGCCGCCGCCCATTGCCATTACGCCAAGCTTGCCGCTGGAAGTTCGGGTCAGTGGCATGATCGCCTCCTCTCCAGCCTCACCCATGACGCCAGTTTTGCCGTTCGCCATGCCGAAAGCCGTGGGCTTGCTGACGATGGAGTTGGTGAAGGCTCCGCCGTCGGCGAACATCTGAACGCCGCCCGACCAGGCACCGCCCAAAGCCTGTGGGAAATAGGTGCCTGAATAACCGGCTGAGGAAGCGCCGAGGTTTGACGATGTAGCGCCAGCAGAGCCGGCAGCAAGCCCATTGCCGCCACCCGCGGCGCTGCCGCCCAGGTAACTTGCCGCAGCGCCCACCAAGCTTCCCAGCAAAGCCGAACTGGCCTGGCGGGTTGCGATGCGCGCCATGTCGGCCAAGATCGACTTGGTGAAGTCTGCAAAGGAAAGCTTGCCAGTCATGGCGAAGTTGACGATTGAGTCTTCCATGGAACTGAAGGCGTTGCCGAACAGGCTTTTGGTCTGTCCGGCGATGTTCTGCGCCGAATCCAGGTAATTGGCCCAGGCTGCAGTTGCTCCATTGGTCCAGTCGCCCTGGGCGTTCTCCACATCGGCGTAGTTCTGCCGGATTTGGTCGGTCGCTTTCTTGTTCGCGTCTGCGAGCGCCTGCGACTTACGATTGAACTCTTCAGGGTCCATCTTCCGTGATGGGTCAGACTGCTGGCTCTCAAGCTCGCGGACCTGCTGGGCATAGGTGTCTTGCTGACCGTTCAGCTCACCATACAAAGCATTCTGTCGATCACCCTGTCCTACGCCGACAACTGCGCGCTGACCGGCGAGCACCAGGGCCTTCTGTTGCTCGCCAAGTGCTTCGACGTATCGTTTGATGTTGAGAGTTTGTTTGTCGACCCTGCCCTTCTCGGCAATCGCCAACACTTCAAGCTGGCTATCTGCGTCCTTCTGCGCCTTGACCATCCCGGCGCGCGCGTCAGCGATCTTCTGGTCCAGCTGGATGCTTTGCGCGGCTGTAGTGGTCTTCTTACCCTGTGCAGCCTCAAGGGCTGCAATCTCGGCTTCGTAGCCGGCGGTAACTTCATCCTTTTCTGCACGTATCAAAACTGCACGCTGTGACGCGTAATCAGCTTGCGAAATCAGCCCCGCCCTCTGCGCAGCGTCCAACTGCTTCTGGGTGTTGGCGTATTCGTCCTGAATACCCCTGAGTGCATTCTGCGAATTGTTGTATGCCGTGAGGTCTACAGCGCCGGCCGAAGCTGTTTTGGGATCTTTATTCTTGTCCTTGATGTTCTGGAGCGTCTTGGCGACATATTCCGCCTGGACCTTTGGATCATCAGGGTTGGCCTTTTTCAGTACCTCGACATCGCGCAAATACGCCTTGGTCAGCTTGTCGCGCTTCTCAGCATTGCTAAGCGTCGAGTCACTGATCTGCTTCAGGCGCTGCTCAGCAGCAATGCCCTCCTTCTGGATTCGCGCTTGCTCCCCTAGATAACCCGTCTTCGATTTCTCGGCATCAATCTGAAGTTCCAGGAGCGACAGGGCTGCCTGGTCCTTGGCGGTGTCTCTGGTTTCCAGGCCAAGAGCAGCAGCTCGGCCACCCTTTCCTCGATTGTTTGCAAGGCGATCCCTAATAGCTTGGGCCTGCTGCTCCATGGTGAGTGCTCGACCGACATTCAATGTCGCATCGAGCGCTCCGGCGGCGGCGTCTTTTATGCCTTTCCAGGCTCGCTCTATCAGGCCAAGATTCTGGGTGATTTCACCACTTCGAGTTTGAATGGTTTCTGCGTAGGTCTTTGTCAGCAGATCGGCTGCGCCTACGGTATCGCCCTGCTCCTTTAGCGCGATAATCTGCGAGTAGACAGAGGCGGTGAGGAAGTTGTACTGGTCGTTCAGTTCCTTAGCGGCCGCAACGGGGTCCTTTGCGATCTTGACGAACTCGGCAATGGTTGCGTCGACCGACTTGCCGGTTGCATCCTCCATCGCCGCAGCGGCCTCGGCGATAGTGCCGAAACTCTCGCCTGCGACCACACCGCTACTCGCCAACTTTGCAAGTGAGGCGGCGGCCTCGCCCGTAGTTCCATTCGTTGCGCTGACTTGGCGAGCCAGGTTCGCCAACTGATCAGCTGAGGTGCCTGCGTATTTACCGGTGAGGATTAATGCCTTGTTGTATTCATCAGCTTCTTGGCTGCCCTTGTTATAACCATAAATCAGAACGCCAACGACTGCCGCTGCAGCAGCCACCGCCGCAACCATCCCCATGATGCTCAAGGATGCGCCGGTCACCGCTGGAGGGAGTGCGCCATATGCCTTCTTAGCGTTTTCCGCGGCCTCCGCCGCCGTGTTCGAGCTTTCAGCAAGGTCCGACAGGCTTTCGCTTGCCTCTCCTGCGTTTTCGGCGGTGTCCTTCGCGCCTGAAGCGATACCCGCCAGGGATTCGCCCAGCACTGCGGCACCGGCGCCACCAGAAAACAACGAGCGGAACTTGTCCTTCAGGGCGTCCATCGTCGGACCAATGCCGCCGAAGGAGTCCTTGATCTGGCCGCCTTGCTGGATCAGCACCATCAACGGGTTCTGCCCACCCGCCAGGCTGGTGAAGATGTCCGTGAACTGCGCAGGCAATTGACGAAGCGCCGCCTGAGTCTGGCCAGCAGATACGCCGGTCTTGCGTAAACCTTCGTCGAAGTCGCCCAGCTTCCGCCGCGACGCGTCGATACGTGTCGAGTACTCACGGAAGGTGTCGGCATCAATGACGCCGGCGGCCTTGTACTTCTGCAACTGCGCCTGCTGCTGATCGAGTTTGTCGAGCGCGGCCATTGTTGGGTTGAGCTTGCCGAGCAGCTCTTGCAGGCCCTCGGCCTGAACTCCAGTTGCCGCAGCGGCCTTCTTGGTTGCCTCGGCCTGACGATCAGTCGAGCCGACAAGCGCATCCGATTCAGCCTGCAAACGCCGCTGAAGCGCTGCCAGGCTGCTTACCGACGATCCCGACGACTCCATGGCGGAAGCATTGGTGTTCACGCTGGTGGTCAGGCGCTGGTAATACTCGCTCGACTCCAGGGAGGCCTTCGCCGTTGCGAGAAGGCGAGCCTTTGCCTCGTCGAGCGTCTCGGAAAGCTTGCGCTCAGACGCCGACAGGTCCGCCGTTGCGGTCGCTGCCTTGTCGAAGCCGGCAGACACACCATCAGCCGCCTTCTCAGCCTTGGCGCCGGCCTGAGCGAGATTCTCCAGGTCAGAGGTGGCCTTGACCGCTTCGCCTGAATTTACCGCAATGCCAAGCTCAGCGATCGTAGACATGAGTGCTCCATTATTTCGATTGCTCAGACATAACGAGCAGCGCCTCGGCCTCCATTACTTGAAGGTCGGGGAAGATCTCTCTGAGTTGTTTTTTCTTCATGCCGATGAGCTCGGCAACGTCTTGTAGCGCCGTGTAGTCGAGGCCACACGCCCCACCCATTCCGGTGCGCCATTGGGTGTACATGGCGTTGAAGAGAACGAAGGACGGCCAGTTGTCAGCCAGCACATCGCAGTCCTCATCAGGAATGTCGGAAGCCATCAAGCCGAATACCGCGAGATCTGCGTCTGACGGTCCCGGCTGATACATCAGGCGTGCGACCCTGGTCAGTTTCCCGAGCGGACCGGCGCGTAAGCAGCTTGATAAGCGGCCACAATCGCCTCCCCGGCACCGGCCGATGTCTGCACCAATGCACGAATGGAGTCTTGAGAAAGCTTGTCGTCAAACCCCCAGCTCTCAACAAGCGCTTCGACCTGCTCTACTTGTCGCTCAATGTCGGCATCTGTGATGTCGATCAGCGTCAGATCGTCCGCTTTTGCTTTGAAAGCTTCCTGATCTTCCTTAGCTTTCTCCTGCCAGCCAGCAAACAGAGCTGCCAACTCCTTGCGGTTCCGGTACTTGAACTCAAAAGGCACCTGAATCACCGCGCCGCCGACACGCGGAATATCTACGTCTGCTTTGAACGTGGGGTTTTGGGCGATTTTGAACTTGGCCATGGGTTACACCACCGCTGCGTAGCGGGCTGGACGACCGGTCAGTGCAATGCTGATAACGCGAGTCATCAAGTTGTTACGCGACATGGTCGGAGTCGACGTGATCGACACGTAGCCGTTGTAAACGATGCTGCTGCCGCCCGGCAGGTTCAGGCGAAGAACACGGGGCTGCTTATCATCGTCCGCAGCTTCGCAGACATCGACATAGGGCTTGGAAGGGTCGTCGGCGACCGTGATGGAAAGCGTGATCGGGTTCTTGGTGGTCGGCATCTGCCGATCATCATCGTCAGCCAGGAAACCGTAAGTGAGGAACTGCTGATCGCCACCGGTGGAGTTCAGTTCGGTGATCTGCGAGATCTCGGTGAACGAGGTCACTTCGCGCGCAGAACCTACGCCTGACCCTGCAGGGTATTGCTGCACGTTGGTGGTGTTCACGCCGCCCAGTGCGAAGGTGCCGCTGGCAATGTCCGCAACCCGAACGGCGCGACCGTCGAGACGGGTCCAGCCGGAGTTCACGGCGATGATGTCACCTTCGGCCAGGCCATGCGCCAAAGCTGAGGCCACCGCCGGGTTCGCGTTGCTCAGCGTGGTGAATAGGATTGCCGTGCCGTAGGCGGAAGCAATTTCGAAAGTTGCGCCGTTGGGCATTTGAATGCCAGCCATTGGTATTTCCTCTTTGCAGATATGAAAAAACCCGCTCAATGGCGGGTTCTCGGGGTTGCCCAATGGGCGGGATCAGTTGGTGTCGGCTCGATACGTGAACGAGACCGGGACGGTGTACGTGGAATCGCCGGTGATGCCGGGGCCCTGGTCGACCGGCGACATCGTCACCACGGTGACCGAGCTCTTCGTTTCCCTGGCGTATAGCGGGAACAGATCGGTCAGTTCAGCTGCTATAGGGTTCGTCTTGGTCTTACCCGTGCCGGCCGGCGCGATGATGCTCACCTGGAACACACCGGTGAACAGCCGGTGATCGCCATCCAGGTCGATATGGTCTTTCTCGTTGAACAGCTTCAAATGTTTACCCAGTAGCTCGAAACCCTTCAGGACATTCTTGGCGTCAAACTCAAAGGCCGGCGCCAATCCACCTTCCGGCGTATCTACGAATACTTGGCTGCCGGATCGATCCAGCACCGGAGCTACCTGACGGCAGCGCTCAATGACCTCGACGATTCCGGCAATCACATAATCTTGTGTTATTGCGGTGCGCTTCGACCTCTCCTGAGTCGCCTCACTCAGCGCTTTTTCAATCTCAGGTTTTCTCAGGTTCTCTTGACCAATGGATGCAGCTGTCTTCTTGCTGTAACCCGCACGAATTGCGGCTTGCGTGGCATTCAGATCTTTCAGGTACTCGTCGACGAAGCGCTGCTGTTTTGCTGTCAGCGCCATAGGGATTCCTTTGAGACTTTGGTGCCTTGCTTGGGTAGGACTTGAAATGGTGGAGTGTTACAGGTAATGGTTGCGGCCTTAAAAAGTAAGGAAGCTCAATTCAATGTCTCGCACTAAAGCCATCTGCCTTATCGCTCTCGCCACAGCGGCTCTTTCCGGGTGCGTTACTGCCCCTACGTGGACCAACCTTGGACCAGTTGATCTCGATGTCTCGAACGGCCGGACTGCCTGCCATATCGACGCGAACATCATCGATGGAGAGCGAGTTGAGGGCACACTCTGCTCCACATACGAGTCCGGTTTCTTTGGAGGCGGAGAACCAGAAATCTACTTCGGGCCACAGAACCGAAAATTCATGCGAGAGCCGGTGAGCACAACCACCACCGGAGTTACTAAAGACTGGAAGGGGAAGAACGCATTTTTACAATGCACCCCTACTTTTGCCGTTGATGGCAAAACAGTTGAGAAGCGCTTTTGTAAGGTCACCATCAATGATCAATTGCTGGTCAGTGCATCCTTCAAATACGTGAAGTAATACTAGATATCAGAGGTCTGCCAACTTATGACCCGGCCTGGAAGAGCTATTTAATACGCTCCCAGTCGGGTTGCTTGGTTGTCATGGAAACTCCGAAACCATTTGGTGCGTCTGTGCGTGGGCATGGCCATGGAGCAATCCAACGATCAGGCCCTGGGGCAACCCGAAAGCCTTGGCGGCATCCACTGCATCGGCAATAGCCTTGTCTAGGGCGCCTACCGCGGCGTTGATGTCTTGGCTCAATGGGAGAGCGTGACGCAGGCGTGTGACGTTATGCATCGGTTAACTCCGCGCCACGATTTGGCGAATTCGAAAACGTGGCGCGAGTTACTGCCCCGCACCGCTTCTGGGAAACTTGAACTCGGCGACCCGATCAGCAAAGTCGGCCAGCTTCTTCACGCCCAGGAACCCGATAAACACCCCGGCAGCCGTCGCAAGGTTCTGCGGCAGACCGAAGTATTCAAGGACTGGGATCAGACCAATCGTGATCAAGGTGCAGATCGCCGCTTCGAGCAGAGCCTGGCGCCGGGTACCGCCGCCATAGATGATCCTGATACCAGCCATCAAGGCAGATAGCCCGGCAGCATAAAGCGTTGGCGAATGCTGACTCAGCCATGCAAGCACGATGAGCCAGGTGTCTGGTTTGTCTGGCATGTTGGACATCTCGGTTCCTCCCCGTCAGGGAGTTATGAATATGACAGGCTATGACCTGCAGATTTGAATCAGCCTCGGCGGCGGCCTTAACTCAGAGCGATGGGTGTGGGGAGCCGAAAACGAAAAAGCCCCGGCAAATGCCGAGGCCCTGGATATATGCGGATGGACAAGATTCTGAGCTGCGGCGCTTTGGTATTGGCCTGTGGCGACGACTTCAAACAACTAGCCGCAAAGCCGGCGCTACCCGAAAACTCAACCTTTGGCCACTCAGTCACCATCTGCATAATGAAAAAGCCTCGCGCGCTGGCGAGGCTTGTATCGGGCAGAATTAATAATCATTGACCAGCATAATCATGCCCGGACCAAGTGGGGTATATCCTGTCGAACCCCCTATTATTGGGATTTATCGTGACTTTCACGTAACCCGCAGTTTCTAGCAGATGAATGTGGTAGTCGACAACGTTTTCGCTAAAGAGCGGCACATTTCCACCGGAGGCTTCAATATTTTTGACGAATAGAGTACGGATCTTTACTTTGTCAATACCACTACCAAACTCATCGTTGGCGATTAGTAATTCGATCAGTTTCTTTGCAACGTGCTTTTCTCTAAGCATGCCTATCCCTCTGCAATTGATATCAAATAGCCACGCAGAGACTACAGCAACAGCGAGATACGAAATAGCCCCGCATATGCAGACCCTCAATAGGTGCGCGCATCTTTCCGAGCTATCTGCCAAACGCCTTCTCAACGTCAACACCCCTATGCACCGATCTCGCTGACCCAGTCTCGCGCCCCCCTGGAAGCACAGTGTGGTCAGGGCGCACGGGCTGCCGGTGTTGTTCTCGTACGTCGCACTACCGGCTATCGACGTCCAGGCCTTCCCGAGGGCTGTCCTGGCTACAGTTGAATTTGAGAAATAAAGAAACCGACGTGGTGGTCGGTTTGGCAAATCGAAAGAAATCGTGCTAACAAGGTTTGCACAGGAGGCGCCATCAGGGCGCCACCATGGAAGAGGAATTGCAATGCTCGTAGATATCTACCGCGACCCAGGTCTGGATAGAATCCTGATCGTAGAAGACGGGAAAGGGATTCCTCGAATCTCCGGCATAGGCTCGAATTTTTTGAAAGATCTTACGTTTCATCGGCAGGTCGACTTCACGGATCTGCCAAGTGGGCTTCAGAGCGAAGAGGTAATGGCGTCACTAAAAGAGCGCGGCTTTTACGCTGCGCGCCAAACTGTGACCGTTACCGAGGTCGAGATTCAAGACTGACCATTTAACAAAAAACCCGGCTTTTTAGGGCCGGGTTTTCGGATTGAGGCAGCCGGACAAGTGGCTTATTGCTCGTTTAGGACTCTGAAAAATCAGAAGACCCGAATGGTTAATGCGGGCAGGTTGTTGACGTAGTAGGCAGTAGAAGCATTTGCTACGAGATTTACAGGTGCTTTAGTAATGGCCTTATTCATACGAGATTCCCCTTCTTGTCCAAGTTGTTGTACTGCTTTTGGTGAATCAGTGAGCGCTTGCAGGAACCAAAAAATTAACAGAACCACAAGACCTACTACCATCAACAACCACCCGGGTGTGACATAACCGCATGCCAGTGCTCGGTCATCATTCCTCAAGACGCGCGGAATGACAGGATGGACGTAATTTACGACATGGCGACATGATATTGCAAGCCCTTTTGAGGGGGTATTTCATGCCGCGTCGCACTCCAGTACTCCCACGGCCTCAAGCATGTGCTGCGCATCAACCAAAGCCTCGTCCACCATCGACTCCAGCGCCCCCCTGATGGCTTTGTTCCATCGCTGATATGTGCGCTCTGTCAGGCCTTGGGAATCCCAGTTCGTCATGTCGTAGTTCGACTCCGCCAGGACGATCATCTCCCCCGGCTTCGACTCGGCGACCGACCTGGCGTGCTTGTTGGCGCGGGCCACATCTGCATCGGCCGCCCTGTTGCGCCAATCCCACTGACCATCCTGCTTGTTCTCCCGGTGCTTTGGGGCCTTGACCTCGACCACAGCGCGCTGAATGCCCTTTGACTGCTGAGGGACCGCCCAGACCAGAACCGCCTGCTGAGTGAAGCGCTTGGGCGCCGGCGACGGCACAACCGCTACAAGGCGACCGATTGAATCGATCTTGCGTCCACGGTGGGTGCTGTACTTCGCCACCAGTGCATTCCAGTGGCGCGGACTGAGCTGGGCATGCAGAAGCTTGTGCACGATGCAGTCAGCGAGCAGTGCAGCATCCTTGCCGGTGATCTCGCCCTTTAGCTTGCTGGTCTGCACTCGCGGCTCGACGTTGCACCCGCCTGCGCTGTTGATGGTCTCCGCTGCGAGAGCGCGGACGACTGCCGAAATGACATTTTGATAGTTCATGCTGCCGCCCTCTTCAGTTCTCTGGTCTTTGCCCGGTAGTACGTCTTGATGCCCTTGATCTGCTCGACGGAGTACTTGCGCACGCTCTGGTCAGCTTCCAGAGCGTCAACCGCTTCCTGGCCGATTCGCGTGATCAGGCCGATCCGGTAATCCACGGCATTGCCCGAGAGGAACCGGTTGTCCTGCTTGCTCTGGGCATGGCAGTTGCGCTCATCGAAGCGAAGGTGTGGCGCGGAGCCGACGCTGCGGTAGTGGCCAGCATCCACTGCGTTGCCGCTCCAGTCCAACGGCTTGCCGCTGGAGATGCAGAGGTGGCCGGCGGCCTTGTCCCGGGTGCGGACGTACTCGTTGAACGCCTGCTGAGCCTCACGCATGTGTTCACCGCGGCTCTTCAGCTTCTCCTTGCGAACCTTGATCTCGCGGCGCTCAATCTGATCAAGCGACTTGCGCGCCTTCGCCTGGTTCACGCCCTTGATGGCCAGGCCGCACTTCGGGCTACATACGGCCTGCCCCAGGCGCTGCGGCGGGAAGCTGATGCCGCATGCCGGGTTCTTGCACTTCTTCGGTTTTGGTTGCTTGGCGATCATGCAGCCTCCTTGCTGAGTAGATCAGTGAAAACCACACCTTGGCCTGTGAAATAGGCAGCGATGCGGTCGGTGTAATGGATGCCCTGGGCACGGTTGAACAGGCTAGTTACCGGGAACCCGTCCGGCCCGAACAAGTGGCACTCGCCCATCATTGCCAGCTTCGTTTCGTACGGCAGATGGCGCATGACCCTGTACCACTCAGCCTGAAAGCCAGCGTCCTCGTTCAGCAAGATCTGCACGCCGAAGTGCAGCTTGCAGTACCGGCGGGCGTCGGCCGCATCACCGATCTGGTTCATCTCGGCGATGCGCTTGTACATCCCAAACCAGAGCCGGTTCTGGTCGAGCGTGCGGTCCTTGCCTGGGCGTATGGAAACCACCACGAACTTGTTATCGCGGTACATGGCGCTCAACTTGGTGATCGCCTCAGAGAGCCTGGCCTGGCAGTTGACGCTGATCTTGTCGGTCATCAGAACCCATCCTTACCGCGCTGGGATTCCCACTCAAACGGGATGACGATCACCCCTCCCTCTCGCAACCGATCAATGCAGCGCTCGCCTAGTGCGTCAGGCAACGTCTTTGCGTCGAGGTTGGAGACGATCACAGTCGGACGCATTTGCTCGTACCGGCCATTGATGATTGCGAAAAGCGTGGTCAGCTCGAAGTCGCTCGGCTTTTCCTTGCTGACGCCGATCTCGTCCAAGATGAGCAGCGAGGGGCTGATCAGGCTCGACAGGATCTGGCTTTCGCTCTGGTCACTGGAGTGGTCGTAGGTGCCGCGGATGGCCTGCAGTACGGCGCCGATGGTGCGATACACCGCGGTCGCGCTGGACCTGGCCATAATCTCGTTGGCGATCGCCACGGACAGGTGCGTCTTGCCGGTACCGGGCTTACCCAGCAGCAACAGGCAGCGGCCCGATTCGGCGATCTTCGCGAACTCAGCGGCATACCGGCGGCAGGTATTCAGCGCCTTCCGCTGTTCGGTGGTGGTGGCGACATAGCCGTCCAGACTTTTGCTGGCGAAGCGCTTGGGTATCAGCGCGGCGCCAAGCTTGCGCTCCATGGCCATGCGGAGCTCCATCGCCTTGTTGGCCTGCTCGGCAGCTTCAGCCTTCTCGCGAATGATCCAGCCGCACTCAGGGCAACCACTTCTCAGCTCTTTTCCGAGTACTGGGAAGACCTTCTGTTCGTACTGGCCGTGGGTCTCGCAGTCCGCGGGCTGGATGCGGGTGCCCGGCGGCAGTTCTGGAGTTGGTTGAACTGGCTCAGATCGCATAGGAACCGTCCTCACGCTGAATCAGGCCATCGGTGTAGTTGCGGTCAGCAAAGCCGCTGTGGCGAGACGGAGGGGCCGGAGTTGGTGCAGCTTCAGCGAGGCGCTTGATTACCCAGGACGCCTTGAAACCCTGCCAGCCGGAATTCAGCGCTTCGGTGATTGCATCGTCTGCGGTGATCCCGGCCTCGGCGCACTTGGCCAGCTCGGTGTTTACGGTCGCCCAGACGGTGGCGGTCACTGCGGCACGCTTGGCCTTGCGTTGAGTCAGCCAGTCAGCCAGCAGTTGCTCGGGGACGTTGTGCGGGTTGTCGGCGAGCAGTTGAGTCATGCCGAACGGCGCCTTACGGTCAAGCTTCGGCGGTTCGGTTGGCTCTTGGGGCGGATTAATCTCTTTCGTAGAAAGAGTTAATAGGGGTTCTTTCTTTGTATAAAGAAGGGAGTCGTCGGTTTTGGTCTGTTTCGCGGCTGAGCCGATTCGGACCACTTGAGCCGAATCAGACGATATGGTCTGTTTCGGCTCTACTACGAAGATCCACTCTTTTGGGTCGCAAACTCCGATGTCACCGCGTGCACCACCCTCTCGGTACAGCACGCGACGGCGCAGCAGGCCGGAAATAGCCTTCGACACCGTGTCAGGGTGGATGTGGGTTGCTTTGGCGATATCAACCGCCGGGATGCGATGGGCGCCCGTGCTGAAGTTCAAGGTGGCCTTTGCCACGTATAGAACGATCTTCATTTCGCGCGCCGACAAATCGATGGCCATCAAGCCATCCATCATCTGGTTGTCCATTCGGGTGAACCCCCGAGGGTTGTGTATCGGAACAATGTTTGGCATGATTTCTCTCGCATAAAGCTGTTGAAGAAGCCGACCTCGTACGTCGGCTTTTTTGTGCCTGGAATTCAGGCGATGGATTTCAGTGGCCGGGTCGCTGAGAGCAGTTGCTCCGCACGGCGCCCCAACTCCCCCGCCTTCGCTTCAACCTGGCGGCACTGCTTGGCAAACGCCGGCAAGTGCGGCAGATCCAGTTCGCACATCACCTGGTCGTCGAAAACTTCGCTGCCGGTGTCGATCACATCCCCCAGGGCGCGGATCAGTGCGCCGAAGCTTTTGTTCGCGCATTGGTCGCTGGTCATCTGGCGGGCGCCGGTCAGCCCGTGGCGGCTCGCCAGTTCGTTCACGCAGTGGTCACGGAATTCAGGCTCGAGGGCGTTCACCCACGACTCTTCCAGCCAGGACGGCATTTCCTGATCACCGGACAGCCAGCGCTGAACACGTTTGAGCCAGCGGCCGGTCGCCTTTACGAAATCGGCTACGTCGTTCTGCAAGGTCAGCGCGGCAAAGTCCGGCACCTCTTTAGCGATGGCCTTATCCGGGCACGACAGGTGCAACTCGCGGCTCAGCGCCTGGGCGAAATCGTCCTGGCTCAGACTGGTGCGTGCGATCTGGTTTGCAGCGTGGGCGACCAGCACCTGATCACGGGTCTGTACGGTGTGTCTGGAACTGGACGTTTGCATGGGGACAGCTCTCTTCTAATCTGGCTTCAATGGAACGGCGGACAGGGATGTCGCTTAGGCGGCCCGAACATCCGCAGAAGATTGCTGCGGAAAAACGCGATCCAAAGTGCATTTCGCACCTAATTCATTCAGCGCCTGGACGATCTTCCGGGCGTCTTCAAGCTTCAATGGGCGTGCCCCCGACTCGTAGTTAGCGAGCCGCGACTGCTTCCAGTTGAGCTTTCGGTGTAAGGCTGCCTGGGTGATTCCGGCCTCCTCACGAAACTCTGCTATGAGGTTCATTGCGTTGCTCCTGCGGACAATAAACCAAGGATAAACACATAACGTGTTATTGGCAAACACAATAAGTGTGCGGAATTTATTTCACTCCGTGATTAAAATTCGATCCATGAAGACACTCGGATCGCGCATCGCGCACTACAGAGAAAAAGCAGGGCTTTCTCAGGCTGCCTTGGCAAAGGCGTGCGGGTGGAAATCCCAATCGCGCATAGGAAACTATGAGAAAGATGCTCGGGAGCCAAACCTTGACGATATCTCCAAGATTGCCCATGAACTGAAAATCGATCCGGCAGCGCTGCTTTTGCCTGGCGAAAGCCCCTCGAATATTTCAATCGCCGCCCAGCCCACCAAATCATTCCGCTACCCAGTAATCAGCTGGGTTGCCGCCGGCGCCTGGGCGGAGGCCGTAGAGCCCTACCCGGCCGGATTCTCGGACAGCTACGAGTTCTCGGAATACGACTCCAAAGGCACAGCGTTCTGGCTGAAGGTGAAAGGCGACTCAATGACGGCGCCCGCCGGCCAGAGCATCACCGAAGGCACGCTGATCCTGGTGGATACAGAGGCTGAAGTTGCACCAGGTAAGCTGGTGGTGGCCAAGCTCCCGGACAGCAATGAAGCTACATTCAAAAAGCTTGTGAGCGACGGCGGCCGGATGTTCCTGAAACCGCTGAACCCAAGCTACCCAATCGAGGCCGTAGACGAGAACTGCCGGATCGTAGGCGTAGTTGTGCAGGCGCTGCAGAAGTTTTACTGATCCGCAAGTGTGCCGGGCCGGGTATGCCCGGGCGGTAAGCTAAATCGAGATATCGCGAGCTGAGTAGCGCTCGTATGCACAAAGGAATGTGGTAATGAATGCCTTTCGGATAGCGACTCTACTAATAGTCGCCCCGCTTTTTATCTCCGGCTGCTACAGCACGCCAAAAGAAAAAACTGAGTACGAAAAACAGATCGACGCAGTACCGATGCCTGTAACGGAAGCTGAACGGGTTGAGCAGTGTCGTAACTTCCAGCGAAGCGCAGATCACCAGTGGGTTGACGACCTTATACAGCACATAGAGCGGTCCAAAATCGGCGCCTCGGATTATGAATATACCGAAACTGCAGCGCTCAGACGGCGCCTCAGAGCCATGAAGTGCCCTGGGTGGGGCTGGTTTTCCTGATGCTGCTGCCCAGGGTGAGCCAATGACTGCCTGGCGAGAGCAGACCTTCTGGAGCAAGGTTGGAGTTATTGCTTGCCTGGCTTTCCTTATGATGCTCCCCGGCTATTCCGACGTGGCAGGGCTGGGCGGAGGCTCTTCCGGCCGCAAGCGGGTGTTCAGCCCTGGATTCGTTGTACTCTGTGTTTTCGTGGCGGTGATTGAGCTGATAGCGCTGATCCATTTTTATGGGCAAAATGCATGAAGCATGAATTGGATTTATTTAACGTGGATATTTTTATCAGCCAAGGATGGGTACTTAGCACAAATGAAGAAGATCTCACAAAAAGCGAAATTGCGCTTTCTACGAAAATGGATCTCTATAGAAAAGAGACTTTATAAATCCAGAGTCCTGCGTGAAACCGGAAAGACAACTCCCAAGACTAGCTTTATCGCACCATCGTATTTCTCTCTAAATGGTCCAGAGAGGAAAAAGTTAGTTTCCTTCATCAAAGATATCAGAGACTCCATAGTTTCTGGTTCCAGAGCAATATTTATTGATTTTAGACAAACTCAAAAATTTATTGCTGACGGTACATTGCTGTTTTATGCAGAAATGGACCGACTTCTAGACCATCACCCAACTCTTACAATTCGGTGCATGCAGCCTTTCAATAAAAAAGCATCACAAGTACTGCAGCAGATTGGATTCTACAAACGAATTGGAAAAACGGTTAAAGAATCTGTATGCGATCACGACGATGTAATTAGCTGGCGAGTAGCGAGAGGCCAGGGCGCCGTAGGCGAGCAGTACGACAAAATACTTGGACATTATGACGGAATAATAACAGAAGCATTACAGTCCGAACTTTACACCGGACTAACGGAAGCCATGACAAACGCTCATCACCATGCATATATTAGTCAAAGGGGTGATGGGATTAGATCTTCTCCGTCTTATAAACCTTGGTGGATGTTTTCTCAAGAAAAGGCCGGCATGCTAACCGTGGTTTTTTGCGACTTGGGCGTTGGGATTCCAGGTTCACTTCCTCATAGCTCAGATGAAGGCTGGAAACGTTGGTGGGCCGTAATGAGGCGCCTTGGCATGCACACCAGAGGTGACGCTAACGTGATCCGCGGAGCCATTCGACACAGCCGAACCCGCACGCAACTCCACAACCGAGGGAAAGGCTTGATTCAAATCGTGGAAACCATCGGCGCGGTTGACGATGGCCAAGCAATATTGCAAAGCAATCGAGGCTGGTACAGAATTCATGCCCGGAAGGAAACCATCGATGACTACAAGCTGTCTATAATGGGAACCATAATCTTTTGGCAAATGCCGCTAGAGGCGAGGCCATAGCCATGATCACATTGAAAATAGCAAATGATTTCTCCAGACACCCTGCTGGGAGATTCGTATCTGATGGCCCTTATAGCGGACAGCTATTTAGAGAGCACGTGTTAGAACAAATCATCAGAAACGGTGAGCGCACCATTATCGACCTGGATGGTGCGAGGGGGTATGGATCATCTTTTTTGGAAGAGGCATTCGGGGGTCTCGCACGGAAGCATCCGCTCTCACTTATCAACTCTTTAATAACTTTTAAGTCTAGAGATCAGAATCTAATCGATAGAATTGAGCTCTACATGAAAAACGCCAACAATACGACTACAAAAAAGAAATCTCTACTTTTCGGGGGCGGCTTAGATGTCAGGAGCGTCACAAGGTAATGGAGTACCTTATTGGTTCTATCCAGTTACTTGGATCTTGGTCGTTGTAGGCTGGATAATTGTAAACTGGCAGAACAATCGAAGAGAAGATAGAAAGGAGGTCAGAGCTGCGCTTACAAAAATGTACTCAGATATCAGCGAGCTCGAAAAGGATGGAATAACCTTCCACACCTCCAAACAGCAAGATTATAATCTTGCCTCACAAATTTTGTTAGCACAGGGAAAGCTGAGCGAGCGCCTTAGTCATCTAAGAATTCGCAGATCTTCCTACTCGGGTGAGCTAACCGCGTTCACAGACTCAATTTCTCTTGAGAACTTCTATGATTCTAATTTTGTCAGACAATCAATAAGCTCCCCCCTCGCAAACAATATACGCGACACAGCGAAGGAGCTTGAGGCAGTACTTGAGGACGAGTTTAGCAACTTGTTCCGAGCAGGATTATTCATAAAAATAAAATCTTGGTATCTTCAAACCAAAGAGCAAAATAATATATTTAAATCACTCTTATATTGTATCGAAAAACAACAAAACCTGATTATTATTTTATTTGCTTACTTTGGTATCATAGGCATGATCTACTATGTACTGACCTTAATCCCAAAGAAATAGTCAAATACAACTACAGCCTAAGATACTAAATTCACCAATCTTTCAACACGCATCAACTAAACGCAATGAATCTAAGTTGATTATAACTTTGTCCCTCACACGACCCAATAGTGATCGACTATTATCACCTCTGAACCGAGCGGAATACTTTAAGTCCGCTCCCCCCATCGCGGGCTTTTCTTTGCCTGCGATTCAGTGATCCTTGTAACCCTCCCCCTATAGCTCTTTGCACCAATGCCCACGAGCAAACGGTCCGCAAATATGCATTTATGCATGAAATTTTCTGCCGCTCTCTTGCCAAGATATGTCAGCACCAATACTGTACATACATACAGATTTCGTAAGGAGCGAAGCATGAACCAGGCATCCTACCCCGCACCCAAACCGACAAATTCCTACGAGCTTGTGGGTCACCGCCTACAACGCTTAATCGCATCTCCCCGGGTCCAGAGAATTCAGTTGGTGGAGGTATCTAGGCGCGAAGACGAAAGCCCTGAAGCCTGGCGCCAGGTCATCCAGGATATCGGCGACACCGCCGGCATCAGGATCGAGCATTTGGATGACGGTGCCGTCAGGATTGGCTGGCGAGAGTATTGCGATTCCTAAATGAGCACACCGGCAGGCGGGCTCACCGCCCCGTCCTTCTCAATCCCCCTATAAAAACCACACAGCGTGATTCAATCATGAAAAATACAAACACGTTACGTGCTGACATGATAAACACACTCTGTGATTATCGCTTCAAGCCAGCAACGAACATCGCCGGCCAGCAGCGAAAGCTGCGCCGATCTTTAGCGACACCACTTGCCGGATCACCACCGGCCCAGATTCAAAGGCAGCGATGAACCGGCCTAAACGGTTCAGAGGGTTGGCAACTGACCCGGGCGTGCAGCGTAAAGCGCCAAGAACAGTTATCCAGCGGGAGAACAAGCCGAAAGGCCCGCGGCTGGAAGAACATTTGATTCAAGCCGGTGACCGACGCCAGTAGCGGGTCACGGCGGAAAGCATCACTGAAGCCCGTTCGAAGAGCGGGCTTTGGGATGTAGACCAGGTGCTACCGACTTTTCCGAGAGCTGATTATCTGCTGGCATCTATCAGCCATCTCCGGGAGGGATACAGCCACATCAGACAGAACGCGGTACATCTCATGCTCGTCCGGAAACGGGTACACATCGAGGTTGAGAGCGATCTGAATCTTGCGTAGATCTGTGCCTTCAACAAGCCAGCGCTCGACGGTTCGAGTCATCGCTGAGCCGTTGTCATTAGTCTGCCAGGCAAGAAAGTCGAAGAGCCGGGCCACCTGCATGAAAGGGATCGAATCGGGAATATCGGCAAAAAGCCGATCAGCCAAATTTTCCTCCCCAAACTCAACCACTACTGCATGGACAGCCCCGAACGCCTCAGTGTATTCGGGCTCGCTGCTCTCTGCTGCGATCACGTTTAACGCCCTTTCAACAACCTGATGCATAGCAATTCCCTGCTCCGAAGAGGAGTGTCGATGCTACCAGCCTTCAGCGCTACGGGCTAAAAAACCAGAGCCAAGGCAGCTGGGAAAGCCCTGGAGCCCCCCCTTCCCCACCTCTATTACGTCAGCACTCCTCCCCCGCGCCCATCGGCAACCAGCGGGAGGCATGAGTGTTGACGAATACAGGTGAACAACCCGCCACCTTGGAGGTGACCATGCACCACAGCATCCAATCACGCCGCGACATTGTCGACGGCCTACATCAGCGCTCACTGCTCGCCACGGCCGAGTTCTACAGACTGACAGGCCTACAGGCGCCCGTGGTTACCTTCCAGATAAACGTCGTACCGGCGGGTCGTGAGTTCTTCCATGTTGTGGATAGCCGAACCAATAAGGTCATGGGGTTTCGCCGCGACCACAACGAAGCCTGCGCCCTCGCCCGGCGCCTGGAGACTCGCCATGCCGACCAGCTACGCGGATAGCGCCCAGGCCAGGGAATCAGACAGGCGCTGGGACTTGCCCAACTTCGGGAAGACGAACCACGTCGATCTGTTTCATGAATATAAGGCCGAAGACCTGACTGAGCGCGAGGCACGGCGCCTCAGAGAGCGGGCCAGCCTCAAGCTGCGTATTGGTGCCGCTATGGCACAGATGGAATTGATCTGCCCGCCAGTAGGTAGTGCCGAATGAACGTAGCACAGAGAGACCATAAGATAGCCGTTGGCTGGATAGACGCCGAGATCGAAAACCTTCTCCGCGACGTAGGCAAGCCCAACGCAAGTGCGGCGGCAAGGTCATGCATAACCCTTGCATTCATGCTGCGTGCCATCAATGAAGCTGAGCACCGCCAGTACCAGGCGTGTATCGACAAGGTCTTCGCAGACTACAACGCCTCGCGTGCTTCCGCCGCATAACTCCAATCACCCCACCACTTTCAGTGCTGCGCCTGGCGCGGCGAGGGATCGTCATGTCCAAAAATACCAACCAAGCACTCGCACAAGAATCGCTCGAAACGAGTGAAACCGAAGAATCCAAGAAATCCATTGCCCCTGCTGTCGCCGTCACCGACATCGCGGAGTATCGGCCGCATGAGGAGCAAATCGTTCGCCTGGAAACAACTTACGCGAAGCTCGTCGTTGACTGCTCGACGAGCGAAGGCTTGGCAAATGCGAAGGAAGTCCGCGTTGATATCCGAGACGTGCGATATGCGCTGGCAAACACCACTAAGACCGCGCTGGTGCCATATCAGCAGAAGGTGAAAGAAGCACAGGCTCGCGTCAACCAAGTTAAGGAGTTCGGTGAAGCGCTGAAAGCTCGCGTCCTAGTGCTTGAAGAGCCAATCGATGAAGCCATCAAGGCCGAAGAGAAACGCGTCGCGGACGCTAAGGCCGAGAAAGAGCGTGTCGAGGCTGGGCGTGTCGAAGCCATCCGGGCGAAGATTACCCGCTTCAGCTCTGTCGCTGCCGCATACGCAAGCCGCAGCGCTGCCGACGTCGCCGGAATTCTGCAAGGCGTTAAGGAGTCGGTGATCCTGCCCGAAGAATATGGCGAATTTGAAGCCGAAGGCACCATCGCTCGCGACAACGCAATTGAGCAGTTGGAAGCGCTACACAAGGCCGCCATTGACCGAGAAGAAGCTGCTGCCAAGCTGCTGGCCCAGCAGAAAGAGCTGGACGAGCTGCGCGAGAAGCAACGCCTCGCCGACGCTGAGGCTGAGGAGCTGCGCAAGCAGCGTGCCGAGGAAGACCGTCTGCGCTTGAAGAAGCAGCAGGAAGAGTTGGACCAGCAGCGCCGCGACATGGAAGAACAACAACGCCAGCAGCGAGAACGTGACGCGCAGTATCAGCGTGACCAGGAAGAGCTCGCCCGTCTGCGTGCCCAGGCTGCCGCGCCGGCGCCGGTTGCTGCAGCGAATCCTGCGCTGGTCGAGGAGGAAGCCGAGCCCGCACCTACTGTCGTACAAGCCATTGCAGTCGAAGCCTTCAGCGCGGACACATCCACGCCACCGGCTGACGATATCGTCGAGATTGTCGCGTTGGGCTTCGACGTGAACCTCGAGACCGCTCGCGCCTGGCTTCGCGCCATCCGCTTCTAACCACCCTTTCCATCTCACAGCCAGCAAATCTCATGCTGGCTACGGAGGGCGCTATGACCGATACAGACACCCAGCCACAAACAGGCCTCGCGACCTATCACGATCCTTCGCACAACGCAGCAGCGCTCATTCTTGACCCAGGCACCATGCGTTCAATGAGCGACCTCGCGCTTATGATGTCGAAGGGCGTAACTACCGTTCCGAAACATCTGAAGGGCAATCAAGCAGACTGCATGGCGGTGGTGCTTCAAGCCATGCAATGGCAAATGAATCCCTTCGCCGTGGCGCAGAAGACATTCATCGTCAACGGCGGGGCATTGAGCTACGAGGCGCAGCTCGTCAACGCAGTGATTACCGCCAAGGCGCCAGTCAAAGGCAGGCTGAACTTTGAATGGTTCGGTGCCTGGGAAAACGTCATCGGGAAAATGCGTGAGGTCACCAGCAAATCCAAGAAAGACGAAGACACTGGTGAATTCAAAAAATACCGTGTTCCGGCCTGGAGCTTTGACGACGAAAAAGGGCTCGGCATCAAGGTTTGGGCTACGTTCCGGGGAGAAGACGAGCCGCGCACCTTGGAACTTCTACTGACTCAAGTCCGCACCCGCAACTCTACGCTTTGGGCGGAAGACCCCAAGCAGCAAATCGCATACCTGGTTACCAAGAAATGGGCGCGCCTCTTCTGCCCTGACGTAATCCTTGGCGTTTACACCCCCGACGAATTTGAAGATTCGTATGGTGGCGAGATCGACATCACCCCCGCCAAACAGACCGCGAACACCGCAGCAGCTGCCGGTGTGTCATTTGGCCCGAAATCCCCCTCGCCAGAAATCGACGGAGTATTCGCGGATCTGCTTTCCGTTGCGAAGCGCCAGGACATCGACGCCTACGCAGCAGCCTGGGCAGGCCTCAAGCCGAAGCAGCGCGCATCAATCGGCCTGGAGTGCCATGAAGCACTCAAGAGCATGGCGGCGACCGTCGATGCTGACTTCACGGACATGACCAGCACCAACGGCGACCAGCCCCACACAGAGGAGGCGGCGTAGTGAGAGCTGAGCTTCAGGGCACAGAGAAGTGGCATGCGGATCGATCTGGCCGCGTGACAGCCAGCCGCTTCAAAGATGTGATGGCCTGGGGGAAACCTGACAAAAGTGGCAAGCGCGAACCCATGGGTGCCCGCACCTCGTATATGCGTGAGCTGTGCTTCGAGCGGCTCGCAAAGAAGTCCAAACACAACGTCAGCAGCGCCTCCCTGAAATGGGGGAGTGCCGAAGAGCAAAAGGCCCAGGACGCCTATGAGATGCTGACTGGCAACATCGTCCTCCCCTCCGAATTCATCGTCCACCCCAAGTACGATTGGCTTGGCTGCTCGCCCGACGGCCTGATCAACGAGGACGGAGGCACCGAATCAAAGTGCCCTTTCAACGAAGCAGTTCACGTCAGGACCTGGCTCGAAGGCATGCCCGAAGAACACATGCCTCAGGTCCAGGGATGCATGTTCGTTACAGGCCGCAAGTGGTGGGACTTTATTTCGTTCGATTCGCGTCAGGATGAGGAGTGTCAACTCTACATCGAGACGATCTACCGCGACGAAGACTACATCGCCAACCTGCACAGGGAGTTGGTCCAGTTCAACCTTGAGCTCAATCGCATGGTTGATGAAGTAGCAGACAAAGCCCGGGCGCAAGCCCATCGCCTAGGAGCTTGATCATGATCAGTAACCTGAAATCAGACATCGAGTTTCGGCGCGAGAAAGCGCTGGAGCTTTCCAGTCAGGTCCGGCGGCACCTGGCCGCCGGCGGCAAGCTCACCATCGGCGATAGCCCGGCGATCAATCCAGACCCGGCGAAGCGTTCGGAATTCATCGACCCGACAACCATCCTCAAGCGCCGCAAGCCGCCCATCACCCGGGCCGAGCGTGAAGCGCTGCGCAAACTCGCGGAGGCTTT
The DNA here is from genome assembly GCF_045447305.1 of Pseudomonas sp. D47. Classification (NCBI taxonomy): domain Bacteria; kingdom Pseudomonadati; phylum Pseudomonadota; class Gammaproteobacteria; order Pseudomonadales; family Pseudomonadaceae; genus Pseudomonas; species Pseudomonas sp. D47. The sequence continues at coordinate 9,733 of NZ_JBJGXU010000061.1, read as the reverse complement.
ATGAGCAAGCGCAAACCCCACAACCTCAAAGCCCGCATTGACCGGTCCTGCCGGTCGCTACTGGCCGCTAACCACGTCGCGGTGGTCAACATCGACCCCAGCGGCCGCCAGGGCATGATCAATTACAAGTCGCTGAAGAACATCGCACCGGGGAAGATTGGCCAGGCTGTCTGCAGCATCCCTCACCGGTGGACAATCTACTTGAGCGCACTTTGCGTCGACGCCAGAGGCGACCGCTACAGCAAGTCGGTGGAGGTGGCACCCGATGGCGTTTACCTCTCCGACCACCTGGAAGACGTGATCGAGCATTGCTACAAGAAGCTGCGCGACGAGGCCAACCAAAGCCAGATGGTTGCTTCCGGCTGGATCGCTATCCCCGACACCCTGTCGCTGGACGAGGAACACGCCGCGCGGATCTTCGAAGCCGTCGGCGCCTGGCACCAGGTGAAGGTCGATTCATGCGCCGCATAGCCCGCATCCAGCAACGCAAACGTCAAACCTGGCTCGTACTGCCGGCCAGCGGAATAGAAGAGGTAGGCCATGGCAGCCGAACAGAAGGAGCGCACAGCCAAGCTTGCCGAGAAACGGCAGGAACTGGGCGAGCAGGAATTGCGGCACACAGTCCCGTACGGCACCCGGCAGATGCTCGACGAGCTGATGCTCTGGCATGAGATCGAGGAAGTCAGCGAAGCGGTGCAACTGCTTGTGCTGAATGGCCGAGCCGAAGATCTGCCATCGGCGCCGCTGAAGGTCAAAGGACCGTCCGACATCATCCGCCACTACTTCCGGCAGGGAATGCGTGACCGGCTGGCAGTGCTCACCGCTGAGCTCGGCGAGACGAAGGACCGGGCGACCATCTGGCGGCTGATCGAAAACGCTCACTCGCTGGGCGCCGAGAATTCCGCCACTTACTTCGAAATTAAGCGCCACGGATTCGAGATATCGGAAAACGTGGCGCGCAAATTACGGCAAGCAGGCTTCGCCGAATCGCTCCAAATGAACGCCGAAGAAGACGAATAACCCAACAAATCTGAGTAAAACCTTGGTCAGGCTCAGACCTTAGTCGACTGCGTGAAAGCCCACCCAAATGCGACCGCTGCGATGACTGGTCGAATCAGATCTGTCGCTGGCGCCATGCCGGTAAAAATTTGCAGGCTAGCAAATACGAAGACAACAACTGCAGCGAGGACGCCCAGTACGGAAATCCAGCGGAAATATCTTGGAAACATCGAATCACTCCCTTGAGAAGACCGCAAGCGTAATTGCAATGAGCCATCACATCAACTCTCGCTGCATCCGGTAACCGGAGGGCGGCGCCTGACTGGAGATAATCCATGGACGAGCAGTTCTACCTTCAAGACAGCCGCAGCCACGCCTACGTCGGCGACGGGTTGTCGTTCTGGGGCTTTGGCGGCTCCGGATATGTCACCGACTTGGACAAGGCCCAGGTGTTCACCAAAGAAGGTGCTTGCGATCACCGCGACACTGACATCCCGTGGCCCAAGGCCTACGTCGATGCCAGGGCGCGAGTCGGTGTCGATTGCCAGAATGTCACCTTGAGCGAGGCGCTGGAGCAGCACCACGACGCAGCGGTTTTTTACATCCAGAAGCCGCAGTGCTGGAACGGCAACAACCTGATTTGGCTTTGCGAAGATGGCGTGTTCACAAGCGACCTTTCCAAGGCTGTGGTGGTGCCGAGAGCTCACACCGTCACCTGGATCGGTAAGCTCGGCCAATCAGGCGCGGTGGTCTGGCCAAAGCCCTACATCGACGCGCATAGCCGCCGTTTGGTCGAACGCGATGACGTGAACATCAAGGAAGCCCTGCGCGGAACCGGCATCAAGCTGGCCAAGCCGAGAACGCCCAAAATGATGATGTTCAACTGCGATGGATGCGGCCGGTTCATCAGCGACGCACAGCGCTACCGGGAAGACTGCCGGAACTGCGGAACAAGCAACACGCCTTGAGGAGCATCAACGTGAACGCTTAGTCCCGCCCTGCTGCGCGAATTGTTCAAACTCGGCGAGCATGATAACCGCCGTGAACTGCAGCTCCCCGTACTGAACGGATATATCGTCAGTCTGGAACGGCCAGTTCTTCTCGTAGAAGTCTTCCGCAGCTACAGCAGCTTCATCTTTCGCGATTCGGAGCTCGCGAACGGCTGATTCATATCGGTCATCACTCACCAAAATCTCCTTGATCCGGTTCCATGCCGGTCACGCGCAATACCCCATATCGCTGAATAGCGCCAGACGGCTAGGCTATCAGCGCTTATCGCGAGCTTCGGGATTCCTTGCATTGCAGAGAAATATGATCCCAGGAGCAATAAAGATACCCCAATAGCCATTTATGCTTGGGTAGAAACGCGGCCCGAATGTCGCAGTGACAAGCAAAGCGACCCCTGCCCATAACCGCTTACGCGGCGTGAACCACTCGCGGAACGCTTCAAGCTTTTTACCCGCCATTACCACCTCCTTGTTTGATAAGCAGCAAAGCATATCACTCACTTAAACGAATCAAACCAGCCACGCACTATCGCGCCAATGGCTCCGAATACTCGCTGATCTCCTTTCTATAAGTCGCCAGATCAACTATCTGCCGCAAGCAAATGACGATCTCCAGTTTCTGCTTGTCGTCTGGAAGACCAATCCACTTGAGCATCATCAGGGCGTCCTCCTCGATTGCTGCGAGTGCATCGATATCGCTTTGCTGTCTCATTTCGGCCTCCTGCCAGGTTGAGCTACGCAAATACAAATAACTCAAAAATCTAAATCACGCCAGCCGGCGAGGATCCCCTATGTCTCCCTACACACTGTCCGGGACGACGGTCGTCAGCTTTTCCGGCGGCCGCACCAGCGCCTACATGCTGCGCCAGGTACTGGACAACAACGAGGACCTGAGCGGTCTGGTCGTCACCTTCGCTAATACCGGGAAGGAGCACCCAGCAACGCTGGAGTTTGTTAGGGAATGCGCCGAGCGCTGGGATGTGCCGATTGTCTGGCTGGAGTTTCGCGACGATGAAACTGGGTTTTCGGTGGTGGATTACGCCAGCGCCAGCCGCCACGGCGAACCGTTCGAAGCCCTGATCCGCAAACGCAAGTACCTTCCCAACCCTGTGACCAGGTTCTGCACCATCGACCTGAAGATCCGCATTATTCACAAGTACCTGCGCAGCCTGGGGCTTTCGACCGAAGAGGCACCAGTGGACATGATGACCGGAATTCGCGCCGATGAGCCGCGCCGCGTCGTGAAGATCCGGCACCGGAAAAGCACCAGCGAAAGCAAATGGGCCACGATGGTGATGCCGCTGGCTGATGCCGGTGTCGGAGTCCAGGACGTAACGGACTTCTGGGCCGGCCAGCCGTTTGACCTGATGCTGCCAACGATCAATGGCAGGACGCTGGAAGGCAACTGCGACCTTTGCTTTCTAAAGGGCGCCAAGCAGGTCTACTCAATCATTGCCAGCGACCGTGGGCAGCCGGTGCGCAAAGGCGACTGGTGGGCCAAGCAGGAACGGGAAGTGGTCTCCACTGGTGAGTTTACCGGTGACGGGGCGCGCTTCCGGTTCGATCGTCCCAGTTACCAACAGATGCTCGACTACTCAGATACCCAGTTCGATTTGTTCACCGAACACGACGAGGCTATTGACTGCTTCTGTGGTGACTGAGCTGGTCGCGATCACGGATGCGCCCAGTTATAGAAATCCTTTTGTACGGTCCCGCACTTCAAGCAGGTAACTGTGAGGTCGGAATCCTCTCCGAACTTCGGCTTTACCCATGGAGTGCGTGAAACCAGGCCATATCGCGTCGCGTGGCATCGTTCGGATTTGCACAGATAAACAGCCATCTGCTCAAGCTTGTAGCCCGTTGCATATTTCGGAATTGGCATCTCAATCATCCCCCAACGAACTCTGAGCCCCAACTATAGCTCGGTGAGGAACATCTATGTCCGCACAACAGAAGAAACACCCCTTCGATTTCAAAACCCAATACGGACTCGGCTTCAACCCTCAGGACGATGAGATCGTTGTCGACTTTTTCTGTGGTGGCGGCGGCGCCGGTACCGGCCTGGAAATGGGCCTGGGCCGCGCGGTGAACGTCGCGAAGAACCACAGCCCGCAAGCCATCAGCATGCACACCGTGAACCACCCGGGGGCCCAGCACTTCACCACCGACGTGTTCGAGGGTAATCCTGACACCGAGTGCGGCGGCAAGGCCGTGGGTTGGTTCCACATGTCACCGGACTGCACGCACCACAGCCAGGCGGCCGGCGGCCAGCCGCGCAAGCGCGAGATCCGCAACCTTTCATGGATCGGCCTCAAGTGGGCAGGCATGAAACGGCCCCGGGTCATCAGCCTGGAGAACGTGAAGCAGATCCTGCAGTGGGGCCGTTTGATCGCCAAGCGCGACAAGGCCACCGGCCGCGTGGTCAAGCTCGGCGGCGACATTGCCTCACCTGGTGAGGTTGTGCCGGTGGGCCAGCAGTTCCTGATCCCTGACCCGAAGCAGCGCGGCCGCACCTGGCGCCGCTTCGTGGCTCTGCTCGAGGGCATGGGCTATATCGTTGAGTGGAAGTTGATTAGGGCCTGCGACTTCGGCGCGCCGACCAGCCGGGAACGCCTGTTCATGATTGCCCGGTGCGACGGTCAGCCAATCGTGTGGCCGGAGCCAACACACGCCAAGAACCCCACCAATGGCCAGCAAAAGTGGAAAACCGCCGCTGACTGCATCGACTTCACCGACTTGGGCAAAAGCATATTCGGCCGCAAGAAAGAGCTGGCCCCGGCCACCCTGCGCCGGGTTGCCAAGGGCATGAAGAAGTTCGTCATCGATAGCGCGGCGCGGTTCATTGTGCCGATTGCCAACTGGTCCGGCGAGGCAGTGCAGTCAGCCGAAGAGCCGCTGCGCACCATCACTTCCTACCCAAAGGGCGGCACCTTCTCGGTGGTCAGCCCGATCATTGCCCCGGCGACCCATCAGGGCAGCGACAGAATCAATGACCCACTTGAGCCTCTGCCGACGGTGACCTGCGCGAACCGCGGCGAGCTGACGCTGATCAGCCCGTTGATGGTTGGGGCCGGTGGCCCGGAGTACTCAGGCAAGCCGGTGGGCATGGACCAGCCGGTTGGCACGCTGATGACCCAGAACCACCGAGCGCTGGCTTCGGCCTGCATCGTCCAGGCCGGGCATGGGGAAGGTTCTGGCGCAAACAAACGTCGATCCCATGGAGTGAACGACATCTGCGGCCCTATCGGCACCGTAACTGCCAGCGGCGGCGGCCAGTCAGTAAGCGCCGCGGTGATGATCCAGGCCAACGGCGGATTCAACACCACGCACGCCAAGGGTATGCACGAACCCATGACGACGGTAACCAACACCGGCAGCCAGCAGCAGTTGGCCGTGGCGAACCTGGTGCACCTGCGTGGCAACTGCGATGCGCGCGACCTCAATGATCCGCTTCACACCGTAAGCGCCGGCGGCCAGCACCACGGGTTGGTCAGTGCTTTCATGGAGCGAGCATTCGGCGCCAGCGTGGGCCAGGGCCTGGAAGAACCGGCGCCGACCATGACGGCAGGCGGCGGTGGCAAGAGCTCGCTGGTGTCCCTCACGTTGTCGCCAGAGCATGAGGCGGGCGCCCTGCGCGTGGCCGCCTTCCTGATCAGCTACTACGGCACGGAGAACATCAGCGCTTGCGACTCACCGGTGCCGACGATCACCACCAAGGACCGCCTGGCAATGGTAACCGTAATGGTGAAAGGCACGCCTTACGTGATCGTCGACATCTGCCTGCGCATGCTGAAGCCGTTCGAGCTGTACAAGGCCCAAGGCTTCCCGGCCGACTACATCATCAGCCATGGCGCCGACGGCAAACCATTCACCAAGACCCAGCAGGTGCATATGTGCGGTAACAGCGTCAGCCCACCTCCGATGGCCGCACTGGCGCGGGCCAATGACCCATGGCGAGCCGTAGAGCGGCAAGCCGTCGCCGCATAGTTCACACAAAGTACACCTGCCAAGGGAAGGCGTAGAGCCAGTCGAATGTGTAATGAATGAGCTTCACCATCTGCTCATTCAGCATTTGGATAAGCAAATCTTCAAAGAGTCGAAAAATCACCATAGAGATCCTCGTTAAGCGAACCAGTAAAAACCGCCGGTACTTGTAAGCCTATCTCTGATCTCAAAAACGCAAGTCGACTGCCGCATTTAATTGGTTTTGACCTTCCGCGCCCTCAATCCGTCGCCCGGGCATGGCCCGGCAAGAACCCAGAAAACAAAAAAGGCTGCCGGTTACGGCAGCCTCTGCTTTGAGACGTGAGGCGATTACTTGCAGCCAATCCTAGCTAGCAATTGCCCTTGCTTCGACTTCAGTGAGGTCTGGACCGGCTGAGGCAGATTGCTCCAGAAGGTAAGACCTGAACGCTCTTCGATTTGATTCACAGTCACCTGGTAGTCACAGAAGCTCGCGCCTTTCGGGGTCTCTTGGTTCATCACAAACGAGGCGTATACACCGTTTTCAGGTGAGGTGCCGATGAAGATGATTTTCCAGTACCCGCTGGGAATGGTGTGGACTTTGTTTGTGCCTGGCAGCGTCCCGACAAAATGCTCATAAAGCGGGCCGGTGGCGACATAAACCTGATCAACGCTTGGCTCTTTGCTGAGGTTGCGTTCTTGATCCTCAAGTCGTGCCCACGGTCCTTGGTTGAGTTCAGCCTTTTGCGGAGTGATGTTCGACAGGTAGTTGAGGGTTTGCCAGTCAGGAACGCCTGCCATTGAGGCCAGGTTCGCCTGGTGGCCACGGTCCACTTTGAGCGCGACGTTTGCGCCGTTGTAGTCCACCGGGTCGAGAGTTTCGCCGGCCGGAATATCCGGGTCTGTCTTCCAGGTACGCGGACGGCCGCTCGCCGATGTGTCCTTCGTGATCTTGTACGAAACCCAGTTCGCAAACTTGGTCGAGCCGTTGTTGTTCAGCGTGTACGCCTGTCGGCTCAACGTCAAAGGGCTACCGCCGGTAGGGCATCCGACCGAACAGTTATCGAACTGAAGTACTTGGGCCGCCTGAGCACGGGGTGCGCCTTCTACCTGGGCCCCAGACTCCCGAGTTCTATCGGTTGTAGTACAGGCCGCAACAAGCGGGATCAACAAAAACGCTAGGCGCTTCAACTTCATACTTCCTTGCATGGTGTATCTCCTTGGGGTGAATCAATGACATCGATAAATGGCAAATCAGCTACAGCGGTTCCTCCGCTGGCTGACATCAGTATTGAAACACATGAACGTTTCATTTTGGCGTTTGTGAATGCCCATGATCTGGTAACGAGGGAAACCTCAAGGTGAGCAACCTTTGCTCACACGAGCTGGCTATTGCTCCGGCGCTCGCCTGAACTCTTCTCGAGTAGGCATCGTCCAGTCAGAAGCTCTTCTTTCATGGACAGATTCATCGCGACTGTGCCCACCGTAGGTGAACGTCAAAAGGTAAAACGCGAACGCCGTTGAGGCTAACGCTGCCCTGCCCATGGGATTCGCATCCTTGGGTAATCCGCCCGGTCCAATGCCGACCCAGCCTCCTCGAAAGTAAGCAAATACTGCCTGGATGAACCATCCATGCACGAATAACGCCCCAAAGAAATTACGCCAATCCCCAGAAAAACGCACAAAAGCGTTCACAAACGAAGCAGCCACCATCAACGACAGCAACAAGTACCGATAGCGCCTAAAAAACTCCAAGACGTTGCTTTCCATAAGGCTCTGCCCTTTCTACCGATTGATATAGCTGTCCGCATCGCCCGACTACCAAGCACGGTTGAGCGGGGGCAAGCTGTTTCTAAGTCAAAAAACAATTGAACCCCTTCCCCTTCAAAGTAAGCCGCTATAGCGGCAAGGAGAGGTTCTACGGCGCGAACTCACCCAAGCTTTCGCGAGCGGTTGGGATGGCGTACTCAAGCAACTCTAAAGGGACATCCTGCTCGAACAGGGTCACCTCAAAACGCAGAGTTTCGTCATTCCTGAATATCTCAAACACCATATCGTTGCCGCGCCAGCACTCAATCCCCAAGCCGTCATGCCCCTTTGTAACGTGTGAAGCGGTAAAAAACTTGTATTCAACTCCGTGTACGACCACATCGCACCTCCCTATCTGAGGTGGCAACCATACCTCTCCCTTCTATTAGTTTGTTAGCCGCTATAGCGGCAAGGACGAAGTCATGACCACAGAAAACCAAAGCGCTGAGTTCGAACTGAACGGTCCACAACCTGCACGCCCTGATCTGCGCTGCTACAGCGTCGGCGATCAAGACTGGGTAGCGGCAACCAGCGAAGACGAAGCCCGGCGTGTGCTGGCAGAGATGAACGGCGATGACCCTGCCGACTACGCAGACTGGGACGTCGAGTTGACCAGCGAAACTATGCTCGACCGGCAGTGGACTGATGAGGATCCGCCGCACGCCGAATGCGGCTGTCTCCGCGACTGGCTGGCAGAAGCAACTGAGCCCACTTATCTGATGGGTACGGAGTGAATCCATGACCGCAATCAAAGAACGCCCCATCCTGTTCTCGGCGCCGATGGTGCGCGCCATTCTGGAAGGCCGGAAGACGGTCACGCGGCGGGTAATGAAGTCGCAGCCCGATGTCGATGCCACCATCACTGCCGAGTCGTACAACGTAGCTGTAACGAATCGTCAGGGATACCAAGAGGCCGGCCCAGAGATCTTTGGCGCCTGGTGGCGCGATGGCGAGGCTGGGTGCAAGTGTCCTTTCGGCCAGCCCGGCGACCGGCTTTGGGTGCGCGAGACCTTCATTGATCTGCGCGGCACCGGTGTTGAGCATCGCCCAGACCCGGACGGCCCGCTCCAGCGCTACGCCTACGCTGCTGACTGCCGCCCTGGGTCACACAGCGACGAGGCAAGGAAAGACTTCGGCCTGAAGTACAAACCCAGCATTCACATGCCACGTGCCGCCTGCCGCATCCTGCTGGAGATCACCGACGTGCGCGTCGAGCGGTTGCAGGACATCAGCGAAGAACAGGCCAAGGCCGAGGGTGTGCGGCTCTACACCGATCATGCTGAACTGGGTGACTGGTGGCACGTCGAGGGGATCGAGACCTACAGCGCTGATCCTAGAAAGTCTTTCGAACTGCTCTGGTCATCCGTCGGTGGTAACTGGAACGCCAACCCGTGGGTCTGGGTGGTCGAGTTCAAGCGGGTGACACCATTATCCCAGTAGCCCCCCTCTTATTCACAAACCAAACTCAAACCTTTGCCCTGCCCTAATGCTGCCGCTTGAACTCTTCTACAGGCATCTCTATCACGCGCATGCATGTTGTCGATGCTTGGATTGCCAGTTTTTTCCATATCGCGCATGGCGGGTCTGCCAGGGTGATTGAGCGCCTCTAGGCCTTCGATGTGCAATTCGCGTGGAGTAGCTTTTGCCTCCGGGGGCGATGCTGGTTTGGGCAACTCATTAATGGCATCACCAAAGCGCTGAAGCAACGGCCCTTGCGGTAGTTCCTCAGCTGCCACCAATGTTGATGTGGCGACGGTCAACATTGCAACGATGTATCCCTTGAACACTGCAAACACCTCCTCATTGAGTAGCCAGACCAGATAGCCGAGAAATAAATAGCTGCCTGCTCAGATACTTAGGCCACCTCAGCGCGACCGATTATCAAATTTTCGGCGAAACACTTCAGCGCTGTCACTTGCTGAACTGTTATCGAAATGTAACCCCCAATAAATGCG
>NZ_JBJGXU010000060.1:0-34856 GCF_045447305.1 Pseudomonas sp. D47 | reverse complement strand
ACCGCGATGACGTCGGCCCAGCAAACATTGATGTTGACTGACCCACCGCTTTCGCGGGCAAGTCGAATCGTCGCACCGCCGCTCCCACAGGGGATCTGCGCTTAACTGAACGGCATTAGGGCTTGCCCCGCGTTGGGGCGCGAAGCGGCCCTAATACAGCCACCGCATTTTTTCAGTAAGACTTAATCGCCAGGTTTTGGGGCTGCTTCGCAGCCCAACGCGGGGCAAGCCCGCTCGCCACATTGAGCTTGTGCTCAACCAAAGAGCCCATCAAACCGCAATCGCCCCCGCCCGCCCCGGCTCCACCACAAATGACTTGAGCGTCGACACCGTGGCGTTCGGATCGCGTGGGTCAGTAATCACGCGGAAGTTCGTCAGCATCTGTTGCGCCTCCAACGCCACCGAGACATACCCGCGCTGGCGACTGTCGAAGAACTTCACATGCGGGTTGAGCGGCAGGATCTGACTGAACGCCTCAAAAGGCGGACCATCGGAGGTCACCGAGCTGCCGACAAACTCGGTGGCAACGATGGGCGAGTCCGGGTTGTTGCCATCGGCGTGCAGGTCGGTGGTCCAGAACGAATGGATGTCGCCGCCCCAGAACACCGGATTGTTGAGCTTATGGCGCTGGATGGCCGCCAGCATCCGTGAGCGATTGGCCATGTAGCCATCCCAGCCATCGGTCCAATGACCCACCTTGTGGCTGGTCAAGTCACGCTGGATCAGCGGGGCCACCAGCAAATCCTGAGCGATCACATTCCACTGCGCCTTCGATTGCGCAAAGCCCTGGTCCAACCACGCCTCCTGTTGCCAGCCGAGCAGGGTGCGGCCAAGGTCGCGCAAGCCTGCGCAGGTGTTGGAAGCGATGTGCCCCTGGTGACTGCCGTTGGCTTGGATACACGGCTGCTCCGAGCGGTACTGGCGCCCATCCAGCACATGAAAACGCGCCAGCCGGCCGTAATCCAGGCGCCGGTAAATGCGCATGTCCGGCCCCTTCGGCACACTGCTGGCGCGCAGTGGCATATGTTCGTAAAACGCCTGGTACGCCGCTGCTCGTTGCTGCAGAAATTGCGCCACCGGAATCTTCGAGTCCTGGGACCAGCGGTTGGCGTAGTCGTTCTGCACCTCGTGGTCATCCCAGGTCGCCACGCTGGGCGCTGCGGCGTGCAAGGCTTGCAGGTCCGGGTCGGTTTTATACAAGGCGTAGCGGTTGCGGTAGTCAGTGAGGCTCACGGCATTGCCGCTGCCGTGGGGGCGAATGATCTTGCCCGAGTCCGCGGCGTAGGAGCTGTCGTAAATATAGTCGCCGAGAAAAAACACCAGGTCAGGTTGCTCCGCCGCCAAGTGGCGATAGGCGCTGAAATACCCGCGCTCCCAGTGCGAGCAGGAGACAAACCCCACAGTTGCCGCCGCCATGGCGTGCAGCGGCGGCGCGGTACGTGCCTGGCCCACCGGGCTCTGCGCGCCGAGGCTATCGAACTGATACCAATACGGCCTGCCCGCCTCCAACCCCGCGACCTCGATATGCACCGAATGGGCAAAGCGCTCTGTCGCCAGCACCTCGCCGTGCTTGACGATACGCGTCATCGCCGCATCGCTGGCCACGCGCCAACGCACCGGCACTGCGCGACTCAGCCCACCACGGCCATCCGCTGCATTGAATAACGGCGCCAGGCGCGTCCAGATCACAAAGCCATCCGGCAGTGGGTCGCCGCTGGCCACGCCGAGGGTGAACGGGTAATCCACCCCGGCACTGCGCGCAAACGGGCTGAGGATTGCAAACGCGGTGGCGACTGCCAGCCCCGTCAGTACTCGACGCCGGCCCTGGTCCACCGCGTCACTCACAGTGCGCGCTCCCAGTCGTCGCGCACGGTGGCGAATACCAGCAAGTCCTCATACACGCCGTTCTTGAGAAACGCCTCGCGCATGCAGCCTTCATAACGCAGGCCGATTTTCTGCATGACCCGCGCCGATTCCTTGTTGCGACCAAAGCACTGGCTGCCGACGCGCTGTAACCCCAACTCGGTGAAGCCGAAATCCATCATCGTGCTCGCCGCTTCTGCCGCATAACCCTGGTTGCGGCAGTGCGCCGCGACCCAGTAGGCAAGGTGACCATAGTGGTGACGGGCGTTGATGCGCAGGCTGACCATGCCGATCAATTCGCCGGTTTCACGCAGGTGCATGCCCTGGCCCAACAGACCACCCGCCCGGTATGTTTCCTGCATCTGGCCAATAAACGTCTGAGCCACTTCCAAGGTGTAGGGCGACGGAATATTCGCCGTGTTATCAGCGATTGCGGGGTCGCTGACAAGGCGAAAAAGCGTCTCGGCCTGGTCCATTTCCAGTGCCCGCAAGCGTAGTCGCGGGGTCAACAATTGAGGCAATGCAGTCGGCATACGAAGCGGCTCTGAAGATAAATTCCTCCAGAATGTGCGCGCTTCGTGTCAATTTCATTACGTCACAAAACCGCAAGGCAAATCATCTGTAAGACACGTCCTAGAGCCTTTAAAACGTAAATTAAAGTTAACCATTCGGTCATTTTTGGTTGTTAGCGTGTCGCCCCTAATTCAATAACGGGGTAACGGAATGAGAACCTGGGACGAACCCAAAAAACGCAAGGCGCACATCGAACTGATCCCGATGATCGACGTGATGATGTTCCTCCTGGTGTTTTTCGTACTGGTGAGCCTGAACGTGATTCCGGCCCTTGGCATGAAGACGCAATTGCCCAGCGCCAGCAGTTCGCAGCAGCTCAAACCGCAGAACAAATTCATCCTGACCTTGGGCCTGGAAGGTCAGTTGCAACTCGACGGCAAGGACCTCACGGTCGATGCCCTGGTACCGGCGCTGAAGGCGGCTGAAAAGCCGGACACCAAGTCAACGATCATCGTCAACAGTGACAAGGGCGTGGAGGTTTCACGTCTGGTGGAGGTCATGGACACCCTGCGCCTGGGTGGCTTTACCTCCGTGTCCATCGCCACGCGTAAGTCCTGAACATGTACGTCTTGTTTCGTGCGCGTCAGCTGCTGGGCAGTGTCCCGGCCCTGATCGCCCTGGTGCTGATTGCAATGGGCATCCAGTCACAGACGTTGAAGGTCGAGCCGGTGTACGACGAGTCGGCGGTCGAGTTGGCGCTGGTCGAGCCAGAGCCCGAAGTGGTTCCGACACCGGTGGTGGAGCAAGAGCCGCCGCCACCGGTGATCGAGGACGAAGAGGCCGAACCGGCCCCGCCTCCACCGCCGCCAAAGCCACTGCCAAAACCTGAACCCAAGCCCAAGCCGGTGCCCAAGCCCAAACCCGTCGTGGCCGCCAAGCCGACACCCACGCCTACACCAGCGCCACCGGTGGCCGCCAAACCGGTACAAGCCGCCGCCGCCCCGACACCCGCGCCGCCCGCCCCACCGGCGCCGCCCAAGGTCGACGGCCAGGCCCTGGAAGGCGGTTACCTCAAGGGTTTGCGCAACGAGCTGGACACCTACAAGCAGTACCCCACCGGTCGCCAGGCTTCCCTCGAACGCCCCAGCGGCGAAGTGGTGGTGTGGTTGCTGGTCGATCGCCAGGGTCGCGTTCTGGACGCAGGCGTGCAAACCCAGGCCTCGAGCATGTTGCTCAACCGGGCCGCCGCCAACAGCTTGCGGCGCATCAAGCAAGTCAAGCCGTTCCCCGAGCAAGCCTTCGGGGGGCGCAATGAGCAGCGCTTCACCGCCACCTTCAACTACAGCGTGCAATAAGCACCCGACACCAGGACGACAGTGATGAGGTTCACACGTATTCATCTGGCACTTGTTGCCGCAAGCATGGGCCATGGGATGGCCATGGCAGATACAAGCGACAGTGACGTCGGCACGATTGGGGTTCAGGGCAAGGCCACCGCGGGTGGCGGCTACATGGTGCAGGAAGAAAGCATCAAAGGCCGCTCCACGATCACCAAGGAAGCGCTGGATAAACAGACCGCCACCGGTAACGCAATCGACAAGCTCAAGTACACCCCGGGCCTGAACATCTCCAGCGAGGACAACACCGGCCTGTCGGGCTTTCGCTTCACCATGCGCGGGCTCAACTCCGACCAGGTGGGGATGTCGGTGGACGGCATGCCGATCAACGACTCCGGCAACTACGCGCTGTACTCCAACCTGCTGGGCGACCCGGAAAACATCGACCAGATCTTCGTCACCCAAGGCTCATCCGAGGCCGACGGCCCGCACATCGGTTCCAGCGGCGGCAACATCGGTATCGTGACCATTCGCCCAACCAAAGAAACCGGTGCCTTCGTCAAGCAGATCGTCGGCAGCAACGCCACCCGCAAGACCTTCGCGCGGCTCAACACCGGCGAGGTCAATGGCCTGAGCAACTGGCTGTCGGTGTCCCACACCGAAGGCCAGATGTGGCGCGGTTCAGGCGCCGTGCGCGCGGACAAGGTGGAGTGGAACAGCTTCTTCGATGCCGGCAACGGCAACACTGCCAACCTGATCCTCAAGTACCACGAGCAGGACAACAACAGCTACAGCCAGCTGACCAAGGGCCAGTTCCAGCAGTACGGCCGCAAGTACGACCCCTACCCCGCCAACCCGACGGTGGGCAGTAACGGCAAGCTCAACAGCTACTACGCGCTGGCGCAGAACCCGTTCCAGACCTTTACCGGCGTGCTCAACACCCAATTCAAACTGGCCGATAACCTGGCCCTCTCGGTGATCCCGTATTACTACTGGGGCAACGGCAGCGGCGTGGGTTCTTCCAGCTATGCGCTGAACCGTGGCTCGAACCAAGGCGGCATCTTCGACCTGGGCAACTTGCCCACCGCCGCCCAGTACAACGCTGACGGTTCCTCCACCACCGGCGTCTACTATCGCCCTTCGCGCACGCAGACCTGGCGCCCGGGCATTACCACCAAGCTGAACTGGGACCTGGGCGATCACAGCCTGCAATTCGGCTACTGGTACGAACGCGCGCGCCAAAGCCAGACCCAGCCGTTCATTGCCCTAAAGAGCAGCGGCAAACCCACCGACACCTGGCCCGACGGCAACGCCGTGGTCGATGCCAACGGCAACACCGTGCAGGGTCGCGACCGTTTCACCGTCACCCCGGCGCAAAAAGTCTGGGCCCAGGACACTTGGTACATCAACCCAGACTGGACCTTGGTGGCAGGCCTGGCCTACATGAACGTCAAACGCGACGGCACCAACCACGGCAGCCTCACCGAGCAGCCGGAAAAGCGTAACCAGAGCTACAACAAGCTGCTGCCCAACGTCGGCCTCAAGTACCAGCTCGACGAGCGTGACCAGTTGTTCTACAGCCTGTCACGCAACATGCGCATACCGCAGAACTACGTGCTGTACGACAAGGGCCTGGACTCGATCAACGCCAAGCCGGAAACCAGCTGGAACCACGAACTGGGCTGGCGCTTCACCGACGAAGACATGACCGTGGCGGCCACCTTGTTCTACATGCAGTTCAAGGATCGCCAAGTCTCGTCCAAAGACATCAACGGTGACTTCGCCGACATCAACGCCGGCTCCGTCAACAACAGCGGCCTGGAACTGGAGTGGAGCGGCCTGCTGCCCAACCACTTCAACTACTACACCTCCTACACCTACACCAAGGCCGAGCAGCAGGATGACTTGACCGTCTACAACGCGGGCAAAGCCATCGTCCTGCCCACCAGCGGCAAGCAGTTCGCCAACGTGCCGAAGAACATGCTGGCGGCCAACATCGGCTACGACGACGGCCGCTTCTACGGCACCTTCGGTGGCAAATACACCAGCAAGCTGTTTGGCGACCTGACCAACGATGAAGCGATTTCCGGCCGCACCGTGTTCAACCTCGGCGCCGGTATCTACCTGCCGGTGGACAAGAAGGTGGTCAAGGACGCGACCCTGCGCCTGAACGTCGACAACCTGTTCGACAAGAAATACCTGGACGGCGTGTACACCACCAAGACCAACGCCGGCACCTACAGCGGCTTCAAGGACGGCGACCCGGCTTACATCGTTGGCCTGGACCGCACCGTAACCGTTTCCCTGGAAGCGAATTTCTAACTACGAGGCTTTAGATCATGGACATGAACCTGCTTCACGACATCACCTTTTATGTGATGTACGCCGCCATGGCGATTGCGATTTTTATCAGCATCGAACGCGGCATTTACTTCGCCTACGTGCGCCGCCAGGCCCGCGCCTTGACCGAGGTACTGGGCGCCAACGTGCACAGCGAGCGCGACCTGCCGCAAAGCCTGACCCACCGCGACAGCCTGCCACTGAACATGGTGCTGCCGGTGCTGGCACAGAAGGCGTCCCAGGGTTCGCGCAAAGACCTGGACGATGAAATCGAAACCCAGTATCTGAAGACGCGTGCGCCACTCTCGCGCAGCCTGTGGATCATCGAAACCATCACCACTGCCGCGCCATTGCTCGGTCTGTTGGGCACCATCCTCGGCATCATCGACACCTTCAAGGCGCTGGCGTCGGCGGGCGTATCCGACCCTGGCCAGATCTCCGGTGGCATCGGTACGGCCTTGTTCGCCACGGGTTTGGGTATCGCTATCGCGTTGTTTTGCGTGGTGTTCCACAACTTCTTCCAGGACAGCCTGGAGCGCATCAACGATCAACTGAAGATCCTGCTGATTCGCGCCGCCACCGGTGCCCGCGTGCAGGGTGAAGTACCGCACTTGGTGCCAACACCGTTGCACAGCCGCACCGCGTGACATCCGGGGCGGGCACATGATGTGCCCGTCGTTCTTTTTGCCCGATGAGACGCCTATGGCCCTTTCGATGAAGTTGCGTATCGCAGGCCTCACCGGCTTGCTCCTCAGCCCGCTGGCCCAGGCGGACTTTTCTATTCCAGGCTTTGAACTGGTGCACACCGTGCCGATGGATACCGTGCTGGGCACTGCCGATTTGCGCCAGCCGGGGCCGGTATGGATCGAACTGTTTGACGGCGCGAAAAACAGCATTGATATCGGCCAGTTCTACGCGGCCGACCATCCCGGCTCGGTGATGGACACGGTGATTGAACACCTGGAAGCCGCCGGCAAACGCGGTGTGAAAATTCGCTTTTTGCTGGAAGAAAAAGGCAT
This sequence comes from Pseudomonas sp. D47, assembly GCF_045447305.1. Lineage (NCBI taxonomy): Bacteria > Pseudomonadati > Pseudomonadota > Gammaproteobacteria > Pseudomonadales > Pseudomonadaceae > Pseudomonas > Pseudomonas sp. D47. The sequence goes on along the minus strand of NZ_JBJGXU010000060.1, from coordinate 27,784 downwards.
CAAATTGTCGGAGGCCTCCACCCTGGAACGCCTGCGCGCGATTCCCAACCTGACCTTTCGCGTCCTGTCGTATGGGCAACTGAGCGGCGGGATCATCCACGCCAAGTACATGCTGGTGGACGGCAAGCAGGCGTTTATCGGCAGTCAGAATTTCGACTGGCGCTCGCTGGAACAGATCCACGAGACCGGGCTGCGTATCAGTGATGCAACGGTGGTCAGCCAAGTGCAGGCGATCTTCAATCAGGACTGGCAAGCCCAGGCCGCGCTCGCGGATAAACAACCCGTGCCGTTGCCTGCCCCAAGCCAGGAACCTGCACGCACCGGCAACTATCTAGTGGCCAGCCCGCAACGCTACAACCCACCGGGCGTGGGCGACTCGCAGTTGGAACTGCCGCGTCTGCTGAGCGAGGCAAAAAAAGAAGTGCGTGTGCAACTGCTCGACTACGCACCGCTGTCCTACGGCCCAGACAGAACCCGGCCGTACTACGCGGTGATCGACAACGCCGTGCGCGCCGCCGCCGCGCGCGGGGTGTCGGTCAAGCTGATGGTCTCCAACTGGAACACCGACAAACTGGAGCTGCCCTACCTCAAGAGCCTGGCGGTGTTGCCCAACGTGCAGGTGAAGATCGTCACATTGCCCGAGGCCAAGCAAGGGTTTATCCCTTACGCGCGGGTGATCCACAGCAAGGCCATGGAGATCGACGGGCAAGTGGCGTGGGTCGGCACCAGCAACTGGCTGGGCGGGTACCTGGATAACTCGCGCAACCTGGAGGTGGTGATGCGCAGCGAGGCAATGGCCAAGCGCATAGGCCAATTGCATGAGCAGTTGTGGGATGGACCGTATGCCAAGGCGCTGGAGGTCATGGCGCAGTATCCGGATCCGCATCCGGGTAAGCCTTGATCTGAACTCGGTTATTGAGGCACCACAAAACCCCTGTGGGAGCGGGCTTGCCCGCGATAGCGGAGTGTCAGTCAAAGTAGAAGGTGACTGACACTACGTCATCGCGGGCAAGCCCGCTCCCACAGTTGAATCTCTTCAATCCGGGCATTTGAGTAGGATATTTCCTTCACCAGGGTCTCCCCTACCGCTCCTTCGTGATGGTAGTGTGTGGAAATGTTTCTGACAGTTTGATCAGAAACGCCCCACTCACTACCTGCAAAGGAATGCCTTCAACAATGCACTTCCCACTCAAAAAACGGGTTGCCGCCACCCTGTTCGCCGCCAGCCTCTGCGCCGTCGCTGCGCCTGCATTCGCCAACATCAGCGCCGAACAAAGCGCGACGATTATCAAGGGTTTCAGCGAAACCCCGGCCACCGATTTCCGTGGTTTCCTCGCCACCCTGGCCAAGGGCGACCTGGGCAAAACCGCCGACGTCGGCCCGGCCATCGAGGCCTTCCTTGCCAACAAAACCCTGACCGCCGACCAGCAGAACGAGATCAATCGTCTGCTGGGTATTTACACGCGGGTGAAGTATGGCAAGGCCGCCCTCGAAACCCTGCGCGAGCTGGTAGAGATCCCGACGTTTAACATCGACGGCCTGCCGCAGTACAAGAACCCGGAGTTCCTCAAGATCGCCGATAAGATTCAGGGCCTGGCCAAGGCCTTCAACCTGAACTTCCGTAACGTCGACAACCGCGTGTACGAAATTTCCCTGGAAGGCAGCGGCGATGAAGTGGTCGGTATCCACGCCCACGCCGACGTGGTGCCCGTGACGCCGGAGAACTGGGTGCTCAAAGACGGCACCAAACTCGACCCGTTCAAGGTCACGCTGATCGGCGACCGCATGTACGGCCGTGGCACCGAAGATGACAAAAACGGCATCGTCGTGGCCCTGTACGCCATGAAGGTGATCAAGGAAGAGAAGCTGCCACTGGCGCGCAACTTCAAGCTGCTGGTGGACACCACCGAGGAAACGTCGGGCGACGCGATTCCTTACTACTTCGAACACAACCCAGTGCCGCAATACAACCTGGCACTGGACGGTGGCTACCCAGTGGTGATTGCCGAGAAAGGCTACGGCACCGTGATGGCCACCTTCCCGGTGCGCAAGGGCGAAGGCAAAGGCGCACAAATCATTTCGATGACCGGCGGCATGGCCACCAACCAGATTCCTTCGGTGTCAGTGGCCACTCTGGTCAGCGACAAACCGGCCGAATTGGCCGCCAGCCTGCAGCAAGCCGGTGCTGACTACGTCAAGCGCAATGGCGGCGACTTCGAAGTGACGGCCAAGGTGGTCGGCAAAGAGGTCAAGCTGACGGTCACCGGCGTGTCTGCTCACTCGTCCGAGCCGCAAACCGGTGTCAACCCGGTCGCACGTATGCTCGAGCTGATCCACGGCGTCGACGGCAAGATCGCCCTCAAGCACAACCACATCACCGACGCCGCGCGTTATGCCGCCGACAACTGGGGCCTGGATTACCTCGGTGGCAAGCTGGGCGTGGGCTTCTCTGATGCGTTCATGGGACCTTTGACCACGTCGCTGACCTTTGTCGGCCAGGATGACAAAGCCTTCAAACTGGCCGTGAACCTGCGTGTGCCGAAGGGCAAATCGCCGGAAAAACTCAAGGCAGAAATTGCTGACAAACTGAGCGCCTGGGATAAACAAACGAAGGTTAAGGTGAGCTTCACCTACTCGGTAGCCGAGCCGATGTACCGCAACCCTGAAGGCGAGTGGGTGAAAGCCTTGCTGGCCGTGGCCAGCGAAAACCTGGGCATGGAACACACGTTCGGTACGTCGGCCGGCGCCACCTCCGTGCATGAACTGCCCAATGGCGTGCAGTTCGGCCTGGCGCGCCCGGAAGTGAAGTACACCGGGCACACCGACGGTGAGTTCAAAACGGTCGACCAGTTCCTGCTGGACCTGCAGATCGTCACTGAAATGATGGGCCGCGTCGGCCAGTTACCGAAGCTCTGACGCCCTTTGAGCCCGCCGCAATGGCGGGCTCATCGCATCAGGATATCTTCGAAAAACCCGCCGATGGGCAACGTGGGATGACAGAGCTGGATCTCCAGTACCCACACCATTTCGCTGGGGGTAATCTCCAAGTCAGCCAGCTCCTTGTCCCCGAACAACGCATGGGGGAAATCCGCGATGCGGTGACCTGCCAGATTGCGTGACAGCCGCCAGCCTTTTGCCACGGCACGGTCTTCGGCGAAGTCATAGAGTTCACAACCGGTCATGCCCCGCAGCCAAGCTTCGCGGGTCTCATCGAAGACTTCATGCAGCACCTTCCTGCAATCGTGGTGCAACGGCGCCTCGCCGAAGATGAAGGTGTCGCCGTAGTCACCCTCGTAGCCGTCCCACACCGGCCCCAGGTCCACCACCACAATGTCGCTCGGGCGCAGTCTGCGCAGCGGGTCAATCCCTTCCCGGGACGGGCGCACCGTGTCGTCGCCAAAGCGAATGTAGGTCGGGTGCCAGGTATGCGAGGCGCCCATGGCCTGCAATTGCTGGCTGGCCATTTCCAGGGCGGCGCCGGTGGTCATGCCGAGCGTCAACTGGCTGGCGATTGCGGCCAGCGCTCGCACGGTTTTTTCACGCGCGGCGAGCATGCCGTCCAGCGAATAGCGGGGGCCGACTTTTTCCCAGGTGCCATCCCGCGAACCGAGCAGCGTATCGGCGCTCGACCGGCCACTGGGCACGAAGGCTTCGGCAACAAAACGATGGCTCGGCAAGCCCGCTGCCAGGCACTGCGCACGCGTCTGGCTGATCATGCCGCCGCTACCGCAGGCATACACCTGCGCCGCTTCCCAGTTGTGCCCATGGCTCAGCGCAACGTCCTGCACCCGGCCTTCTGTTGCCAATACCGGGTGCCAGTGAAAATGCGCGTGGTCGATGACAAATTTGTCCAGAAATGCGCGCTCGTAAAAATCTGTGGCCTGCGCGCCGCCCCAGTAAAACGTCACCTCGACATCACGTTTCAAGGCCGTCAGCAGGATCGGCTTGATACCCGCGTAGCCGGTGCCCGTGGCGAACAGGACCACGGGCGCAGCGTCATCGTCCTGCCAGGTGCAGGCACCAAAAGGCCCTTCCAGTTGCAACAGATCGCCGGCCTCAAAGTCGCCCAGCAAGGTCTCGGAGAACAGCCCGCCGCTGACCCGGCGAATCTGAAACACCAAACGCCCATCGCCATCGGCCGGCAGGTTGGCGATCGAGAAGCAACGTGAGTCGCCGTCGACCAAGCGGAACTTGAGGTATTGGCCCGCCCGCACGGCCAACGGCCTATCCGGCATCACCACCAACTCAATGATGTCGGGGCTCAGTGCGCGCTTACTCAGCACCGTCGCCTCGACCTCCAGCGCAGGCGTGTCCAGCGACCAGCCGGGAATCTCCAGGCGCATGTCGGCGCAGGCATGGCTTTGGCATAACAGCAGTTCATTGGCGGCCAGCGGGTAACAAGGCGCAGGTGCGCCGGGCGCCAGTTGCTTGGCCCGGTACTGCCCTTGGGTGACCACGACTTTGCACGAGCCACACGCGCCGCGTCGGCACGAGAACGGCACCGACAGGCCACTGGCGAGCATCGCGTCGAGCAGCAGTTCGTCACCGGCTTCAAAGGTTTTCCCCGAGGGGGACAGTTCGATGACATGGCGTGTGTGCATAAAAACCTCAGGGGTGAGTGAGGCTTGATTGTTGCGCTAGACTAGGCCCATTAGAACCTCCAGTTTTGGATACTTCAGATGGTCCAGATTCGTAAAGGGCGCCCGTTGCTCAAGCTTGATACGAACACACGCCAAGCGTCCTATCGCCAGATTGCCGAAGGCCTCGTCGCGGCGATCCTCGACGGGCGGCTGCCGCCGGGCACGTTGCTGCCCGGCACGCGGGAAATGGCGAAGCTGCTCGACGTCAACCGCAAGACCGTGATCCTGGCCTACGAAGAAGCCTTGACCAAAGGCTGGCTGATCAGCGAGCCGCGGCGCGGCACGTTCGTGAATGCGCAACTGGTGCCCACGCCATTGCCCAGTCGCGCGCAACCGTCCTTTGCACCGCCCATCCGCGCGCAAGCCGTGGTCCCGTATTTCACCCAGAACGCCCAGGTGATTGCACTCCAACATCGGCATGACGCGCTGTTTTTCGATAACGGTGCCTGCGATCACCGCTTGCTGCCGCAGGCGGTCCTGCACCGCTACTACCGCAACGCGCTGCGCAGCAGCTTTGCGTCCAATAGCGTGCGCTACGGCAGTGAAGGTACCGGCTATGAGTTGCGCTGCGCGCTGGCCGAGATGCTGCGCAGCAATCGCGGGCTGACGGTCAACGCCGAGAACATCTGCCTGACACCGGGCACTCAGGTGTCGCTGTACCTGACCGCCAGCCTGCTGATCAAGCCAGGCGACGTGGTGCTGGTGGAGCGCCTGAGCTACCCGCCGGCCTGGGAAATCTTCCGCAAGTTGGGTGCGCACCTGGTCACCGTCGACATGGACGATGAAGGCTGCCGCACGGACCACATCGAGCAGTTATGCCAAACGCATAAGGTGCGGATGATCTACGTCACGCCGCACCACCAGTTCCCCACCACCGTGAGCCTGCATGCGGCGCGACGCCAACAGCTACTGGCCTTGGCGGCCGTGCATGACGTCTGCATCATTGAGGAGGACTACGACCACGAATATCACTTCAACGGGCGGCCGTATCTGCCGCTGGCCAGTGATCAGGCGCAACGCCATGTGATCTACATCGGGTCGTTATCCAAAGCGCTGGGGTCGACGTTTCGCTGCAGTTATGTGGTGGCCCCCGCCAGTGTGATTGAGGTGCTGCAACGCAGCGCCGCTCTGGTGGTGGGGGATACCGATGCGGTCGCGCAAAAGATGCTGGCGGACCTGATCAATCAGGGTGAATTGAAGAAACACCTGCGCCGCGTTTCAAAAGAATACGCGGCGCGACGAGAGGTCCTGCAGGGCTGCCTGCATGAGGCATTCGGCGACAGAATCCAGGTGCGCGAGCCGGAAGGCGGCCTGGCGCTGTGGGTGCGTTTCCAGGATGAAACAGACGTCGATCACTTGGTAGAAACCGCGCTGGCGCATGGCGTTGTGGTACGTAGCGCGCGTCAGTTTTCGCCCATGAACCTGTCGGAAAATGCACTGCGCCTGGGTTTTGCTTCGCTGGATCGGGACGAGATCCGTGAAGCCACGCTGCGCTTGGCGCGGGCCATGAACGCGCGTTGAACACAGCAACAAAAACGCCGATCAGCATTGATCGGCGTTTTTTGGTTAGAGCGTTCAGCGTTTAGAGAGGGAGCATTAAACGAGACTTCTCTTCCACTCGGGCAAGTTCAGGGAATTCCAGCAGCAAGGCTCTGTTGCCCCTGCCGATGTGCTCCATCACCGCCCGCGTGACGAGTTCACGCACCATCCCGGTTGAGACGTAATACATGGCCCAGGCTTGTTCAGGCGTACAGTGACCGATCTGTTCCTCGATTTCCTTGTACGCCTTGTAGTCGTCCGATTTCACGTCGCACTGGTCATCACGTTGGCCCATGATTTGTCTCCCTCTCTGGGGCTTGTGCAAAAGCCCCCTTGGTCAGTCGCAAGACATCCCCGTTCACTCATCCGATCACGTACCACTCTTCACTTTGGTCCACACACGCGTACGAATGCGCTCCAACTTCAACGGCAGCGGTTCTAGCGGCACCAGTGTGGCAATGGTCTCTTTGGACGGATAAATCCACGGGTTGTCGCGCAGTTTCTGCTCTACAAGCGCAGTGGCATCCTTGTTGGCGTTGGGGTAAAGCGTGTGGTTTGAGCTCTTGGCAATCACGCCCGGTTCCAGCATGTAGTTGATAAACGCCAAGCCGGCCTTGGCGTTGGGCGCATCTTTGAGCAGTACAAAGTTTTCCGACCACACCAGCCCGCCCTCGCGCGGCAAGCTGTAGGCAATCTTGCGCCCGGTGTTGTTTTTCTCATTGATGGCTTGTGCCGTCAGCGCCCCGCTCGCCCAACCCACGACCACACAAATATTGCCGTCGGCGAAGTCGGCATCGGTTCGGGAGGAATCGAAGTAGAGGACGTAAGGGCGGATTTTCAACAGCAGCGCCTGTGCCTTCTGGTAGTCCTCAGGGTTCTGGCTGTTACTTGGCAGGCCGAGGTAATGCAAAGCGATCGAAATGATTTCACTTGGCGAGTCGAGCATCGCCACGCCACATGACTTGAGCTTGCTGATGTTTTCTTCTTTGAAGATCAAGTCCCAGCTGTCCACCGGGGCGTTATCACCCAGGGCTGCTTTGACTTTATCAACGTCATAACCAATGCCGGTGGTGCCCCACAAGTAGGGCACGGCGTAGCGATTACCCGGGTCGTTGGCCGAAAGCAGGGCCAGCATCTCGGGGTCGATATGGGAAAAATTACTCAGTTGGCTGCGGTCCAGCGGCGCAAGCACGCCCGCCTGGATCAGGCTTGGCAGGACATTCGAGGTGGCGACGACAACGTCATACCCGGTGCGCCCGGCCATGACTTTGCTCTGCATGATCTCGGCACTGTCGAAGGCATCCACGTGCATCCGCGTACCGGTTTTCTGCTCGAATTCCTTGGGGGTTTCTGGGGCGATCAAGCCGAACCAGTTGTACAGGTTTACCCGTGGTTCTGCCGCCGCTGCCGGTGCGCTGGCACCGATGCAAACCAGCGAGGCCAAAAAAAGCGCTCGCAAATGTGATTGACTCATATAACTATCCTTGTCAAAACGACAGGTCTTCATGACCATGATCCATTGGCTGGTGAATATACCCGGCACGCTCGAATAGTAAATACCTACAAGTACTTAGCTCGGGCCTACAAATCCCTAACCCTAAAGGGGTAGAACATGTCATTCGACCTGCACAACCTGGCCTGGCATCGATCCGCCGGCAAGTTGATCATGGAGCTGAACCGTCCAGCCTTCTGGAGCTCTCTGGTTCGCGTGTTAAAGGAATATGTGCAGATCGATAACTGGGTGGTGTTGGTGTTCCGCGATCAACAGGTCAACGTCATCTGCGTGACCGAAGTGGCCGATGCGCAGGAAGTGGACGCACTGACCGAGCGCTATGTGAAAGGGCTGTACCTGCTCGACCCGTTTTACATTGCCAACCGTGAAAACCCGCAGAGTGGCTTTTTTCATTTGTCGGATATAGCGCCCGAGCACTTTCTGACCACCGAGTATTACCACCAGTATTTCGCCCAGTATGTCTCCGTGGACGAGGTGCAATACAACGTGCAACTCGACGCGGACAGAACGCTGTGCATTTCATTTGGCAGCAACGTGCGCTTCAGCCCGGAGCAGGTCACCACCCTGGATATCATCAAGCCTTGGGTCATGGCGCTGATGCATCAACGCATGTGCTTTGAAATCGACGTCGAAAAAAACCTCAATGAACCACCGCTCTGGTCCGAAGCAATTATTCAGCTGGGCACACAGATCACCACGCGGGAAAAGGACGTACTCAAATTACTGCTCAGTGGTTTTTCTAACAAAGAGATCGCCGGCAAACTGTTCCTGTCGACAGAAACCGTCAAGGTGCACCGGCGCAACATCTACAACAAATTGAACATCAAGTCCCAGTCCGAACTGTTTGCGCGTTTCTTCATGCCCAAACAGGATATTCACGCGCTGAACTAGGCGCAGGACCTAGCCGTTCGGTCAGTTACCACGCTTAACCCCTTTGCGTACCCTTTCCTCTGATCTCTGTCGGAGGAATCGCGATGTCTTTGATCAACGCTGTCGAACGCGCTTGCACCCGCTTGGCCTCTGCCGGATGGCGTGATCTGTTGCTGCGCCATGGCCTGGACATCACCTCGACCACCCTGCGCGAAGAACTTGCCAAACCCCTGCAGATTAATCGCACACAGCCAGGTTTTGAGGACTTTTCGGCGGCTGGAACACGCGGCATCGAGCCGGGGCGCCCAGCTGACAGCTTGCTGTTCCATGCATTTGCCTCACCCAATGTAATCACCGGGACCACAGGTGAAACGCTCACCGCCTTCCCCACCCCGGCTGAAATCGAACACCTGCTCAATTATGTCTACGGCGCCAACCCCCCAAGCCTGGAGGCTTTGCAGCAACTGGCCGGCGACGCTCAGTTGGCGATTGCAGTGTTCGCCTATGAATACCGGCCCCACGCTGAAACCGTGCATGGGCGCCAGGCAGACCTGTGCTTTTCCCGCACCGGGATCGCGAGGGTCGGTACCGCACCCGCGCTGTATAACCCGCAGCAACGCGGCTTTTTGCCCTTTGTCGAGGGCCAGCTCACGCAGATGCGGGTCATTCCGGCGCGCTACGGCGCGTTCATCGCTGCCCGGCAAACCGGCCAGCCGCTGCGGTTTGGCCCGATGAATGCGCAACCCGTCGACGAGGACCTGGAATTCTGGGTGCCCCTGCACAAAGTGTTCAATGGCGATGAGTGCCTGGCCGGCATAGACCTGACCGTGCAGCTGCAAAACCATCAGATCAATGAAAAAATCGGCCAGATCCACAGGCGTTTTCGCAATACCGGCTGGCAAGAGCCTGACATTCTCAACGCACCTTTCGTGATTACCGAGGGCCTATGTCATTGGGCGAATGTCGATGAGTTCGCGCCGGGCCTGCTGGTGCCCGACGCCAAGGAGGCGCTGGTGGAACTGGCGTATTACCAAGACCGCCCGTTGTCCTTCATGATGCCCCCGAACACCGGTAGCTTGGTGCATGGGCGCCATCACCTGCGTGACGACGGTTCGATCGAGGACCTCAACGAACGGCAGGATGTCGACTCCATTGTCAAAGCCGGCGGCTACCGCGCCCTGCATTATCAGGATGCAATGGCCGATGGCTGGGTACGTGCGCACTGCCCCGCGCTGGAACTGGCGAGCATCGCCGCCTATTCCATCATCGGCGCACCGGATTTTTTTCCGCTGTGCGGGCAACGGGAGCTCAAGCAATGGTCCAGCGCGCCCGAGGTATTCCCTTGCCCTACACCGCCCTGCCCGGAGGTCTGGCATACACGGGTCAACCCACTGTCCGACGTGCGTTTTTTCATCAACCAATCCCTGACCGGTGGTTACTTCTCCCCAGAAGACCGCGGCGTCACCGCGATCGTTTCGCACCTGCAGTCCTCCACCGCGCCAGGCCCGACCCTGCCGGTACAACGTGCACAACGCCAGTCCTGGCTGCCGGACTTCGCCAGCGGCGTCTTCGGGCCGGGCTGGGAAGTGGGCCGAGGCCTGGTGGACGCCCCGTTTACCAACATGTTGTGCGGTTATCAGCTAGCCAGCCCATTTACTGAAGATGCACGCATCTGTGCGGCGTTGGGCTCGTACTGGCCGGGCGTGGCGCCTGACTCCACTCGCACGTTTGAACCGCGCAGTGTGTCTGCCACGGTCATTCCGCTGACAGATGACGAAATCGGCCTGCGCGGCAACCCCGCCTGGGATGGCCGCGCTGGCCCCAGCTTGATTGAATGGGAGGGTCGCACGCGGGTGCAGTATCGAGCCTATGAGTACAGCGACTACACACAAGCTGCATTGGATGGCCAGTTGTCGCTGGCCATCACCGGGCAGACCAGCACCGAGCAGTACCACCAGAGAGTGCTTGGGATGCGACGTGCTTATCAGGCCGTCGGCGCCGGATCAGACAAAGAGCAGAGAAAACGCTGGCCGCTGCTGTCGTTTTACCAAGTGCAATTACCAGACGAAGCTTTCCAGGTTGCTCAGCAAGAGGCTGGCTTGCGACTGGAGGGCGAGGTGCATTACTACAGGCTGTACAAACACGGCGCGATCACCACACCCGCGCACGACTTCACGCTTCGCCACGTGGAAATAGAACAGGACATTGAGCTGTATATGAGCCAGGACGCTGTGCTTATTCGCCAGGACAGTGCCGCTTGGCGGCCACATGATGAGTCACGTTGATGTCGTTGCTGTCAGCGCGGGCCCGGCCGGTTGCGCCACAGCGACCGGCGGCGCACAGAAGAGCACGGTACGGCTGTAGAGGCAGGCTTAGCCCGCCGCGCCCAAAAAAGGCAGCGCCAAGTACAACTTGATCACTACCGCATTGGTGATATCGATGAAGAACGCCCCCACCATCGGCACCACCAGAAAGGCAATTGGCGAGGGGCCGAAGCGTTGCGTCACCGCCTGCATGTTGGCAATCGCGGTGGGCGTGGCGCCCAGCCCAAAACCGCAGTGCCCCGCCGCCAATACCGCCGCATCGTAGTTGCTGCCCATGACCCGGAATGTCACGAAGATTGCGAACAGGGCCATCAACAACGCCTGCGCCGCCAACAAGATCACAATCGGCAACGCGAGGGCCGCCAAATCCCAGAGCTTGAGCGACATCAAGGCCATTGCCAGGAACAACGACAGGCTGACATTGCCCAGCAGCGAGACTTCACGCTCGAACACTTGGTGCCAGCCCAGTGCCGACAAGCCGTTGCGCAACACCACACCGACGAACAACACGCACACAAAGGTCGGCAACTCGAAGGCGGTGCCTTGGATAAAACCACTCAGGAAGGTGCCGACTTGCAGGCTGATCGCCAGCAGGGCCAGTGTCTCGATAAACGAGAACGCGGTGATCATGCGCTCCTGATTGGGCTGTTCAAAGCCTTTGGGCAGGCGCGGTTGCGATTGTTCAGCGCCAGGTACCTGCACACGCTTGATGAGCAGGCGCGCAACCGGGCCGCCAATCAAACCACCCAACACCAGGCCAAAAGTCGCTGACGCGATGGCCAGCTCAGACGCGGAGGCCACGCCATACTTCTCACTAAACACCGCGCCCCACGCCGCGCCAGTGCCGTGCCCGCCCGACAACGTGATCGAACCGGCGAGCAAGCCCATCAACGGGTCGAGCCCCAACGCTTTGGCCAAGGCGATGCCCATGGCGTTTTGCACCACTAAAAGCGCTGTCACGACCAGTAGGAAAACGCCCAGTACCCGACCACCTTTCTTAAGGCTGGCAAAGTCCGCATTCAGGCCAATGGTGGCGAAAAACGCCAACATTAACGGGGCTTGCAATGAAGGGTCGAAGCGAACTTCGATACCCGCCAGTGCACGCAGCGCCACCAGCAACGCGGCAACTAATAAACCACCGGCGACCGGCTCCGGAATGCTGTAGGCGCGTAAAAAGCCGATGTGAGCCACCAGCCAGCGCCCCAGCAGCAGCACCAGGGAGGCGGCGACCAGGGTTGAATAGACATCGAGTTGCAGCATCTGGGAGTTCTCTGAAGTGAACGAGGAGAATGGGCAGGCCAGAGTAGAGACAGCGGGACAGGTAAACAGCTACCCAACAATTATTACAGACTATTCCTACGCATTTAGCCACAGCGCTTACACCGAGGGTGGTTGCGCTGGATAAAAAAGCAGCCTGAACAAAAACGCCGATCATCACGGATCGGCGTTATCGTTAAACAGAGCGATTATAGTTGATTAGAAGGTCAGTAACACAGGACCTCCAAGGCGTGCCACTGTGTTACTTGGAAGCAGCCTAAAACCGAAAATCAATGCCATTACCACATTAATAATGCACCGGCTTGTAGACAAACGTTAAATACTTAGTCCGATTGTAATCAGGACTGCGTGGATTCAGGCTGAATGGATTTGTTTTTTGAACCCTCAACAGTACTATTCCTCGATTATAGCTTGCAATAGCGGCCGTGCGCGCAAGCGCAGGGTTAAAGCCTCGCTTTATAGCCTCGATCTCCAAGTCCTTCACCGCTTGCACAAACCCTTCAGGGGCGTAACGTGTGGAGGCGCCTACGGTTCCTTTGAATGCTTTTAGGGGCCTATCCCCAATGAGGTGATTAAAATTTTCAGCAAAAGAGATCCCACCTCTCCCCCCATTCCCGGAGTTACACATCAGGAGCCTGACCTTATCATATTTTGTTTTATCCGCAGGGTTAATGCCGGCTTTGTGCAACTCCCTTAATAGATCCATTGGCTTAGCTGGCTGACCGTTGATCACCCCGGACACCGGCGTATCATAGATACCCAGGACGCGTTTGTAGAGCGGGATATTTTCTCCGTGCAAGACAATATTCAGCCGAGTCAAACCACTCTTCGTCGTATTTTCAAATGTCAGTAATGACCCATCGATCACCGGCGTAAAGTTTGAAACAGTGTTGACCCTTGGAGGTACTTGGGTAGAAGCCGTATTGGCGGTGGCGGCGGCACGAGGATTGATAACCGTCGTCCGGACTGAGTTGACACCTGACGATATTCCTCTTGGGGCGCGCATCATTAGATTGCTGAAGCCCGTGGCAGGCTTCAAACCATTTACTGCGCTCTTGGCCACGGTTTTAGAGCCATTGAACAGTTTACTTCCCAAACGGCCGGTCAGTTTCGCGGCCTGAACGCCCCCTCTGCCCACAGGAAAGGCAAAACCAAAAATATCCGTCACCAATGAGAACTGGGCCGCGCCGGTGTTGCCGTTCTGTTTGAACTCCTCAAACGTATTCATGCCGGGAATATAGGCCTTTCTCATCCATTCCAATCGGGCAACGATAGCCTTTCGCTCGGTTTCAACACTGCTCTCTGCGCGCCAGAATTTTTTATCGAATACAAAATCGCCTATTGAACGAGAGATATAGTTAGCCATCGCTTGCTTGGTTTGACTAACGCTGACGGGTTTTCCGGATACAATCGGCTCAATACGAATATTATGCGATATCTTTCCGTCTTGCGGCTGACTGCCAACGCTGTAGGCGCTGTAATCAATATTTAACGGAATACCGTCGGTGAGATCACGAAAGGCCCCTGCCCCAAAGGTCTCATCTTGCCGGCGGGGCGTGTTGATATAAGGAAAGTTATTATCGATGTCATCGCGCTTTCGAAACACGCCTCGCAAAGGGAAATATTCATAGAGCGTAGCGTTATCTCGCACAGTTTTGCCATGGACTTTTATAATCACGCCCAGTCGTGCAGGCGAATCGGATTGCTTGCCCTCTACGAAAGCGGGTGGACTCTGCGGGTCTACTTGATGCAGCGCATAGATATCAATCTTGTTGGTTTGCAGCCTTTTTTGTTCTTCCAGCGGAAGCGTTGAAATGGTTTGCTCGATGGAATACTTCAGTGCAGCCAGCGCATTGTTTCGATACTTATCGAATTCTTTATCAAACTCCACCTTTGCTTTAGGCGACGCTGTTGCATTAGAAATATACTGACCGTGACCAATTTCAACCCCCACACCTTGGCCGGTTTTTTGTACCGAGCCCAGCTTATCTTCTATGTAGAGGTCCACCGCAGAGTGAAGTTGGCTATCGTCCGCCTCTTGGGTCGTGATGCGCGCAACGGGTGTGGTGTAATCATATTGACGGCCATACGTTTGTTTCAGAATCCGTAAGGCCGTCTCCTGCTGCGACGGAATAGGTTTAGTGAAAGCATCGGCGTGTTTACTCGACTCTTCTATCACCTTATTAAAAGCGTCTACTGCAGTTGTGGCCTGTGCGGCGGAGTAAAGCCCGGTGTCATTTTTTTCAATAACCCCTTTAGTGACAGCCCAGTCGACAGCAGCATTCTCTTGCGCCTTGCCCTCGGCGAGCGCCGACTCCGGTGTAACCGACGCGGTATTGCCGTAAATCATGACCTGCTCGAAGGTCATTCTGCGGCTTGCCCCCGGGCTATCCTGCTCTATGCGGGAAACAGCGGCGCTCAGGCTGGCCCAGGTATGGGAGCCGTATCGCAAGTCGCCAGGAAGTCCTTTTAGGAGGAACTCTGGCGCGGCGCCTGCCAGCAGTAAATTCGCTGCAGCCGGTGCTATCTCGCGCTGGATTTTTTTGTGGGTTACCAAGTGGTCCACCAGGCGCTGGAAAATGGTGGCGGGTGTATGCCCCCAGTTGGCACTGCTTGCCAGATCAAATCCCGCCACGTGATTGCGCTTTGTGCCGGCGCCGGGGTCAAGGTCAAGCACCAAAGCAGCCAGCACCCGCTCATTGACGCTACTCGCAGGGGAAACATCGTTAAGCGAGGCTTCCAGTTTTTGGCCTAATGCCTGGGCCTCTGGGCTTGCGACTAAACGTGCAAGCATTGCCTCCGGATTGGACTGGCCTGGTCGCGACTGCGGGTCTATGGGGGTAATAAGGCCGCTGTTCTTCTGGGCAAACGCATTGAACAGCCCACCTTCCTTGGCCCCCAGAGCCTGGGTCTCTAAGCGGCTGATGTCTTGGATACCTGTTTTCTGCAGGTTACTTAGCGGTTGCGAGCGCGACATCAGGCCCCAGAAGTTGCCGTTTGCAGGAGGGGCCGGCAATGGGTTGTCGAGTACGGCGATCATGTTCGCCAATTGCGCCAGATTTGTCGGCACAGACACGCCACTGTTGGAAAGGAAACCATGCAGGCTGGTTTGATCCTCCAGGCCCATGTCGTTGTAGTTGCTGAACGAGGAGTCGGGTTCAACCTCCATATCCGTGTCTTTTAAACGGGCTGAAATGTCGATCTTCAGGTCTTTCTTTGCCTCCTCATACACGGCACGCAACGCTACAAGAAGGTGGTGTTTATCGGCGGCATCGGCGAGCGTTTGTCGTTGGGTGCCCAGCGCTTGCGATGAACGCGCAACAAATTGCACCGGCGCGTCAAACGCTTTGCGTGCTTGCAGCTCTAAAGCACGCTGCTGGATTGCTGGGGCGCGCAAAAGCGAACGTTCGCCATAGAACTGCTCAACGACCAAAAGAGGCGCATTTTTTTTATCGAGTTGGGTCAGGTCTATGAGTTTTCGGTGTCGCCCTAACAACAGCTTACCCACATGAAGTATCGGCCCCGAGACCTGCGCCCAGCCTGAACGGTCATGCTGGGAGAACGTCACCTCTTTGCCGTCAACCTTGGCCACTAGCTGCGCCTTTTCAGGGTCAAAGGTCAGCTGGGTCGGGTCCAAACGGTTCTCTTTTACCCAGGCGAGAAAATCCGGGCTTTGGAGCGCGTCATTGAAGTGGCGCCACCATTGTCCGAAGGTAGATCCGGCAGGCACAGGCACAGAGATGTCCCTCCTGGCAACCCCTGTCAGCCCCGTCAAGAGCCCGTTGGCATACGAAACGGCCAGCTCGCTGTCACCCGCTTTGCGTGCCATGTCGTCGTCATAACGGTCCAGCAGCGCCAACTGCTGGGCTTGCAAAGCGGCCTGGGTGCGGTCCATCGGCCGCCGCAAAGGGTTGTCGAGATCGTCGTCTGTAAAACTTTTGCTGGCGGCGAGTGCTGTAGCGCGAGCCATGGCCGCCGCCCCAGTGAGCTCAGGGTTTTCTCCATAGAACTCGCCCACGCGCGCAAACGGCACACTGTTGGGCTTAAACGCCTTATCCGTGTGGATCGCGGACGCCTTGGGTGCGGCAACCTTTGCGGCAGCCCATATAGGCTGCGAGATGTAGGCCCATTCGGGGTTTTGCGCTTGAGTGAACGTCGTGAGTTTCCCATTGACGTTGGCCGAGAGTGTTCCGTCTTTGGGAGAGAAACTCGCCGTAGCCATTTCGATACCGTTTCTCTTAGCCCAGTCCACATATTCCGGGGCCTGGAACGCGGCATATAGTTGCTGCCACCAGCGACCAAACTCTGAGTTGGGGGAAATGTCCGCTATCTGGGCTTCAAGAGGCGTTTCACCTGCTCGTGCATACTTCAGCATTGCTCCATAACGAACGGCTAACTCGCTGTCGGCGGCGGCCTGCACGCCATAGTGTTGACGAGACTCGAGGAGCTCCTGGCGCTGCTGTTCAATCCCCGCCAGGCTCCTCAGGGCAGGCGGCCGCAATGGGTCATTGGGATCAAGCGGGACGAACGTCGGGGGGGTGCCGATTTGTGCAGCCCGGGCGTTAGCTTGGCTTGGGGTAATGTCGTGTTGCTCACCATAGAAGTCGGCAATGACTTCAAAGGGCGCCGTATCGGCACTGAAGGGAGGCTTGGCGCTCAGAGCCTGGATTTGAGGCGCGACGGTTATCGCAGCTTTCCATATAGGCCCGGACACCTGAGCCCAGCCGGAATTATCAGTTTGGGTAAATCGTATTAATTCGCCATTTTTCCTCGCAGAGAGGCCGCCATCTTGAGGGAAGACGGTCACCGTGGAAGGGTCAATACCAGTCTTGTTCGCCCAATCGAGATAGTCCTGGCTTTGGAGCGTGTTGTAGAAATGATGCCAGGCTTGGCCGAAGCTGGATGCTTGGGGAATGCCCGACGTATAGACGCTGGCACGGTAGTGTCCGGCCCGCGCAGACAGCAAATCAGTGCGGTAGTAGCCCGCGAGCTCGATGTCGCCTGCTGCCGTTGCCTGCTGTTTAGCATAATGCTGCTGATGGGCAGTGAGTGCGCCCTGCTGAGCCTCTAACGCCACCTGGGAGCGAGCAGCCAGCCGTCCTGGGGTGCTACTCGCCGCAAGCGGCGTAAATGTTCCAGTGCGACTTAACTCAGCCGCGCGGTTCAGAGCGTCTTGCGGGGACAGGTTGTGCCGCTCACCATAAAAGGCGGCAATGATTTCAGGGGGAGCAGCGTTGCTATTGAACGTAGAACCGGTGCGTATGGCATCAACACCGGGGGCTACAACCTTCGCGGCGTCCCAGATAAATGCGCAGACTTTGGCCCAGCCTGAATCATCGTGTTGGGTGAAGCTTGTCAGCTTGCCATTAACCAGCCCACTGAGGCTGCCGTCCACCGCGGAAAAAACGGCCGAGCTTCGATCAAAGCCTTTTTGTTGTGCCCAATCGACATAGGCCGGGTCTTGGAAGGCCGTGTAAAAGTGCTGCCACCAGGCCTTGAGCTCAGACGTCTGCGGCAACGCTATCTGCGTATCGGCAGGCGTGCTGCGCAGCCCATCCGCATAGTGGATGGCCAACATACCGTCACCCGTTTTTCGCGCAGCATATTCAGCGCGATACCGGGTGAGTGCATGGTGATGGAGCTTGAGGCTGTGCGGGGTGCGATCAGCGGGTTGCCTGGATGGATCATTGGGGTCGAGGGGTGCAAATGCTTTGCTTTGAAAAATCTGATCAGCCCGTGTTCGCGCCACTTGCGGTGTGACATCGAGCGGCTCGCCATAAAAGTCAGCAATCGCTTCGAAGGGGGCTGCATCGCGCTTGAACGTGCTGTCAGTGCTGATGGCGGTGGTATGCGGGGCAACGATTTCACTGGCGGCCCAGATGGGAGCCGCCACTTGTGTCCAGCCGGAGTCATCACCGGGCTGGAAACTCTTTTGCTGGCCATTGACCTGCCCACTGAGGCTGCCGTCTTTGGGCGAGTAGACCACCGTAGAGGTATCCAGCCCAATGTTCTTGGCCCATTCCTTATAGTCAGGGCTTTGGAACGTGTCGTAAAAGTGCCCCCACCAAGAAGTGAACGTCGCGTCTTTTGGCAGCTCACCTACAATCTCAGGAGTCTTCTGTGAAAGGCCTACGACCCGCGTCAACATTGGGCTGAAGATTTGCGCAAGCTCGCTGTCACCTGCGATTTGCGCCTGGGTCAACGCCGGGGGCTTGACGGTATCGATATCGCTCACGGTACCGGGCAAGGTCAGGGTTTGATCCGAATCTGCAAAAGAGCGCTTCAGGCGCGTTATTGCATGCTCGCGCAATGACAGTGGGGCGCGCGCCGGCTTGCCCTCGGGCGCCGATGCTTGTTGTTCAAGTTGCGGCATTGCCTGTGATTCTGGCCCCGCTACCGTCCGCCGGCTCGCCCCTCGGGCGGCACTGCCCGCCTCTTGTTGAGACTTGCCAGCCTGCGATGGTTTTGCGGCTTCTTCAGGCTTTGCCAGAGCAGGCGTTTTCGGCACGTTATCAAGGGCATTCTGAATAAACGTCCTAGGGTATTGAGTAGAAATCATTGGCTTGACTACCGTGGAATAGGAAGGAGGAACAACTCTGAATGCTTGATTCACAGCCTCCCTGCTGATAATTCGCACAGGAGATAATTACCACTCCACACAGGCGACAAACGAGCTGGGTTTCTCGACTAAAGATGTCCTGCACCTGTCGTTTCAATGCTTTACCCCGTGCCAACGGGGTCACGCCTAAGGGTGAGGAAACAGCTCCTACATAACCCTCAACAATTCCCTACTTCATGCGATAGGAAAAATAACACTCATACGTGCGATATGACGGTGCCCGCCTACCAGCCTGTCATGTGGCATAGCCATACAACCCCGTATGTCGCAGTCACGCCAGCCCTCCACGCTTCACAACCAACCTTGCACGCCTGATGCGCTTCGCGGATAAAAAAGCAGCACAAACAAAAACGCCGATCATTGCTGATCGGCGTTTTCGTTAAATATGGAGCGGGAAACGAGACTCGAACTCGCGACCCCGACCTTGGCAAGGTCGTGCTCTACCAACTGAGCTATTCCCGCAAATGGCGTCCCCTAGGGGACTCGAACCCCTGTTACCGCCGTGAAAGGGCGGTGTCCTAGGCCACTAGACGAAGGGGACACGCTACTGAAACACATGGTGTGTATTTCAGTGCCCAGAGGCCTCATCCGAAGACTTGACCCTGGTTTCACTCAATGCCACCCGAGGGCAACACTGCTTAAAAATTGGAGCGGGAAACGAGACTCGAACTCGCGACCCCGACCTTGGCAAGGTCGTGCTCTACCAACTGAGCTATTCCCGCATATGGCGTCCCCTAGGGGACTCGAACCCCTGTTACCGCCGTGAAAGGGCGGTGTCCTAGGCCACTAGACGAAGGGGACACACGTACAACATTCACTCCCTACTGCGTTTCGCTGTGTGCTTTACGCTGTAAGTGGCGCGCATTCTATGGATGGATTGAAAGGTCGTCAACCCCCAAGGATAAATTTATTTAAATCAATGACTTCGCCGTGCTTTCCAGGCCTTTGCGGGCAGTGTGCCTGTCCAGGCTTTGACGCCTATATTCTGGCGTCCGACAAGGCGCTATAGTTCGCCCCGGCAAATGGTGGCAATGTGCATCCATGCGCTAAATGCTTACCTATATAGAAGAAACTACCTGGGCAACTGGTCGAACAGACCTATCCGCCGGATGGCACAGTCACTACACTCCACAGCAAACCCTATAAAGAGGTCACACCGGTGACACCACTCATGATCACCCTGCTGGTAATAGCCGGGATCGTAATACTGATCGCCATTGGCTACATGAACCACGTGGTGGAAAACAACAAACTGGAAAAGCAACGTACCGTGATCGAGCTTAACGATCGGCTGCGTCGTTGCGGTGAAATCACCGAGACATTCCCCGGCCAGTTGATGACCCCGAAGCTCAAACTGTTGTTGACCCGCCTGGAACTCAACGTCAACCAGCGCCTGTTGAACCTCAACAAGTCCAGCGCGGCGCTCAAGGCGCGTATCGCTGAATTGAACGCACTGATCGGCCAAGGCGAATCGATTCCGGTAGCCAACCCACCCGCGCCGATCCAGACCGAAGCCAAGGCCAAGGACGTGCGTTTTCTGCTTGAAGCCCTGCACGGCCAAGTCACGCGTGCCGCCCAGGACGGTTTTCTGCCGACCAACGAAGCCAAGCACTGGATCAAGGAAATTCGCCATATTCTGGTGCTGCTGCACATCGAGTTCTTCAACAACCTCGGTCAGCACGCTCTGCAACAAGGCCAGCCTGGCCAGGCGCGCCTGGCATTCGAGCGCGGCGTACAGTACTTGCGCAAACAGCCGGAGCCGGTGCTCTACAGTGCGCAATTGCAACTGCTGGAAAGCCAACTGGTCCGCGCCAACTCCACGGTGCTGACCAACAACCAGCCGGCTGACGACGAAGTCAATGAATTGACCGAAGGCCTGAAAGCCGTCGACGCCGACGCCGAATGGAAAAAGAAAGCCATCTACGACTGATCAGATGGGCTGTGGCAGACCGGGCTTGTTGTAGAGGCCGCCTCGCTGAAGTAAACGGGCGTGTCGTGGCGAGCGGGCTTGCCCCGCGTTGGGCTGCGCAGCAGCCCTGAAACCTGTCACTGCGGTTTACCTGGAAAAACGCAGGTACCTTACGGGGGCCGCTTCGCGCCCCAACGCGGGGCAAGCCCGCTCGCCACAGAACGCCTGCTCGCCATCACTTATTCATTCGCTACAGACAAACGCCTTGCCACAACATGCCATCACTTTGCACCTATCCCCCCGCCCCCGACTAGCGTAAAAAAGTGGCCCTCACTCCGTGAAGTTAGAGGCCTGCTATGCCTGTTGCCGTGATTGATGGACAACCGCTGCACTATGTCGACCAGGGCACCGGCCCGGTCGTCCTGCTGGGTTCAAGTTACCTGTGGGACCGCGACATGTGGGCCCCGCAAATTGAAGCCCTGTCGCAACAGTACCGCGTAATCGTTCCCGAGCTGTGGGGCCACGGTGAGTCCGGCCCGCTGCCGGCGCAAACTCAGTCCCTGGATGACCTCGCGCGCCAAACCCTGGCGTTGCTGGATCAGCTCGACATCGCGCAAATCAACCTGGTCGGCCTGTCTGTTGGCGGCATGTGGGGCGCGCGGCTGGCGCTACTGGCACCGGAGCGCATCAACAGCCTGGTAATGATGGACACCTACCTTGGTGCCGAACCCGAGGCCACACGCCAGTACTACTTCTCGCTGTTCAAGATGATCGAAGACGCCGGTGCGATCCCTGCGCCGTTGCTGGATGTGATCGCACCGATCTTCTTCCGCCCGGGCATCGACCGCGAATCAGCGCTGTACCAAGGTTATCGCCAGGCGCTGCAAGACTTCCCCAAGGAACGCCTGTTGCACAGCATCGTGCCCTTGGGCCGCTTGATCTTCAGCCGCGCGAGCATTCTGGACCAACTGCCCCGCCTGGACGCCGACACCACCTGGGTGATGTGCGGCGAGCAGGACAAGCCTCGGCCCCCCGCCGAATCCCAGGAAATGGCCGAACTGATTGGCTGCAGCCTGACGCTGATTCCGGACGCGGGGCATATCGCCTCGCGGGAAAACCCAGACTTCGTCAATGAAGCGCTGTTGACCTTCCTCGCCAACCACGCCTGATCGCTCCCCTGCCCCTTGGTCGCGGCGGGCACGCTGCGATCAAAGGCGGAAGTGCCCGACCATGCCCTTGAGCTCCGCGCCCAATTGCGCCAGCTGGATACTCGAGGCGGCATTGCCCTGCATGCTCAACGCCGATTGATCGGCGCTCGCCCGAATACAGGTGACGCTGCGGTTGATTTCTTCGGCCACCGAGCTTTGCTCCTCGGCTGCCGCGGCAATCTGCTGGTTCATCTGCTGGATCAATGACACCGCGGCCGCGATGCTGCCCAACGCGCTCTCGGTTTCCAGCGCATCACTGACCGCCAGCTTCACCAGTTCGCCACTCTGCTGGATCTGCTGCACCGACGACTGTGCCGCGCTGCGCAACGTACTCACCAGCCGCTCGATTTCCTCGGTCGATTGCTGCGTGCGCTTGGCCAGCGCCCGCACCTCATCGGCCACCACCGCAAACCCTCGACCTTGCTCGCCGGCGCGGGCGGCTTCGATCGCTGCGTTGAGGGCCAGCAAGTTGGTCTGTTCGGCCACGCTCTTGATCACGCTCAGCACGGTGCCGATGTTCTGGATTTCCGCGCTGAGGCTTTCGATACTGGCGCTGGCACTGCTGCTGGAGGTCGCGAGCAATTCAATCCGCTGCAGGCTCTGACGCACCACCTGCTGGCCGCTGTCGACCTTGTCATCGGCGGTCTGCGCGGCTTGCGCGGCCTCTTCGGCGTTGCGCGCCACGTCATGCACCGTGGCGGTCATCTGGTTCATCGCCGTGGCGACCTGCTCGGTCTCTTCCTTCTGGCTGCTGACTTCGACGTTGGTCTGCTCGGTGACGCTGGAGAGTGAATGCGCCGAACTCGCCAGTTGTTCGATGCCCGCCTGCAACCCGCTGACCATCTGGCTCAGGCCGCTGCCCATCTGTTGCATCGCCTGCATCAACTGGCCGATCTCATCACGGCGGCTGACTTCCATGCGCCCGCTCAGGTCACCGGCAGCAATCTGCTGGGCCACGGCGATCACACTGCGCAGCGGCGCCACGATCAGGCGTGTGATCACCCACGCCGCGATCAAACCCACCAACAGCGCCAAGGCTGACGAGCCGATGATCAGCAGCGCGCTTTTCTTCAATTGCGCCTGCATCGACTGGTCTTCAGCGTCATACGCCTGGTTGACCCGGCTGACCACTTGGTCGGCGCGGTCGTGCAATTGCTTGTAGACGACTTTTTCCTGGGCCAGCAGCCCGGTGTACTCGCCGAGTTTTTCGCTGAACGCGGCGATATGCCCGGACACTTCGTTGAGCACGGTCTGGTAACCCGCATCCTTGACCGAGGTTTTCAGCTGCTCGACCTGAGCCAAGGCCTGGTCGGCCTGCTCAATCTTGCCCTGCTCGGCGTTGTCTGCATCAGCCTTGCGACTCTGGTCCAGGCGTACCTGCGCTTCGTTCATCGCTTGCAACATCAACCGCGACACCTGGCCGACCTGCCCCGCCTGCTCGATAAACTCGGCGCCGTCCTTGCCCTGGCTTTCCTTGAGGCCATAGGCGCCATCGTCGGCCAGGCCCGCCTGCAGCACGTCAAGGTTATTGGCCACGCTGGACACCGACCAACTGGCCATTTCCAGGGCCAGGTCCTTGGTCTGGGTCAGCTCGACAAATTCATCGAACGCCTTGCGGTACGCGGCCAGCGCCTGCTCGACTTCGCTCATGACCGGCACATTGGCTGCAGATTGGGTTTTGAGGCTGGCGGCCAGGGCGGCCAAAGCGTCGACGCTCTCGTGCAGGGCCTCGACGGCCTTGGGGTCGGCGTGCAGCGCATAGTCCTGCTCAATCAGACGCACTTTCAGCAGGCCACTGTTAAGCGAAGACATCGCCTTGAGACCCTCAAAACGCTGGCCAACGGTTTGCAGGGACCACACGCCAATGGCCGCCACCAACGCCGTCAGCAGCAGCACCAAGGTGAAGCCCAAGCCCAGTTTTTTCGCCATACCGAGGTTGGCGAAACGTCGTTGCACGGCCGAAATCATTGCAGTTGAATCCTCTTGCAATGGCGGATGCCATCAAGCCAGGTTTCCATGTTGCGAGATTCGCAACGACGGGCTACCTGCACAAGACGCTGACGCCACAATAATGGCAAAAAGCTACATGTTCGTCGTTTTCAGAATGGTCGAGGTCGATCTGGCAGGACCCATGGCACGGAACAATGCCAACGCCCGCTGATCAGCAGCATAGGCCACATTGATACGCAGCCAGTCACTGTGTTCGCCCTTGGGGCTGAACAGCGCGCCGGGCGACAACAAAATGCACAGCCGCCGCGCGCACGCCTGCAACCGGGAGCGGTCGCCCACGCCAGGCCGAGCCCACACAAACATGCCCCCGGCGGGCACGGCAAACACCTCCCACTCCTCGTCTTCCAGCACCTGCAAGGTCGCAGCCATCTGCGTGTTCAAGCGCTTACGCAGGCGCTGCACCCACTTGCGGTAGGTGCCGTTGGTCAACAGCGTGGTGACCACCGCTTCGGCAAACCGCGAGGTGCCGATGCCTGTCAGCGTCTTGAGCGTAGCCAGTTGCGTGATAATCGCCGCACTGGCGCTGAGATACCCCACCCGCAAGGCACTGCTGAGGGTTTTGGAAAAACTCGAAATATAGATCACCCGCCCCTCATGTGGCAGCGCGGACAGTCGTGTGCAACTGGCGTGCTGCAAATCGCCGTAGACGTCCTCTTCAACAATCAGGAAGTCTTCGCTGTGCGCCAACTCCAACAGGCGCTCGGCCACTCCGCGACACAAGCTGGTGCCGGTGGGGTTGTGATACAGGCAATTGATGAACAGGCACTTGGGCCGGTGGCTTTGCAGCAGCGTTTCCAGCACCCGGATGTCCGGGCCACCCACGGTACGCGGGACCTCCAGCAGCGTGACCCCGTGGCGCTCCAACTGACGATAGAGGTTGGCATAGCCCGGGGTCTCGACCACCACCGTGTCGCCAGACTTGAGTAGCGTGCGTATCAATAGGTCCTGAGCGTGGCTGGCGCCGTGGGTGGTGAGGATGCAATCAAGACGGGTGACCACCTTCCTCTGGGTCAGCCGTTTGAGCAGTTGCTCACGTAACGCCGGCAGCCCCAGCGGTGTGCTGTAGTTGAACAGGCCGGCGGTGTCGGTTCGGCTGATTTCGCGTATGGCGTAACAAATGTCATCGCTTTCACGCCAGGTGTCCGGCAACCAGCCGCAACCCAACTTCAACTCGCCCAACGGGCCATCCACATAGGCGCCCCAGCCGAGCTCCGCACCTTCATACCAGTGGCTTTCAACGCACAGCGGCGGCTGGGCCACCACATATCCCGAGCCCTGTTTTGACACCAACAGACCCTGAGCCACCATTCGCTCGAACGCCTCGATCACATTGGATTGGCTGAGCAGGTTGTCGAGGGCCAATTGCCGGATGGATGGCAAACGTGTGCCAGGGCTCGCCCCGCTCGTGCGAATCCATTGCGCCACCGCGCTGACGATTTGCTGCACTACCGGTACAAGGGCTTGTCGATCGATGCCTAAATCCATGAGCCACTCACTTCAACTGTCTGTTATTCAACCCCAAACAGTTAAGCACAGAAGCCTGACCCCGCCGGTCGCAAACTTTTATTAAAGTATTGATTTTATTGAGTTATTTACCTACTTATACACATTCTGACGAGGCCTTGTGCCAGCCATGGAAACGCCCCACAGCGCTCCCTACCCTTTTCGAATAAGGAGTGGCGTGGTGTCTTAGATCGCGGTTGCGCCCCCGTCCACTGCCAGCGCCTGGCCTGTGGTGAACGCGGCACCGTCGCTGCACAGGTACAGCACGGCGCTGGCGATTTCCTCGACCTTGCCAATGCGCCCGACCGGGTGCATGGCCGCGGCAAACTCGGCCTTGCGCGGGTCGGCTTCATAGGCACGGCGGAACATATCCGTGTCGATCACCGCCGGGCACACCGCATTCACACGGATTTTCTTCTT
This sequence comes from Pseudomonas sp. D47, assembly GCF_045447305.1. Classification (NCBI taxonomy): domain Bacteria; kingdom Pseudomonadati; phylum Pseudomonadota; class Gammaproteobacteria; order Pseudomonadales; family Pseudomonadaceae; genus Pseudomonas; species Pseudomonas sp. D47. Next base: position 1,951 of record NZ_JBJGXU010000060.1, on the reverse strand, counting down.
CGCGTACTCAATGGCCGCCGATTTGGTCAGGCCGATCACGGCGTGTTTGGACGCAGCATAAATGCTCATCTTCGGCGCCGCCCCCAACCCCGCCACCGAGGCGGTGTTGACGATCGCCCCGCCGCCCTGGGCCAGCAGCAGCGGCAACTGATACTTCATGCACAGCCACACACCTTTGACGTTAACCCCCATGATGGCGTCGAACTCATCCAGGCTGCCGTCGGCCAGCTTGCCCTTTTCGATCTCGATCCCAGCGTTGTTGAAGGCATAGTCCAGGCGACCATAGGCGGCAACCGTCTGTGCCATCAACTGCTGCACGTCCGCTTCCTGCGTGACATTGCAGCGTACAAACAGCGCCTCGCCCCCGGCCTGCAAGATCTGCGCAACCGTGCCCTCGCCGCCTGCCACGTCCAGGTCGGCAACCACTACTTTCAAGCCTTCTGCGGCGAACGCCAGCGCGGTGGCGCGGCCAATACCGGCGGCGGCGCCGGTTACCAGGGCGACCTGGCCGGAAAACGTCATGCTCATGGGGGATGTCCTATGCAAGAAATAGCCGTGGCGCGAGTCTAGCCAACGCCAGCACCGGTGCGTCAGCACTATCAGAAGGCCAGTGAGCGCTGCATGAATGGCAGTGATAAGGCGCCCCGCGCCACTATCAGCCAGGCCTATCGGCGGGCATTCGCGCCCCTCGCATAACCTTGCCCTCAGGCCATTGCAGGTCTATCACTTAAGGTCCATTTCCAACGAGTCCTTGCCATGACTGCCCAGACCAACCGCCAGTTCCTGCTTGCCAAACGCCCGGTCGGCGCGGCCACGCGGGAGACCTTCACCTACCAGGAAGTGCCGGTGGGCACGCCTGGAGAAGGGCAAGTGCTGGTACATAATGAATACCTGTCCCTGGACCCGGCGATGCGCGGTTGGATGAACGAGGGCAAATCCTATATTCCGCCCGTCGGCATTGGTGAAGTGATGCGTGCGCTGGGCGTGGGCAAGGTGATTGCCTCCAACACCCCGAAATTTGCGGTCGGCGACTATGTAAACGGTGCGCTGGGGGTGCAGGATTATTTCCTCGGCGAGCCACGTGGCTTCTATAAGGTCGACCCGACACTCGCACCGCTGCCGCGCTACCTGTCTGCCCTCGGCATGACCGGCATGACGGCTTACTTCGCCCTGCTCGACACCGGCGCGCCCAAGGCCAGCGAAACCGTAGTGATCTCTGGCGCCGCCGGCGCGGTGGGCAGCATTGCCGGGCAAATTGCCAAGATCAAAGGTTGCCGCGTGGTGGGCATTGCCGGCGGCGCCGACAAGTGCAAGTTCCTGGTGGATGAATTGGGCTTTGACGCGGCCATCGACTACAAAAGCGAAGACGTGCCTGCCGCCCTCAAGCGCGAATGCCCCAAAGGCGTGGACGTGTATTTCGATAACGTCGGCGGCGACATTCTCGACGCCGTGCTCAGCCGTCTCGCGTTGAAGGCGCGGGTAGTGATCTGCGGTGCGATCAGCCAGTACAACAATAAAGAAGCGGTTAAAGGCCCAGCCAATTACTTGTCATTGCTGGTCAATCGCGCGCGGATGGAGGGGTTTGTGGTGATGGACCACGCGGCGAACTTTGCCGCAGCCGGGCAGGAAATGGCCGGCTGGATGGCGCAGGGCAAGCTCAAGAGCAAGGAAGATATCGTCGAGGGTCTGGAGACGTTCCCGGAAACGTTGATGAAGCTGTTCAACGGCGAGAACTTTGGGAAGTTGGTGTTGAAGGTCAGCTGACACACCACAAGACCTAATGTGGGTACGGTCAATGTGGGAGCTGGCTTGCTCGCGAAGGCGGTGGGGCAGTTACACATGAGCTGGCTGACCCACCGCCTTCGCGAGCAAGCCCGCTCCCACATTGGGATCTCAGTACATCAGGCAGAGAGTGCACTGCCGTGCTTTTGCTGTGCTTCTGCCCTGCTTT
>NZ_JBJGXU010000006.1:0-158152 GCF_045447305.1 Pseudomonas sp. D47 | reverse complement strand
TGGCTGTAAGAGCGGAACCCTAAGCAACCGTTACCGCAGCAACGGATATGTACTCAAACCAATTCAAGGCTTGAGCGCTTTCTTCGGATAAATGTCATACCGGCTCGACTTCCCATCCAACGCATGGCTCGGCTTGGGCCCCTCAATGCACGGCGCCTTGCGCGGGCGCTTGACCACCACACGGTGGCTGGCCAACGCCAAGGCAGCAGCGAGCAACGCCGGCGCATCCGGATCATCGCCAACCAGTGGCCGGAACAGCCGCATCTCCTTCTTCACCAACGCAGTTTTCTCACGATGAGGGAACATCGGGTCCAGGTAGATCACCTGCGGCGGCTCACCTTCCCAGTTGAGCATCACCTCGATGGAGTTGCCCTTGAGCAGCTTCATGCGCGCCACAATGGGTGCCACCTCAAAGTCATCCGCACCCCGGGCCAGGCCGTCTTCAAGCAAGGCGCCAATCAACGGCTGACGCTCGATCAGGCTCATCTCACACCCCAGACTGGCCAGCACAAACGCGTCCTTACCCAAACCCGCCGTGGCATCCAGCACCCGTGGACGCACGCCTTGAGCAATACCCACAGCCTTGGCGATCATCTGCCCACTGCCACCACCGTACAAACGCCGGTGCGCCGCGCCACCCTCGACAAAATCCACACGCACCGGCCCCGGCGCATCAGGCCCGAGCTGTTGCAACTGCAGGCCGTGCTCGCCGACTTGCAGGGAAAAATCCGCCTCTTCCAGCTGCAAAGGCAGGCCAAGCTGCGACGCCCAGTGCTCGGCACGCGCCTGGAAACCTTCGGCCAAAGCCTCGACCCGAATGCGGCTGGCCGCTGGTTGTTCGCTCATCAATCGCTACGCTCAAAAATATTAAGGATCGGCAAACAGCGGCCGATAAAAACAACAGTCAGGTATTTTGCCAGAGCTGAGCGTCGACCGAGAAAAATGTCAGACATTCTTCCCCTAACCATCGGTGTACTGCCGACCCACAACCACTACGGCCTGCGCAATACTCAAGCGCTGGCCGGGGTGAGTCATGTGTGGCAGGACTTCTTTGCCCGTGCGTTGGCCGAACAGCTCGGCGATACGCCGGATGCGCTCGCCGCCAAAGCACCGGCGCCGAAGGACCCGGCGGTAGAGCCCAGCGAAGGCGCCGACCTGCTGTCGCAGATCCTCACCCAGCGTGAATGCGACGTGAAAGACACCGAAATCGCCCCGCCGGAGCCGTTGTTCCTGCCAATCGCCGAATTTGAAACCGAATTACTGCCGCCGCCCGCCACGCCATTCCCAGATGAAGAAATTGTCGCCCAACAGCGCCAGCAGAACTTCGACAGTGGCTGGGTACGCCCGATCGTACTGAGCGCCGGTCAACCGCTGCCTAAGCCGGGCCCCGCGCCAGACCCCCAGCCGTTGCACCTGCCGATTGCCGAGTTCGAACTGGACCTGTTGCCACCGCCTGCCACGCCGTACCCGACCGAAGCACTGGTGGCGCAACAGAAAGCGTTGGACTTCGACTACCACTGGGCGCGCCCTCTGATCCTCAACAACCTGCGCCTGGCCGCCTGAGCCTCAGCGACACACCCACCAACGGCCCATGTCCAGATGGAAATGGTTGCGATGGGCGGCGTTGTAGTCCGGGCTCAACACCACATTGAAATCATCGCAGGCACCGTCGCGTACCTGTCGCAAAAAGCGCGCGCTGTCGCCCTCCCCCGGCCAATCCTTAAGCACACTGATGCTGCGCCCATCCGCCAGACGAAAGCCGGCGATGTCCAGGGCATTGGCCGAAGCATGTTGACTGAGCCGCCCGTCTGCGCGGTTATACATGTTGCGACAGGCAAAGCTGCCGAGGTGATCGACCCGCGTCACCGCCTGGCCAAACACCGCCTGGGCCGCCGGTTGCAGGCTATGGCGCTCGAACAGGGCAAACGCCACGGCCAGCGGGCAACTGGCGAGAAAGCTGCTGCTCAAGGCCACGTCGGCGCCCTGCACGCGCAAGACGTTGCGCAATGGGCACGCAGCGTCAGCAGGACTATCTGCCTGATGGCTGACGCGCAAGCCGGAGGTGTTCAGCACGTGGTCGCACAGCGCCGGATCATCCTGCAGCCGGCCGAGCTTGAAGCGCGTCAGCAGGTTCGGGTTGGCGCGCACATCCAGCGGCGCCCAGGGGTTCCACTCAGCAGGCAACGGCACCCAGCCTCGCCACACACCCACTGCGAACACACCCGCCAGCAACAGCAGCGCACCGATCACGTTGAAAAAGCGCACGGCTTAGCCCTTGAAGAATTGGTTGGCCTGACTGAACGGCATCTTGCGCTCGGTGAAGGTAAAGGTGCCCAACTCATACACTTCCTGTGCGGCGCGGTAGAACTCGCCATACGCGGCCAGCGCCATGGCCGAGCCGACACTGATACGGCGCACGCCCAGCTCGCTCAACTGCGCGACGCTGAGGTTCAAGCCACCGGACATCAACACGTTGACCGGTTTGGGCGCGACGGCCTTGACCACTGCCAGTATTTCCTCGGCGCTGCGTAGCGCTGGGGCATACAGCACGTCGGCACCGGCTTCGGCGTAGGCCTGCAAGCGGCGGATGGTGTCAGGCAAATCCAGGCGGCCATGCAGGAGGTTTTCTGCGCGGGCCGTCAGGGTGAAAGGGAATGGCAGACTGCGGGCAGCGGCAACCGCCGCTTCTACGCGCTCAACAGACAAATCAAAAGGGTAGATGGGGTCGACGGCGATACCCGTGGCGTCTTCGATGGAGCCGCCGACGATGCCCGTGGCTGCCGCGCGCAGGATGGTTTGGGCGCAGCCCTCAGGGGTATCACTGAAGCCGTTTTCCAGATCAGCCGCCACCGGCAGCGCGGTCGCCCGAACAATCGCTGAAGCATTGCCCAATGTGTCCTCCAGCGACAACGCACCTTCTGCATCCGGCCGCCCCAGGCTGAACGCATAACCTGCACTGGTGGTGGCCAAGGCTTCAAAGCCGAGGCTGGCAAGCATGATGGCTGAGCCTGCATCCCACGGGTTGGGCATCACGAACGCGCGATCACGCGCGTGCAAGGCTTTGAAGGTTTCGGCGCGAAGGGTTTGGGCATCCATGTCTGACTCCTGGCGGAAAAAGGAGCCTTAGAGTAACCCCAGTTGCTCCGCTGCGGGTTCTCGATGCAAGGTCGGCAGCGGCGGCAGGCCCGGCAAACGCGCCATCAGTTTTTCATGAAAGCGCAGCGCCAGTTGCGCAGCCAGGCGGTTATCCGAGGTGTGCAGGAACACGTAGGGCGTGCGGCCTTCCTCGATCCAGCCGGCGACTTTTTCTACCCACGGCAGCAGAAACGGGTCGTTGGCTTCCAGTTCCGGATGACCGATAAAGCGCACTTGGGGAAACAGCGTCAGCGCGGCCGGGCGCGGCGGCACCTTGGGCTTTTTCGATTGGGCGTGCAGCACGGCGGCTGAGGTTGAGGTGCAACTGAACAGCGCGCGCGGGTCCAGGCAGATTCGCTCGACACCACGGTCACGCAGCAAGCGGTTGAGCATGCGCTCGGCATCGCCCTTGGCGAAGAATTCCGGGTGGCGCACTTCCACGGCCAGCGGGCGCTCCAGGCCATCAATAAAACCTGCCAGCTCACCGAGGCGTTGTGGCGAAAAGCTCGCCGGCAGTTGCAGCCACAGCGGCGTAACACGCTCACCCAATGGGCTCATCAAACCGACAAAACTTTCTGCCGCCGGCAACTGCTCGCGCAAGTCGCCACCGTGGCTGATGTCGCCTGGGAATTTGGCGGTGAAGCGAAAATCCTCAGGCATGATTTCGGCCCAGCGCTGCACGGTGGCGGCCGAGGGTCGGGCATAAAACGTGGTGTTGCCTTCAACGGCGTTGAAGACCTGGGAATACAAGGCGAGGTAATCGCCGGAGCGCGCATCAGCCGGGTACAGGTACTCGCGCCAGGCGTTTTCACTCCAGGACGGGCAACCAATAAAGTAAGGCAGACGCATCAGATATGGATGTCGAGACCCAGCACTTCCATATCCCATTCGACAAAGCCGGCGGTGGTCAGGTAGCTGGCCAGGGCGGTGGCGACGCTTTTGCTCATGGAGCGGGGGAAGACCATGTCTTGCTGACGGGCGGGAAGACCACTGATACGTGCACCGGCGGAACCTTGGGCGCTGGAATGCGTGTTGGCATGCGACTCGGACTGGACTTCGATGAAGTCCGGCGAATCCTCGACGGAATCGTCTACCGTCACGTTAGCCTTACGCGGCTTACGCTTGAGTGGGTAGGACTGTGAGGAAAAGCCGTCTATGCGCATACATGCAGACTCGGTATCAATGATGGCAATTTAGCGGCACTTTCCGTAGTGCGCAAATGCTCTGGTGATAACTAGAACACATAATTTGTAAAAGGTTTAGAAACAGGGGCAAATTCTGACGATTGGAGATTTTTGCCTCAAAATGCCAGCATTTTTGACGTCAAATAATCCCGCGTTCAGCCTTGGTTTGCGCAACTTTATCGCGCAGGTAAACCGGTGCAGCCTGGTCAGCCGGAATCGCTTCGCCGCGTTCAAAAGCGAAGCGCGCCAAGGTCAGTAAATCTTCAGCATGGGGCAACATCGCGGCGTCCTGGCCGACCAGCTTCACACCGATGCGTTCGGCATAACCCCAGCCGGTGCCGGCGCCGAACCAATCACCGCTGGCATCTGCGGGCAATACAGACGCCTGCGGCGGCTGCACCGCTTCCACGCCTACCAGGCGCATCTCGCCGGCGGTCTCGCGGTAGCAACCCCAATACACTTCATCCATACGCGCATCGATAGCCGCTGCGACTTGCGAGGCACCGTGCTCGCGCAGGGCGCGCTGGGCCAGCACTGCCAGGTTGGAAACCGGCAACACCGGGCGTTCCAACGCAAACGCCAGGCCCTGCACCACGCCGATGGCAATACGCACACCGGTAAACGCACCGGGGCCGCGGCCAAAGGCAATGGCGTCGACAGCAGAAAGCGTGGTGCCCGCGTCTTCAAGCAGTTGCTTGATCATCGGCAACAGCTTCTGCGCATGCAGGCGCGGGATCACCTCGTAGTGGCTCGTTACCTTGCCATCGTGCAGCAAGGCAACGGAGCAAGCTTCAGTCGCGGTGTCCAGGGCCAGCAGGGTGCTCATGGGTGCAGGTGTCCAAATCGAAAAAAAGTGCGCCAGTATAAACAACAACGGCCCGCAAGCGGGCCGTTGTGCGTGCAGCTAATCGTTTGATCAGCTCAGCGCTTGCAACACCTTGGCGGTGATGGCTTCTACCGAACCAACGCCTGGGATGTGGCTGTACTTCGGCTTGCCATGGGCAGCGGACAGCTTCTGGTAGAAATCCACCAGTGGCTTGGTCTGCGAATGGTAGACCGACAGGCGATGACGTACGGTTTCTTCGGTGTCGTCTTTACGCTGCACCAGGTCGTCGCCGGTGACATCGTCTTTGCCGGCCACTTTAGGCGGGTTGTAGACGATGTGGTAAACGCGACCCGACGCTTCGTGAACGCGACGGCCAGCGATACGCTGGACGATTTCTTCGTCTTCAACCGCGATTTCAACCACCGCATCCAGCTCTACGCCGGCTTTCACCAGGGCTTCAGCCTGGGGAATGGTGCGTGGGAAACCGTCGAACAGAAAACCGTTCTTGCAGTCGTCCTGGCTGATGCGTTCCTTGACCAGGTTGATGATCAGGTCATCAGAGACCAGACCGCCGCTGTCCATTACGCTTTTTGCGATCAGGCCCAGCTCGGTGCCGGCCTTGACCGCAGCGCGCAGCATGTCACCGGTGGAGATTTGTGGAATGCCGAATTTTTCAGTGATGAACTTTGCCTGAGTACCTTTACCGGCCCCGGGAGCTCCCAGCAGAATGACGCGCATCGATGTGCTCCTCAATTTTTTATAGAGATGACGCTCGGATTCGCCGCGTGGGGCCAATCTCGTAGAAATGTGGGTCTAGCCGATCAAACGGCCAAAGGCTGATCAAGATACACAGCAGGCTCTATCCATACAAGCCGCCGAAAGTCGCAAGAACCCGCGCCGCGCATGCGTCACAGGTCGGGTGTGACTGAGTGCAACCCTACCCCTTGAACGCCGACCGCCCGTTTCAGGGCGGCCGTCATGGTTTATCTGCAAGCCGTTGAGAACACGCAAGAAACCTTAGCCGGTATTGCGCAAACCGGCGGCAATACCGGCCACGGACACCAGCAGCGCCTGTTCCAGAGGGCTGTCCTGCGCCGCCTCTTGCTGACGCGAGCGCGCCAGCAACTCGGCCTGCAGCAAGTGCAAAGGGTCGAGGTAGGTGTTGCGCAAGCGGATGAACTCAAGTGTGTCTGGGCTATGGGCCAACAGTTGCGACTGGCCAGTCAGGCCAAGCACCACGCTGCACGCCTGCGACAATAGGTCGCGTAAGTGCGCGCCCAATGGCAGCAGGTCAGGCTGCACCAGACGCTCGTCATACAGGCGCGCAATATCGGCATCCGCCTTGGCCAGCACCATTTCCAGCATGTCGATGCGGGTGCGGAAGAACGGCCACTGCTCACGCATCTGCCCCAGCAGCTCGCCTTCACCGCGCTCCAGCGCCTTGCTTAATGCCGCTTCCCAGCCGAGCCAGGCGGGCAGCATCAGGCGGGTCTGGGTCCAGCCGAAGATCCACGGGATCGCCCGCAGGCTTTCGATACCGCCAGCGCGGCGCTTGGCCGGGCGGCTGCCCAGGGGCAAGCGACCCAGCTCCTGCTCTGGGGTGGACTGGCGGAAGTACTCGACGAACTGCGGATTTTCCCGCACCACGGCGCGGTAAGCGCTGACACCGTCAGCTGCCAATTCGTCCATCAAATGGCGCCAGGCAGGTTCGGGTGGTGGCGGTGGCAACAGCGTGGCTTCCAGCACTGCGGCCAGGTAGAGGTTGAGGTTCTGCTCGGCGATGTCCGGCAGGCCGAACTTGAAGCGGATCATCTCGCCTTGTTCGGTGGTGCGAAAACGCCCCGCCACCGAGCCCGGTGGCTGCGACAGGATCGCCGCGTGCGCCGGGCCGCCGCCACGGCCGACAGTGCCGCCACGACCGTGGAACAACAGCAATTGCACCTGTTGTTCGCGGCAGATGTCCACCAACCGCTCTTGCGCCCGGTACTGCGCCCAGGCGGCGGCGGTGGTGCCGGCATCCTTGGCCGAGTCCGAGTAACCAATCATCACTTCCTGCGGGCCTTGCAAGCGTGCGCGGTAGCCTGGCAATTGCAGCAGGGTTTCCATGACCGGCCCGGCGTTATCCAGGTCGGCCAGGGTTTCGAACAGCGGCACCACCCGCATCGGCCGTTGCACGCCCGACTCTTTAAGCAGCAGTTGCACGGCCAGCACGTCCGAGGCGGCGCCGGCCATCGAGATGACATACGAGCCAAGCGACGCGGCGGGCGCAGCGGCGATCTCCTTGCAGGTGTTCAACACCTCGGCAGTGTCCGCCGACGGTTTGAAATAACCCGGCAGCAGCGGCCGGCGATTGGCCAACTCCTTGGTCAGGAAGCTGATGCGTGCCTCTTCGTCCCAGTCTTCATAACGACCCAGGCCCAGGTAATCGGTGATTTCGGTCATGGCCGATGAATGCCGGCTGGAATCCTGGCGCACATCCAGGCGCACCAGGAACAGGCCAAAGGTCACGGCACGGCGCAAGCAATCGAGCAGCGGGCCATCGGCGATCACGCCCATGCCGCACTCGTGCAGCGACTGGTAGCACAGCTCCAGCGGGTCGAGCAGGTCGCGGTTGTTCTGCAACACGTCAGCCGGCGCCGGGGTGTTGGCGGTCAACGCTGTGTGCGCCCATTGGCGCGTAGCACGCAGGCGTTCACGCAGTTGCTTGAGCAAGGCGCGATACGGCTCGACGCTGTCGCCGACCTTGGCTTGCAACGCCGGGCTGGCCTGCTGCATCGACAGCTCGGATGCCAGGTGGTCGATATCGCGCAGGTACAAATCCGCCGCCATCCAGCGCGCCAGCAGCAGCACTTCGCGGGTCACCGGCGCGGTCACATTCGGGTTGCCGTCACGGTCGCCACCCATCCACGAGGCAAAGCGAATCGGCGCTGCCTCCAGGGGCAAATGCAGGCCGGTGGCCGCGTGCAAGGCCTGGTCGGCCTTGCGCAGGTAATTGGGGATGGCATGCCACAACGAATGCTCGATCACCGCAAAGCCCCATTTGGCTTCGTCGACCGGCGTCGGGCGCACGCGGCGGATTTCTTCGGTGTGCCAGGCTTCGGCGATCAGCCGTTGCAGGCGTTCACGGATCTGCTCGCGCTCGGCCGTGGTGAGGTCACGGTGATCCTGCAGCGCCAGTTGCGCGGCAATCGCATCGTATTTCTGGATCAGGGTGCGACGCGCCACTTCGGTGGGGTGCGCGGTGAGGACCAGTTCAATCTCCAGCCGCGCCAACTGGCGAGCCAGGGATTCGTTGCTGTGGCCTTCGCGTTGCAGGCGGGCGAGCAACTCCGGCAATACGCGGGCTTCGAAAGGTGCCGGTTGCGACTCATCGCGCCGGTGGATCAACTGGTATTGCTCGGCGATGTTGGCCAGGTTGAGGAACTGGTTGAAGGCCCGCGCCACAGGCAGCAGTTCACTTTCCTGCAACTGGTTCAAGCTGGCGCTGAGTTCCTCGCCGGCGGCTTGCTCGGCTACGGCACCCCGGCGGTCAGCCTTGGCGCCTTTGCGGATCTGCTCGATCTTGTCGAGAAAATCATCGCCGTACTGCTCTCGAATGGTGTTGCCCAACAGCTCACCCAGCAGGTGAACATCCTCACGCAAGCGTGCATCGATATCACTCATCAGCCAATCTCCAGCCAGAAATCCGGGACGCGCAGGGGTTCCAGAGTGCCGCCCGCGCCGGTTTCTGACAAGACACTTTAAACCTTGTGACTTGCAGCTAGTCTCAACTGTGAGTCACCGCGTTATCCACGCAACTGACTGGACACTCATCACCGCCTGCCATCGCGGGCCTACTGAGGTTGCCATGAAAATCCGAGAACTGGCCCAGCATTGGGAAGAGAACGCCAAGGGTCGCTTGACCAAAACCGAGTACGCGATCCATCTGGACGTGGAGTCGGCCGCAAGGCTGGCCGCCATCGCCGAGATGTACCCCAAGCGCCACACCGAAGAACTGCTCGGCGAGCTGATCGGCGCCGCCCTCGAAGAGCTGGAAGCCAGCTTCCCTTACATCAAGGGCCAGCATGTGATCGCCACCGATGAAGAGGGTGACCCGCTGTATGAAGACGTCGGCCCTACGCCACGCTTTCTGACGCTGTCACGCCGCTATCTGCATGATTTGTCGGCCAGTGCTGACGAACAGAAGCACTGATAAACATCCGTAAAAACCAACCTAACCCCTTTATTCCGGGCCTCCTAGAGGCCCGGAATACCTCTACGCGTTGCAAAAGTTCCAACTATTAGGCACTGACCACTCAGTCAGATATTTTTTTAGGCAAATCGCCATCTTCTCTGAACTTTTGAAAAAAGCCTCCGGTCACAGCCAGTAAGCCATCACTTGGAACGGCCGTTTGAAAAGGTAGTTCGAGCTTTACCCGCCCGACCTAAAACCGCTGACCAGTGACATGGATTTTGATGTTTTTCAGGAGTTACCCAATGGAGTTGAAGACGATGAAGACCAGCACTGCCAAATCCTCGTTTAACCACCTGCGCGGGCTGAAATTGGCCGCGCTGGCAATCGGCACCAGCTTCGTTCTGGCGGGCTGCGCCGGTAACCCGCCGACCGAGCAATACGCTGTGACCCAATCTGCGGTGAACAGCGCGGTCAGCGCCGGCGGCACCGAGTTCGCAGCAGTGGAAATGAAGTCGGCTCAGGACAAGCTCAAAGAAGCCGAAATCGCCATGCACGACAAGAACTACGACAAGGCTCGCCAACTGGCTGAACAAGCCGAGTGGGACGCTCGCGTCGCTGAGCGTAAGTCCCAGGCTGCCAAGGCTCAACAGGCAGTGAAGGATTCCCAGAAGGCCGTTGACGAGCTGCGCAAGGAAGGCATGCGCCCTGCTCTTATCCAGCAGAAGTAAGCCACTGCCTCTTGACTGCATCGCACCTGATATCGAATTGAAAGGACGACACGACTATGCGTAAACAATTGATGATCCCTGCTCTGCTGGCGATGAGCGTTGCCCTGGCGGCCTGCTCCACCCCGCCGAACGCGAACCTGGAAAACGCACGGACCAACTTCTCGGCCCTGCAAACCAACCCACAAGCCACCAAGCTTGCGGCGCTGGAAACCAAAGACGCCAGCGAGTGGCTGGACAAGGCTGACAAAGCCTACCGTGACAAGGAAGACGAGAAGAAGGTCGACCAACTGGCCTACCTGACCAACCAGCGCGTTGAAGTGGCTAAAGACACCATCTCCCTGCGTGAATCCGAAGCCAAGCTGAAAAACGCTGGCGACGAACGTGCCCGTGCCCTGCTGGACGCCCGTGACGCGCAGATCAAGCAACTGCAAAACAGCTTGAACGCCAAGCAGACCGAGCGCGGTACTCTGGTGACATTCGGTGATGTGCTGTTCGCCACCAACAAGTCCGACCTGAAATCCAGCGGCCTGGTTAACATCACCAAGCTGGCGCAGTTCCTGCGTGATAACCCGGACCGTAAAGTGATCGTCGAAGGCTACACCGACAGTACCGGTTCCGACTCGTACAACCAGAGCCTGTCCGAGCGTCGTGCAGCTTCGGTACAACGTGCACTGGCGCAACAGGGCGTGGATATCTCGCGCATCGTGACCCAGGGTTACGGCAAGGAATACCCGGTTGCCGACAACGGCAGCGTTTCGGGCCGTGCCATGAACCGCCGCGTTGAAGTGACCATCTCCAACGACAACCAGCCGGTCAAGCCACGGTCTTCCGTTGCTAACTGATTGATTGGCGCTGCATAAAAAAACCCACCTTACGGTGGGTTTTTTTATCTATCAGACTTCTATTTTACGGTTGGTGTCATCGGCAGGCATCCTAGCTTCCATGCCTTGGCGACCCCTCATCATTTTCTCAAGTTGCTCTGGATCCATCTGCTCATCAGCGCCCCCAGAGCCTGAGGAACCGCCGCCCTGGGCACCACCCGCCGCCTTCGCCAGCATGTCCATGAGCAGCTTCATCGCGTCTTGTTTCTGAGCACCTTGCCCACCTTGCCCACCTTGCCCACCTTCCGCACCTTGCGCACCCTCGCTCGCGCCCTTGGCCATCTTCGAGGCGCCCTGAGCCATCTCCAAGAACTTACTTAACGCGCCAATTCCGCCAATCCCATCAATCATGATCACACTCCAGAGTCGTTATACGTAAGTTAACTATCAGCAACACTGACAAACCAATCAGTGGCGTCTTACGCAATACGGTTCCAGATATTTCCGTAATCAGGCGATTTAATAACCAGCGAGCTACTCTTGCAGCTGCGGCGTCTCTTGGCCCATGCAGCGCACCGCCTGCTTCTTGTTGTTCACCAGCACACCGCTCAAGCCTTTCTGTTCGGTATCAAACATCACCAGCACGCCATCGACGCACTGCGCCACTTGCGCAGCCGGGGTCAGGGAGATCTTGTAGTCCTCACCCGGAACGGTCTTGAGCATGGTGAAATCACTGAGCAGCAACGCATCCTCCGGCTTGGCGAAGTGCAGGTAGCCGTAAAACCACAGGCAGCCGACGGTGCCGATGATGGTGCCGATGCCGGTGAGGATCAGTGGGATCATGTTGCGTTCTTGGCTCATTGCGGGCTCTCTGATGAATCAACTGTAGGGTTGGGGTAGTTGGGGATTTCCCCCAGGCGACGCAGACCATTGAAGTGCTGCGGGTCGTCCAGATAACGCAGCATCACGGTTTGCCAGGTCTTGTCGGCAAAGGTCTGCACATGGCCGCCACGGGTCAACTGCAACACCCTGGCCGGCGGCGCGGCCTGGTACAGGCGAATGCCATTGGCCAGCGGCACGATCGGGTCATCCAGGCTATGAAACAGCAGTTTCGGCACGCCGGTCAGTTGAGGCATGGCATTGATCGCACTGTCGCCGTCGGGCACCAGCCAAGACAGGGGCACTTGAAACGGCCATGTTAACCAGGAGGTGCTGAGGGCGAATTGTCCCACGTCACGATAACTGGCGGGCACGCCGTCCAGTACCAGGGCCTTGAGCTTCGGCTGACGCTGCGGATGCGCCGCCAGGTAATGCACCGCCAGTGCGCCACCCAGGCTTTGGCCTAACACTATCAGCGGTTGGCCTTGGGTCTCGGGCGCCGTGTCAATCCAATTGAAGGCCGCATCGATGTCTTGATAGATCGCCGGCAATGACGGTTTGCCTTCCGACAGGCCATAACCGCGATAGTCCAGCAGCAGCACTTGATAGCCCTGTTCCGGCAGCCACCAACTGCCGCCCAGGTGCCAGGCCAGGTTGCCGCCGTTGCCATGCAGGTGCAGCACCGTGCCTTTGACGGGCACGCCGGGTTTGGCCGGCAGCCACCAGGCGTGAAGTTTTACCCCGTCAGCGGTGGTGATCGTCACGTCACGGTATTGCAGGTGGGCTTTTTCCGGTGTGAACGGCAGGCCGGGCTCGGGGTAGAACAGCAATGAGCTGCAGCCGTTCAATGTGAGTAGCAGGCAAAGAATGCCGAGGATTCTCATCCGTTGAAGCCTCGTGAGCAGGTTGGAAAACAGTTCTTGAAACCCACATTTTTGATTCGGTTGTGCCAGTCATATCCTCTACAGGATATTCGAGTAATCCGCCTCGATCCGGTCCAGGCTCAAGTGGTTGAGGAAGTTGGAGAAGCACATCCACGCCGCCAACGCATTCATGTCGCGAAACTGCTCGGGCAGGTATTTGGGCGGCACCACCAGGCCTTCATCCACCAATTGGCGCAGGGTACGCATGTCTTCCAGGGTGGTCTTGCCGCAAAACAGCAGCGGCACTTGTTCCAGCTTGCCTTTGCGCACAGCCAGCTGGATGTAGTTGTAGACCATGATGAAGCCCTTGAGGTAGGACAAATCTTTGGTAAACGGCAGACCGGTTGGTGTTGAGCCACGGAAAACCCGGCTGGCGTTACCGTAGCTTTCGGCCATTTCAAAGCCTTGCTCACGGAAGAACTCGAACACCTGCAAGAAGTCAGCGCCCTCCTCCACCATATGGATGGCGCGGGTGCGGTTGGTCAACTTGCGCAAGCGGCTGGGGTAGGAGGCAAAGGTGATGATCTCCATCAGAATCGCCAGGCCTTCCTGGGTCACGGTCGACGACGGCGGCCCCTTGGACAGGAAGGTGCAGATCGGCTGGTTCTGGCCATTGAGCGTGGTGCCGACGTGCACCAGGCCTTCATGCACTTCCAGCGCGCGCACATCCCGGTCGTTGAACATCGCGTCGGCGCGGATCTTGATGTAGTCGGCGCCCGCCGCCGCATCGGCGACGATACCGTCGGACTCAAATACCCGAATGGTTTCTTCCGCCTCGCCAAACACTTTGTTCAGACGGGTTTGCAGCAACGCCACGGCATCCTTGGCGGTCAGGGTCTTGGCTTCGTCTTTGAGGTCGCCACGGCCGTCGATGTTGTTGAGGTAGTCGGACAGCATTAGGCCGAGGTCAGCCAGGGTCGGGTCGCCGGCGTGAAACGCATCGGAGGCGGCGCCGTAGAGTTCCTGGGAGATCAGGCCGAAGTCCTCGGTGCCTCGCGCCTCAAGCATGCGCACCACCATGCGGTACTCCTTGCACATCCGCCGCATGATCTGCCCGACCGGGTTGAATTGGCCAAGCTGGCGGGTGATGTCGCGCTCGATGTTCTGGAACTCCAGCTTAACCGCGCTGGAGTCGAACGACAGTGGCCGGCTCAGGTAATAATCACGGTCTACGGCGGGCATGGCCTTGCCCTTGGCCTTGAGGAAACCCTGACGAATGTTCTCGTCCCATTTCACGGCGTCGAGGACGCGAATCGGTGTTTGCGCCAGCACAATGCGATCAGACAAGGTGCGTATCGTCTGCTGGTAATCGTCCACCCGGTGCTTCCTCTTTAAACGTTATTTGCCCGCGCGCTGGTAGCGCACGGCTTCAACGAACACGTCGGCATTGGCCGGGTCATCCAGGTAGGCAAACACCTGGTCCATAGGGCTGTCCACCAAAACACCGGCGCCTTCGACGGTGTCCACGGTGCTGCCGTGTAAAAGCTTTTGGCCGATGGCTTGATGGATCTGCTCAACGTCGAGGTTGTAGACCACCAATTCAGGCGTTTTGTCGCTCTCACCTTCAAAGTCAAAGCCTGTGAGGATGAAATGCCCGCCGAGCGTGTCCGGCAACGGCGCCGACAAATACCAACGGCTACCATGGCGCGAGACAGTAAACAGGTACTCATCGCGCTGGCCCGGCTTGGCTTTAGGGTAGCTCACGGCTTTATAACGGTGCTCACCCGCGCGAGTGATCTGCAAGTTGAGCGGCTCTCCCCAGGCATTCTTGCTCGACCAGTGGCCGAGCAAGGCATCCGGCGCTGATTCGCGCGCCGGCAACGGGTCCTTGAAGGTCACCAGGCAACCGCTGAGCAATAGGAACGACAAGGCGATTAGCGCGACACGCCAGGCTTTCATTGCGTACTCCATCAAGTGTGGGAGCTGGCTTGCCAGCGATAGCATCACCTCGGATTACCTGTTGCACCGAGGCGCCTGTATCGCAGGCAAGCCAGCTCCCACATAAAGCGGATCGCACATTGGGCTAGACCGAGGCCAACACCAAATGCATATAACGCTTGAGAATCTCAAGCATCTCTTCACCGGTCAGAGGCTCTGGGCCGCCAAGCAGGCCCTGATATTCCATCCGACTGATAATCGCCGTCAACACTTTGGCATCCTGTTGCGGCTCCCGGGAGCCCAGCACCTGGAAAAACTGCTCGGTGCCCTGCAACAGAATCTGCTGATGGGAACGCACCAGCTCAGCCAGGCGCGGGTTGAGCAAGGCCTCCTGGTGAAAGGCTTGTTCGGCCATCAAGTGTTCGCGGCGGTTGGTCAGTTGGCGCAATACATAGTCGGCGGTCAGCCGTGCGATGTCATCGGCCAATTGCGCGCGCGACTGCGGGCTGCCATCACCATAGGCGACCATCTCGCGCAGCAGGCTTTCGTTGCGCACCCACAGTTTGCCCATGAAGGCGGCGCTGCGTTCGACGTATTGGGCGAAGGTATCGGTAAGCAGGTCATCGATATCCTTGAAGTAGTAAGTGGTGGCCGACAACGGCACGCCGGCCTCTGCCGCCACCGCGCGATGGCGCACACCACGTACGCCATCGCGCACCACGATGCGCATGGCTGCATCAAGAATGTCTTGCCGGCGCTGCTCGCTGCCCCGGCGGCTGGCCTTGCGGCCCTGGTACTGGACGCTTTCAGCCACGGCAGCAGCAATGCCGGCGGCACCTTCTTGAGCCATTACGCGGTTCACGACAGATCTTCCTTTTACACCGATAAATGATCGTTCCCACGCTCTGCGTGGGAATGCCGTCTACTTGTGACGCAGAGCGTCACGGGATGCCTTCCCACGCAGAGCGTGGGAACGATCACCGATTACCTGGCGCCGTTCTCTTGACGGCTGAATACGCCACATAAAAAAGCCGCCTTATAAAAGGCGGCTTCGGGTTTCGCTACGGTTACGCTTGTGGCCGCATGTGCGGGAACAAGATCACGTCGCGGATCGACGGCGAGTTGGTCAAGAGCATCACCAACCGGTCGATGCCGATCCCTTCACCGGCAGTCGGCGGCATGCCGTATTCCAAGGCGCGAACGAAGTCGGCGTCGTAGTGCATGGCTTCGTCGTCGCCGGCGTCCTTGTCGGCCACCTGGGCCATGAAGCGCTCGGCCTGATCTTCCGCGTCGTTAAGCTCGGAGTAAGCGTTGGCGATTTCGCGCCCGCCGATGAACAGCTCGAAACGGTCAGTGACGTTCGGGTTGTCGTCGTTGCGACGGGCCAGCGGCGACACTTCGAACGGGTACTGGGTAATGAAGTGCGGCTGTTCCAGCTTATGCTCCACCAGTTCTTCGAAAATCATCACCTGCAGTTTGCCCAGGCCTTCGAAGCCCAGCACCTTGGCGCCGGCTTTCTTGGCGATGGCGCGGGCCTTGTCGATGTCGGTCAGGTCGTCAGCGGTCAACTCAGGGTTGTACTTGAGGATCGAATCAAACACCGACAGACGCACGAACGGCTCGCCGAAGTGGAACACCTTGTCGCCGTACGGCACGTCGGTGCTGCCCAGAACCAGCTGCGCCAGTTCGCGGAACAGTTCTTCGGTCAGGTCCATGTTGTCTTCGTAGTCGGCGTAAGCCTGGTAGAACTCCAACATGGTGAATTCTGGGTTGTGACGGGTCGAGACGCCTTCGTTACGGAAGTTGCGGTTGATCTCGAAGACCTTTTCGAAGCCGCCAACAACGAGGCGCTTGAGATATAGCTCAGGCGCGATACGCAGGAACATTTCCATGTCCAGCGCGTTGTGGTGGGTTTCGAATGGCTTGGCTGCGGCACCACCGGGGATGGTTTGCAGCATCGGGGTTTCCACTTCCAGGAAGTCACGCTGCATCAGGAAGCTGCGGATGTGCGCGATAACCTGCGAACGCACACGGAAGGTCTGACGCACTTCTTCGTTGACGATCAGGTCAACGTAGCGCTGGCGATAGCGCTGTTCGGTGTCGGTCAGGCCGTGGTGCTTGTCCGGCAGCGGGCGCAGCGACTTGGTCAGCAAGCGTACGGTGGTCATTTCAACATACAGGTCGCCCTTGCCGGAACGCGCCAGGGTGCCTTCGGCTGCAATGATGTCGCCCATGTCCCAGGTTTTCACCGAGGCCAGGGTTTCTTCAGACAGGGTTTTACGGTTGACGTAAACCTGAATGCGACCGGTCATGTCCTGGATCACCATGAACGAGCCACGGTTGAGCATGATGCGACCTGCCACCTTGACCGGGATTGCAGCCTCTGCCAGCTCTTCCTTGGTCTTGTCCGCGTACTGTTTCTGCAAGGCATCGCAGTAGTTGTCACGGCGGAAGTCGTTCGGGAAGGCATTGCCCTTGGCGCGCTCGGCGGCAAGCTTTTCCTTGCGCAGGGCGATCAGGGAGTTTTCTTCCTGTTGCAGGGCTTGCGGGTCGAGTTGTTGGTCGCTCATGTCTTTTGAAATTCCATCACAGGTTCGTTGCCCCAGGCGTAGGCCGGGGATCGCCGGCAAGCCGGCTCTACACAGTCTTTAAAGCCCCGATTTCAGGCTGGCTTCCAGGTATTCGTCGATATCACCGTCGAGCACCTTGTCGCAGTCGCTGCGTTCGATGTTAGTGCGCAGATCCTTGATCCGCGACGCATCGAGCACATACGAACGGATCTGGTGACCCCAGCCGATATCCGACTTGGTGTCTTCCAGCGCCTGGGAAGCGGCATTGCGCTTCTGCATTTCCTGCTCGTACAACTTGGCCCGCAGCATTTTCATGGCGGTGTCCTTGTTCGCGTGCTGGGAACGTTCGTTCTGGCAGCTGACCACGGTGTTGGTCGGTACGTGGGTAATACGTACGGCCGAGTCGGTGGTGTTTACGTGCTGGCCACCGGCACCGGAGGAGCGGTAGGTGTCGATCCGCAGGTCAGCCGGGTTGATCTCGATTTCCACCTTATCGTCGATCTCGGGCGAGACGAACACGGCGCAGAATGAGGTGTGGCGACGGTTGCCGGAGTCGAACGGGCTCTTGCGCACCAGGCGGTGCACGCCGATCTCGGTCCGCAACCAACCAAAGGCGTATTCACCCTTGATGTGCACGGTGGCGCCTTTGATACCGGCGACTTCACCGGCCGACAGCTCCATGATGGTAGCGTCAAAGCCGCGTTTGTCAGCCCAGCGCAGGTACATGCGCAACAGAATGTTGGCCCAGTCCTGGGCTTCGGTACCGCCGGAGCCGGCCTGGATGTCCAGGTAGGCGTTGTTCGGGTCCATTTCGTGGCTGAACATGCGGCGGAATTCAAGCTTGGCGAGGTTTTCCTCGAGACGGGCCAGCTCGGCGACGACATCGCCCACTGCGCCTTCGTCATCTTCTTCGACGGCCATGTCCAGCAGGTCGCGGCAATCGCCCAGACCGGTGTTCAACTCGTCGAGGGTATCGACGATCTGCGCCAGCGCAGCGCGCTCGCGGCCCAGTTCCTGGGCGTATTCAGGTTTGTTCCAGACAGCCGGATCTTCAAGCTCGCGATTGACTTCGGTCAGACGCTCATGCTTTTGATCGTAGTCAAAGATACCCCCGAATAGTTTCGGAGCGCTCGGACAGGTCCTTGATGGTGTTAAGGATCGGGTTGATTTCCATGGCGGGCAGCACTCGTTGGCGAACTTTTGAAAGCAGACGAGTATAACGACAAACCGGGGCTAACGGCAGCCCGCTTGGCGAAAAGGCGGGTATATGCCCGATCTCAAGAACGATTGCGATCAAATGTGGGAGCTGGCTTGCCTGCGATTGCGGTGTATCAGATACGGAGGTGATAACTGACAGGCCGCTATCGCAGGCAAGCCAGCTCCCACAGAGGATCAGCGTCGTTCTGAATCACTCGATACCGACCTGATTGCGCCCATTATGCTTAGCCGTGTACAAGCCCTTATCCGCCGCCATGATCAACAGCCGGCAATCGCTGCTCTGCTGCGGCGTCATCGTCGACAAACCGATGCTGATGGTCAGGCTCGCGCCTTCTGCCGGGGCAATGTGCGGGATTTTCAGCGCCGCCACCGCCATGCGCAGCTTTTCGGCCACCAGCCGCGCACCGCCCGGCGAGGTATTGGGCAACACCAGCGCAAACTCTTCCCCGCCGTAACGCGCCGGTAAATCCGAGGGGCGACTGCTGGCTTCGCGAATGGTCGCCGCGACTTTACGCAGGGCTTCATCGCCCTCGACATGGCCGAAGCTGTCGTTGTAGGTCTTGAAGAAGTCCACATCGATCATCAGCAACGACAGTTGGGTCTGGTCACGCATGGCACGGCGCCATTCCAGCTCCAGGTATTCGTCGAAGTGGCGGCGGTTGGACAACCCGGTAAGGCCGTCGGAGTTCATCAACCGTTGCAGCACCAAGTTGGTGTCCAACAGCTGCTGCTGGCTGACCCGCAGCGCCCGATACGCCGCGTCCCGCTGCAACAGGGTCATGTAGGAGCGCGAGTGATAGCGAATGCGCGCCACCAGCTCGATGTTGTCCGGCAGCTTGACCAAGTAATCATTGG
Source organism: Pseudomonas sp. D47 (assembly GCF_045447305.1). NCBI lineage: Bacteria > Pseudomonadati > Pseudomonadota > Gammaproteobacteria > Pseudomonadales > Pseudomonadaceae > Pseudomonas > Pseudomonas sp. D47. The sequence goes on along the minus strand of NZ_JBJGXU010000006.1, from coordinate 138,961 downwards.
CGCCCGCCGAGAACGCCGCGCTCTTGATCAGCGGGTCCTCCTTGGTCGAAAGCACGATGATCGGGATATTCGCCGTGGCCGGATGGTTGCGGTATTCACGCACCAGCGTCAGGCCGTCGAGCCCGGGCATGACCAAGTCTTGCAGGATCACCGTGGGCTTGATGCGAATCGCCTGGGCAATCGCCTGATGGGGGTCGGCGCAGAAGTGGAAGTCGATGTTTTCTTCATGGGCCAGGCCACGCCGCACGGCTTCACCGATCATGGCTTGGTCGTCGACCAGCAACACCATGGCGGCATTTTCGTCGGTTTTGATGCCGTCGATCTGTAAATCACTCATGTGCAGTCACCTGAATTACTTTCCTGCAAGCCGGCACTGCGGGAGGTTTTGATCATTTTGCAAAGACCTCCAGCAATCGGGGCGCAATTCTGTCCAGTGGGCGAATTTCAACAGCGGCATCAATTGCCGCCGCCGCTTTGGGCATGCCATACACCGCCGAGCTCTGCTGATCTTGGGCGATGGTCAAATATCCTTGTTCACGCAGCAATTTGAGCCCCTGGGCACCGTCGCGCCCCATGCCGGTCAGCAATACGCCGACAGCATCGCCGTTCCAATGGCTGGCGACGCTTTCAAAAAATACATCAATGGAAGGCCGGTAAATCTCGTTCACCGGCTCTGCGGTATAGGCTAGCGTGCCGTTTTTCAACAAGCGAATGTGGTGGTTGGTGCCGGCCAGCAGGACCACGCCACTTTGTGGCGGTTCGCCCTCCCGCGCCAGGCGCACCGGCAGGCCTGACGCGCTGCTCAGCCATTCAGCCATGCCGGCGGCGAACACCTGGTCCACATGTTGCACCAGCACGATGGCCGCGCAAAAGTCCCGGGGCAACCCCTTGAGCAGGGTTTCCAGGGCAGCCGGCCCGCCGGCCGACGAACCAATCGCCACCAGGCTTTGGCGCTTGCCGGTGCTGCGCTGCGGCGCGGTTTCGGTGCGTACCCGGCTGCCACGCTGGCCGACCAGCCAGCCAATATTGAGGATCTTGCGCAGCAACGGCGCCGCCGCATCCTTGGCATTGCCCACGCCCAGCGCCGGCGTATCCACCACGTCCAGGGCGCCATGGCCCATGGCTTCGAACACCCGGCTGACATTGGCCTGGCGGTCCACGGTGACGATCACAATCGGGCACGGGGTCTGCGCCATGATCTGCCGGGTGGCTTCCACGCCATCCATCACCGGCATGATCAGGTCCATCAGGATCAAGTCCGGGGTCAGCTCGGCGCAACGCTGCACCGCTTCCTGGCCATTGCCGGCCACCCACACCACTTGGTGCGCGGGCTCGAAACTCAAGGCACGGCGCAACGCCTCCACCGCCATGGGCATGTCATTGACGATCGCAATCCTCATGCCCGGGCGCCTCCGATCAGTTCCACCACGGCGTCCAGCAAGGCGTCGTCATGGAAACTGGCTTTAGCTAAATAATAGTCGGCCCCAGCGTCCAGTCCACGACGTCGGTCTTCTTCGCGATCCTTGTACGACACCACCATCACCGGCAACGATTGCAGGCGACTATCACGACGCAAGAGTGTGACCAATTCAATACCGTCCATACGAGGCATATCAATGTCAGTGATGAGCAGGTCGAAGTCTTCGGAGCGCAAGGCGTTCCAGCCATCCATGCCATCGACAGCGACGGCCACTTCGTAACCACGGTTAAGTAACAATTTGCGCTGCAACTCACGCACGGTGAGCGAATCATCCACCACCAACACGCGTTTGCGCGGCGCTTCGGCGGCCTGCTGGCTGCGCCGGGCGATGCGCTCAAGGCGGCCGGTATTGAGTAGTTTGTCCACCGAGCGCAGCATGTCTTCGACATCGACGATCAATACCACCGAGCCGTCGTCGAGCAACGCACCGGCGGAAATATCCTGGACCTTGCCCAGGCGATCATCCAGCGGCAACACCACCAAGGTGCGCTCGCCGATAAACCGCTCCACCGCAATGCCATAGATCGCATCGCGCTCGCGGATCACCACAACTTTCAGGGTTTCTTCGTTGCTCTGCCCGGCCGGGCGCTGCAACAACTGGCTGGCGGCGACCAGGCCGACGTGGCGGCCTTCGTGCCAGAAATGCTGGCGCCCCTCCAACTGCACAATGTCATCGGGCGCCAGGTCGCACATGCGTTCGATGTGCGCCAACGGGAACGCGTAGGCTTCTTCGCCGACTTCCACCACCAGGCTGCGCACCACCGAGAGGGTCAACGGCACCTCGAGGTGGAAGCGGCTGCCCTGCCCCGCCGTCTGCTCCAGCACCACCGCGCCGCGCAGTTGGCGGACCATATGTTGCACCGCGTCCAGGCCAACACCACGGCCGGACACTTCGGTGACCTTGTCGCGCAGGCTGAAACCCGGCAGGAACAGGAACGTCAGCAGCTCCTCTTCGCTCAGGCGCAGGGCGGTTTCCAGCGGTGACAAATGCCGGTCGACGATGGTGCCGCGCAGGCGCTCCAGGTCGACGCCATTGCCGTCATCGCTCAATTCCAGCACCAGCAAACCCGCCTGGTGCGAGGCGCGCAGGCGGATCAAGCCTTCGGCCGACTTGCCCGCCAGCAGGCGCTGCTCAGGCATTTCGATGCCGTGGTCGACGGCATTACGCAGCAAGTGGGTGAGCGGCGCTTCGAGTTTTTCCAGCACATCACGGTCGACCTGGGTCTTTTCGCCCTCGATCTCCAGGCGCACCTGCTTGCCCAGGCTGCGGCCCAGATCGCGGACCATACGCACCTGCCCGGCCAACACATCGGCAAACGGGCGCATGCGGCAGGCCAGCGCGGTGTCGTACAGCACTTGGGCGCGCTGCCCGGCCTGCCAGCCGAACTCGTCCAGCTCGGCGGTTTTTTCCGCCAGCAACGCCTGGGCTTCGCTGAGCAGGCGACGGGTGTCAGCCAGGGCTTCCTGGGCTTCGAGGTTCAACTCCACAGCCTTGAGGTGGCCATCGAGGGTGTCCAAGGCGCGGGCGCTGTTGTTTTGAATACGCTTGAGGCGCTGCATGCTCGCCAGGTACGGCTTGAGCCGCTGGGTTTCGACCAGGGATTTACTCGACAGGTCGAGCAGGCTGTTCAAGCGCTCGGCGGTGACGCGCAGCACGCGCTCGCCGCCTTCGGTCATGTGTTTGTTCTGGCGCGGCGGCTCGCTGGTGACCGGCGGCTCGGGCTCGGGCGGCAGCGCTTCGACCATAGGCGCCGCAGCCGGCGGGGGCAGCGCAGGTGAAGCGACGGTGGCGGACGGATCGAGCAGGCGCTCCATCAGCGCTACATACGCCTCGATATTCGCCGGGCCCACATCATTGCCCGGCGTGGCGATGCGCATCAGCAGGTCGGTGCCTTGCAGCAAGGCGTCGATATGTTCGGGTTGCAGGTACAGGCGGCCTTCCTGGGCAGTGACCAGGCAGTCCTCCATGACGTGGGCCACGCTGACCCCGGCATCCACCCCGACGATCCGCGCCGCGCCCTTGAGCGAGTGCGCGGCGCGCATGCACGCCTCCAACTGGTCGGCCTGGGTCGGGTTGCGTTCCAAGGCCAGCAAGCCGGCGCTCAATACCTGGGTCTGCGCATCGGCTTCCAGGCTGAACAGTTCCAGCAGCGAGGCATCGCGCATCTGGTCGGGGGTCATGTGAGGCTCCGGGTCACGGCGGACAACAATTGCGCCTCGTCCAGCCAGCGCAGGCTGCGGCCCTTCCACTGCAAAACGCCCTGGGTAAAGCGCGCACTGGCCTGGGTGCCGGAGGCCGATGCCGCCTTCAAGGTGCGCTCATCAATGGCATGGATGCCGTCGACTTCATCGACCGGCACCACCACCGGGCCGTCCTGCGCGGCGATGATCAACATGCGCGGCATGACCCGCCCACCACTGGCCCCGCCGGTGGTGGCGTCCAGCCCCAGCAACTCGACCAGCGACAGGCACGCCACCAGCGCGCCCCGCACATTGGCCACGCCGAGCAGCGCCCGCGAGCGTTGGTGCGGCAGCGAGTGAATCGGTTGCAATGGCGCCACTTCCACTAGGCAGCGGGTGGCAATGCCCAGCCATTCCTCGCCCAGACGAAACATCAACAGGGAGCGCGTGACCACATCGCCGTGGTCCTCGGTTGCCGCCTGTGGCCGCCGGTCGTCCTGCTGCAAGGCATAGCGGTCGAGCAAACGCGTGGCGGCGGCGGAATACACCGAGCAGTTACGGCAATGGATATGCTCCGCCAGTAACGGGCAGGACTTGTCGCCATGGATGCCGATGCGGTTCCAGCAGTCGTCGATGGCTTGGGTGTCGGTCAGGGTCAGGTCCAGGCCCGCAGTATCGAGCGCGTCGTTGCTACTCATCGTTTGGACTCACTGTCAGCTCGCTCGCTACGCGCGGCCCGCGCTTGCAAGCGGCGCGCCCCCGCACTGTCGCCCTGGGATTGGAGCAACGCGGCCAAATGCATCAAGGCCTGCGGGTGCTGCGGTTCCAGGTACAAGGCTTTTCGATAATAACCCTGGGCTTCCAGGGCGCTGCCGGCCACATCGCTGAGCAGCCCCAGCCAGTAAAACACCTGGGCGGCCGGCGGGTGGTTACTCAAATACTGCTCACACGCGGCACGGGCTTCAGCACTTTTGCCTTCGTTGGCAAGCGTGGCGATGCGGCTGAGCAGGTCGCCTGCATCGGTCTGCGCCACCTTGATCGGCGTCACGTGGCTGCTGAGCGTGCTGAACGGGCGTGGCTTGAGAGGCATCGGCGCCGCACTGCGCGGCACGGGCATCGGTACAGGCATCAGTACAGGCACCGGCTCGGGCTTGACCGGTTCTACATACCGGCTGAAGGCAAAGGACTGCGGCACACCAATCGAACGCATGCCATGGCGCCCCAGCAGGCTGCCCTCGGCCGGGCCGATAAACAGCACGCCATCCTCGTGGGTCAGGCCCTTGAGCACGTCGAACACTTGCTTCTGGGTCGGCTGGTCAAAGTAGATCAGCAGGTTGCGGCAGAACACAAAGTCGTAGCTTGGCTCATTCGCCAACAGGCCTGGGTCGAGCAGGTTGCCGACTTGCAGGCGCACTTGCTCGCGCACGCGGTCGGCGATGCGATAACCCTCCACCTCTTCGGTGAAGTGGCGCTCGCGAAACTCGATATCACTGCCGCGAAACGAATTCTTGCCATACACCCCGCGCCGCGCGCGTTCCACCGACAGCGGGCTGACATCCAGGCCCAGCACCTTGAATTGGTGCGGCGCCAACCCGGCATCAAGCAAGGCCATGGCAATCGAGTAGGGCTCTTCGCCGGTGGAACACGGCAGGCTGAGGATACGCAGCGCGCGCATCTGCTTGATCTCGGCCAGGCGCGCCTTAGCCAGGCGCGCCAGGGTCGCAAAGGATTCGGGGTAACGAAAAAACCAAGTTTCGGGGACGATGACCGCTTCGATCAGCGCCTGCTGCTCATCCTGGGAGCTTTGCAAGTGCTGCCAGTAAGCCTCTGGCGTCTGCGCCTGCGTGGCCTGGCTGCGTTGGCGTACCGCGCGCTCGATGATCGCCTCGCCCACCGAGGCGACGTCCAGACCAATGCGTTCCTTTAAGAAGGCAAAGAAGCGCGGATCATTACTCATAGGTTCAGCTCGGCGGAAAACAGCAAGGCGCGCACGGGCTCGGTGAGCAACTCGTTGACGCCAATCCACTGCATCAAGCCCAAGGCATCTTCACGCACCAGCCCCAAGTACGGCGCCTCGCGATTGTCCAGCCCATACGGCTGGAACTCCTCAAGGCTGCAACGCAGGGTGTCGGTGGCTTGTTCCAGGATCAGCCCCAGCCAGCGTGCTTCAACCCAGGGTTGCGGCTGGTAATTGACCAACACCAGCCTCGTGCTGGTGCGGGCCTGGGCCGGCGTGCCAAAGGTCAGCGCGCTCAGGTCGATCACCGGCACCAGCGCGCCACGGTGGGCAAAGATCCCCGCCACCCAGACCGGTGCATGGGCGATGGGCTTGAGCGGCAGGCGCGGCAGCACCTCAGCCACTTCCGTGGCCCTGAGGGCATACCGTTCGCCGCCGATGTGAAACACCAGGAACAACGCCTTTTTCGCTGCCGGGACGGCGCCGCGTTTAGCGGCAAGCTCGCTCATCAGACTTTGAAACGCGAGACGCCGCTGCGCAGGCCGACCGCAACCTGGCTCAGCTCATCAATGGCAAAGCTGGCCTGGCGCAGGGATTCCACGGTCTGGCTGCTGGCATCACCCAGTTGCACCAGCGCGTGGTTGATCTGCTCGGCGCCAGTGGCCTGAGCCTGCATGCCTTCGTTGACCATCAACACACGCGGCGCCAACGCCTGCACTTGGTGGATGATCTGCGACAGTTGCTCGCCCACTTGCTGCACTTCAAACATGCCGCGGCGCACTTCTTCGGAGAACTTGTCCATGCCCATCACGCCCGCCGACACCGCCGACTGAATCTCACGCACCATCTGCTCGATGTCGTAGGTGGCCACGGCGGTCTGGTCCGCCAAACGCCGCACTTCTGTGGCGACCACGGCAAAACCGCGCCCGTATTCACCGGCCTTTTCAGCTTCGATGGCGGCGTTGAGCGACAACAGGTTGGTCTGGTCGGCGACCTTGACGATGGTCACCACCACTTGGTTGATGTTGCCAGCTTTCTCATTGAGGATCGCAAGCTTAGCGTTGACCAAGTCGGCGGCGCCCATCACCGAGTGCATGGTTTCTTCCATGCGCGCCAAGCCTTGCTGGCCAGAACCGGCGGCGACCGATGCCTGGTCAGCGGCGGTGGACACTTCGGTCATGGTGCGGACCAAATCCTTGGAAGTGGCGGCGATCTCCCGCGAAGTGGCGCCGATCTCAGTGGTAGTCGCGGCAGTTTCCGTGGCCGTGGCCTGTTGCTGCTTGGAGGTGGCGGCAATCTCGGTGACCGAGGTGGTGACCTGTACCGACGAACGTTGGGCCTGGGATACCAGGGCCGTCAGCTCGGTCATCATGTCGTTGAAGCCGGTTTCGACGGCGCCGAACTCATCCTTGCGTTCCAGGTTCAGGCGCTTGCTCAAGTCACCCGTTCGCATGATGTCGAGGATCTCGACGATGCGATTCATCGGCGCCATGATCGCGCGCATCAGCAGCAGGCCGCAGAGGCCCGCGGCAAGAATGGCCAGCAGCAGCGAAACGCCCATGCTGATTTTGGCAGCCGAGACGGCTTCGTCGATAGCGGCGGTGGCGTTATCGGCAACCTGCTTGTTCTCATTGATGATGTCATTGAGCTTCGCGCGGCCTGCGGTCCAGGCGGGCGTCAGTTGCTCGTCGAAGAGCTTTTGCGCCTCGACGGGGTTGTTGGCCTGATGGGCGTCCAGGACTTGGGCGAGAATCTTGTTGTAGTTCTGATGGAGTTTTTCGAAGGCATCGAATTCGCTGCGATTCTGGCCAATATTGATGGTGCTGGCGTAACTGGCCATGTGCTGTTCAAGACGCGCCTCGAAGGACTTGTAGTCCTGCTTGTCGGCCTCTGAGATGCCCTGGCTTTGGTGCGCGCCGACCAATTCCTGGGTTTGCAAATAGCTGTCGACCCAGGCGCTGCGAATCATCGAACTGAAAAACACCCCGGGCACGGCGTCGTCGCGAACGGAGGTTTCGCTGACTTCGATTTTCAGCAGGCGCGAATACGAGACCACGACCATCAGCAGCATGATCGCGATAATTACCGCAAAGCTCGCCAAAATCCTTTGGCGCAAGGTCCAGTTCTTCACAGTAATTCCTCGAAGGGCCATTCAAATGGAGGGGAGTATAGCTGAGCAGATGGCCTCACTTATCAATGGCTTTTGATGCAGTGCACACAGAATGCAAAAACACCTGTGGGAGGGCTGGCTGGGGATCGTTTCCACGCTCTGTGTGGGCATGCAGCCCGTCACATTGGCAGGATTCAAGCGGTGTTGCAGAGGGCGGGACGCGGAGCGCCCCGCAAGGCATTCCCACGCGCGAGCGTGGGAATGATCAGGTCAGAGGGTGGCTTGGCGTACTTGTTTTTCCAGTTCGAGCTTCAAGCCAGGCTCCAGTTTGAGCTGGCGGGCCAATTCGTCCAGATAGGCCTTTTCCATGAAGTTCTCTTCATCCACCAGCATCACGCTGGCGATGTACATTTCGGCGGCCATTTCCGGAGTGCCGGCTGCGCGGGCCACGTCGGCAGGGTCGAGGGGTTTGTTCAGTTCGGCGTGCAGCCAGCCTTGCAGCTCGCGGTCGTTGTCGAGCTTGGTGAACTCGCCTTCGATCAGCGCGCGTTCGCGTTCGTCCACATGCCCATCGGCTTTGGCGGCCGCGACCAGCGCTTTAAGAATGCCCTGGCTGTGCTGCTCGACCTGGGCCGGCGGCAAGCGGTCGATGGTCTGCGGCTCGCCCTGGGGTGCATTGGCCTGTTGCGCCTGCCAATTGCCATAAGCCTTGTAGGCAATCACGCCCAAGGCCGCCAAGCCACCATAGGTCAGGGCTTTACCGCCAAATTTGCGCGCCTTCTTGTTGCCCAGCAGCAAGCCCATGGCACCTGCCGCTAGGGCTCCACCGCCCGCACCGCCAAGCAAACTGCCGAGCCCGCCACCGCCGAGCAGCCCGCCGAGGGCGCCTTTATCATTCGGTTTGCGCGGGTCGCCGGCCTTCTTCTGCAACATGTCCTGGCCAGACTTGAGTAACTGATCGAGCAATCCACGGGTATTCATATATAGCCTCCAGACACTTGGGTTCGTAGGACCAATAGGCCCCCAGCGTAAAACTAAGTGCCAAAAAACCCAGATCTAGAGTGCTTCGAGTTGTAACGTCACCTGCTAATACCGGAAACGTCTTGTTTCATATGCGACGCTATCATCCCGCTATCAATCAATTTTCCTTCCTCATCGAACCGCTTAAGCTAACCGGCGTCTGTTTATAGTCCGTTGCGTTTGGCCGAAGGCATGTCCGAACCGTTATTTCTGATCCAGCACGTGCCAGGAACGGCGCGGGATTTGCTCACGACAGGTTGTCTCTATGCACCGCAGGAATTTGCTCAAAGCGTCCATGGCCATTGCGGCTTACACCGGTTTGTCGGCCAGCGGCCTACTCGCCGCGCAGGCCTGGGCTGGGAACCGTGCCGCCGATGGCAAGGCCGTGGCGTTTGATTTTGAAACGCTTAAAGCCCAGGCCAAGCAGCTCGCCGGCACCGCCTATAAAGACACCAAACAGGTGCTGCCGCCGACCCTGGCGACCATGACGCCGCAGAATTTCAATGCCATCGGCTACGACGGCAACCACTCGCTGTGGAAGGAATTGAACGGCCAGCTCGACGTGCAATTCTTCCACGTCGGCATGGGTTTCAAGACGCCGGTGCGCATGCACAGCGTCGACCCCAAGACCCGCGAAGCACGCGAGGTGCATTTCCGCCCCTCGCTGTTCAACTATGAAAAGACCACAGTCGACACCAAGCAGCTGACCGGCGACCTGGGTTTCTCCGGCTTCAAGCTGTTCAAGGCGCCGGAACTGGATCGCCATGACGTGCTGTCATTCCTCGGCGCGAGCTACTTTCGCGCGGTGGATTCCACCGGCCAGTACGGCCTGTCCGCACGCGGCCTGGCGATTGATACCTACGCAAAAAAACGCGAAGAATTCCCCGACTTCACGCAGTTCTGGTTCGAAACCCCGACCAAGGACGCCACGCGTTTTGTGGTCTACGCCCTGCTCGACTCGCCGAGCGCCACCGGCGCCTACCGCTTCGACATCGACTGCCAGGCCAATCAGGTGGTGATGGCCATCGACGCGAATATCAACGCACGCACCACCATCGAGCAACTCGGCATCGCGCCGATGACCAGTATGTTCAGCTGCGGCACCCATGAGCGCCGTATGTGCGACACCATCCACCCGCAAATCCATGACTCGGACCGCCTGGCGATGTGGCGCGGCAACGGCGAGTGGATCTGCCGCCCGCTGAACAACCCGGCCAAGCTGCAATTCAACGCATTCGCCGACACCGACCCGAAAGGCTTCGGCCTGGTGCAGACCGACCATGAGTTTGCTAGCTACCAGGACACCGTGGACTGGTACAGCAAGCGCCCAAGCCTATGGGTCGAACCCACCACGGCATGGGGCGAAGGCTCGATCGACCTGCTGGAAATCCCCACGACCGGCGAAACCCTGGACAACATCGTGGCCTTCTGGACCCCGAAAAAGCCCGTGGCCGCCGGCGATTCGCTCAACTACGGCTACAAGCTGTACTGGAGCGCGCTACCACCGGTGAGCACACCGCTGGCGCAAGTCGACGCCACCCGCTCCGGCATGGGCGGCTTTACCGAAGGTTGGGCACCGGGCGAGCACTACCCCGAAGTATGGGCACGCCGCTTTGCGGTGGACTTCAAAGGGGGCGGCCTCGATCGCCTGCCCGCGGGCACCGGCATTGAGCCGGTGGTGACCTGTTCCCACGGTGAAGTGAAGGATTTCAGCGTGCTGGTGCTCGACAACATCAAGGGCTATCGCATTCTGTTCGATTGGTACCCGACCAGCGACAGCGTGGAGCCGGTGGAACTGCGCCTGTTTATCCGTACCCAGGACCGCACCTTGAGTGAAACCTGGCTGTATCAGTACTTCCCGCCGGCGCCGGACAAGCGCAAGTACACCTGATACCCATTGTGGGAGCGGGCTTGCCCGCGATAGCGTGGGGTCAGTCGCGCCTGTGTTGACTGACACACTGCAATCGCGGGCAAGCCCGCCCCCACACGTTAAAAACGCGACACGCTTTTCATCGCCCCAATCAAGTACCGCATCGCCACCTGATCGTTCTCGGTCAGCGCGCGGTACTGCTCCAGTAATTGCACCTCATCCGAGCTCAACCTTCGACCACGCAAAGACATTTTGCCGGTCAGAAAACTCACCACCGCACCCGCAACATCATAGGACTTGGCCATGGACTGTTTCTCCTGATATCAAACTAAGACGCTTGGCGCCCATCACCTGCCTTCCCTGAGACGCGATGCCTTCACGAACAAGCTGACTGACTCCCTGGGCCAGAAATCAGACTTACCCTAAGCGTAGAAACAATCGGCTCCCGTGTGGGATTTTTTTAGAGTATTAACTTAAATAAATCGCCAAAGTAACAAAGACCTACAGCACTTTCCCACGCAGCGGCCGGCGCAGGTGAGGCCGCAAAAAACAACAGCAAGAAAAAACCCACCGGGTCAGGGTGGGTTTTGGTGGATCAGGTGTGGGATCAATCCCTCAGATCAGACTCATGGATCGGCTGATCGCGATGGGTCGCCCGTTGGTACTGCGCCGGCCAGATCGCCTTGCGCCCACCCAAGTCATCATCGGCATGCAGCGGCCAGTACGGGTCACGCAACAGCTCACGGGCCAGGAAGATGATGTCGGCCTGGCACGTGCGCAGGATGTGCTCGGCTTGGGCCGGCTCGGTAATCATGCCGACGGTGCCGGTGGCGATGCCCGACTCTTTGCGTACACGCTCGGCAAAGCGCGTCTGGTAACCGGGGCCGGTGGGGATCTCGGCGTTGGCGGCGGTGCCGCCGGAGGACACGTCGACCAGGTCCACGCCCAAGTCTTTGAGGCGGCGTGCCAGCTCCACGGTTTCATCCGGGTTCCAGCCGTCTTCCACCCAGTCGGTGGCCGATACCCGCACAAACAGCGGCAGCTCCTGAGGCCAGACTTCACGCACAGCCTTAGTGACTTCGAGCACCAGGCGGATACGGTTTTCAAACGAGCCACCGTAGTGGTCCTGACGCTGGTTGCTGATGGGCGAGAGGAATTGATGCAGCAGGTAACCGTGAGCAGCGTGGATTTCCACCACTTCAAAACCGGCAGTCAGCGCGCGTTTGGCGGCGGCCACAAAGTCGGCGATCACGTGTTGGATCTGCGCTTCGTCCAGTTGCTGGGGTTGCGTGTGATTGGGGTCGAAGGCAATCGGCGATGGGCCTACCGGCACCCAGCCGCCCTCTTGCGGCTTGACGCTGCCGTGCTTGCCGATCCACGGCCGATGCGTGCTGGCCTTACGCCCGGCATGTGCCAGTTGAATGCCCGCCACCGCGCCTTGGGCGGCAATAAACCGCGTGATGCGTTGCAGCGGTTCGATCTGTTCATCCTTCCACAGGCCCAGGTCCTGGGCGGTGATGCGGCCATCGGCGGTCACGGCGGTGGCTTCGGTGAAAATCAGCCCGGCGCCGCCGACGGCGCGGCTGCCAAGGTGCACCAGGTGCCAGTCATTGGCCAAGCCGTCCTCGGAGGAGTACTGGCACATTGGCGAGACGGCGATCCGGTTGAGCAGGGTCAATTGACGGAGGGTGTAGGGTTCGAGCAGCTGACTCATGGCGCACCTCTTCTGGGTTCTGTGGGCACTATTCAAACAGTGCTTAGAGCCTAGTCGACAACGGTGGCTTGCATAGGGTTCAGAAGGAAAACGGGAGCCGATTGCCGGCTCCCGTGTCGCAGCAGCTTACATTTCGACCTGGGTGCCCAGCTCGATCACGCGGTTTACCGGAAGCTTGAAGAAGCGCAGGTTGCCGTTGGCGTTCTTCAACATGAACGCAAACAAGCTTTCACGCCAACGGGCCATGCCCTTGATGCGCGAGGCGATCACCGTTTCGCGGCTGAGGAAGTAAGTGGTGCGCATCGGGCTGAAATCCAGGTCGTCCAGATGGCACAACTTCAGTGCCTCGGGCACGTCCGGCTCATCGGTAAACCCGAAGTGCAGGATCACCCGGAAGAAGCCTTCCCCGTAGGCGTCCACCTCAAAGCGTCGTGAGGCAGGCACGCGCGGAATGTCTTCGTAGACCACCGTCAGCATCACCACCTGCTCATGCAACACCTGGTTATGCAGCAGGTTGTGCAACAGCGCGTGAGGCACGGCGTCGGGCCGCGCGGTGAGGAACACGGCGGTGCCCTGCACGCGATGCGGCGGCTGCACGCGGATGCTGCTGATAAAGATCGGCAAGGGCAGCCCGCCCTCGTCGAGGCGGTCCATCAACAGTTCTTTGCCGCGCTTCCAGGTGGTCATCAGTATAAACAGCACAATCCCCGCCAACACCGGGAAGGCACCGCCCTGTACGATCTTCGGCACGTTGGCGGCGAAGAACAGGCCGTCCACCAGCAGGAAACCGATCAACACCGGAATCGCCAACACCGGTGGCCATTTCCACAGCAGTAACATCACCGCCGACACCAGGATGCTGGTGATCAGCATGGTGCCGGTCACTGCCACGCCGTACGCCGAGGCCAAGGCGTTCGAAGATTCGAAGCCCAGCACCAGCAGGATCACGCCGACCATCAGCGCCCAGTTCACCGCACCAATGTAGATCTGGCCTTGCTCGGCGCTGGAGGTGTGCTGGATATGCATGCGCGGGATGTAACCCAACTGGATCGCCTGGCGGGTCAGGGAGAACGCACCAGAAATCACCGCCTGGGAGGCAATCACCGTGGCCAGCGTCGACAGTGCCACCAGCGGGATCAACGCCCACTCCGGCGCCAGCAAGTAGAACGGGTTACGCGCCGCTTCCGGGTTTTCCAGCAGCAAGGCGCCCTGGCCGAAGTAGTTGAGCACCAGCGCCGGCAGCACCAGGGCGAACCATGCGCGAGCAATCGGCTTGCGGCCGAAGTGGCCCATGTCGGCATACAGCGCTTCGGCACCGGTCAACGCCAGCACCACCGCGCCGAGAATCGCCACGCCCATGCCGGGGTGGACGATAAAGAAACGCACGCCCCACACGGGGTTCAGCGCGTTGAGCACCTCGGGGTGTCGCAGGATGCCGTGCACGCCGAGGCCGCCCAGCACCAGGAACCACACCACCATCACCGGCCCGAACAGCTTGCCGATGCGATCGGTGCCGTGTTTCTGGATCAGAAACAGGCCCACCAGCACCACCAGCGACAGCGGCACCACCCAGCGCTCCAGGCCATCAAAGGCCAGTTCCAGGCCCTCGACCGCCGACAACACCGAGATCGCCGGGGTGATCATGCTGTCGCCGTAGAACAGCGCGGCACCGATCAGGCCGAGGATCACCAGCACCGAACGTAATTTGGGGTACGGCGCCGCCGCCCGCCGTGCCAGTGCCGTCAGGGCCATGATGCCGCCCTCGCCCTGGTTGTCCGCGCGCAGGATAAACAGCACGTACTTGATCGACACGACCCACACCAGCGACCAGAAAATCAGCGCCAGAATGCCGAAGACCCCGTCATGGTTGACCTGAACCCCGTAACCACCAGAAAACACTTCTTTAAGGGTATAGAGCGGGCTGGTACCGATATCGCCGTACACCACCCCGACTGCTGCCACTAGCATGCCAATCGGCTTTGCATTGGAATGCTCGGCACCTGCCGCCTGACTATTTGCCTGACCCATCAACCACTCCTGCCCTTTGACCCAAGGTCTTTTATAAACAACGCGTCTAAGCTGACCGTAGCATGCGCTGTTTTACTTCTCGTAACAGACGTTTTATTGACCCAAGGGTTTTACCCGTGCGCAACGGCGCGAAGCATAGCGCAGCACTCGTCGCATTTCCCTGCATAAAGCTGGTCAAGTGCGTTGCCCGTCGCTAGAATTGCGCACTTTTTGATCAGAGGCACACCAAGTGCCCATCCGCTGCCCTGCCCTTCTAGCCGGCGGCGTCATTCAATACCGAGGTTAGACATGTCCACCACCATCGCAAAAGCCAACCCCAAGGTCGGCTTTGTATCTCTGGGTTGCCCAAAGGCTCTGGTCGACTCCGAGCGCATCCTCACGCAATTGCGTATGGAAGGCTATGACGTCGTGTCCACGTACCAGGACGCCGACGTGGTGGTGGTCAACACCTGTGGCTTCATCGACTCGGCCAAGGCTGAGTCGCTGGAAGTGATTGGCGAAGCCATCAAGGAAAACGGCAAGGTCATCGTCACCGGCTGCATGGGCGTGGAAGAAGGCGCTATCCGCAACGTGCACCCAAGCGTACTGGCCGTGACCGGCCCGCAGCAGTACGAGCAGGTGGTCAATGCCGTGCACCAAGTGGTGCCGCCGCGCCAGGACCACAACCCGCTGATCGACCTGGTGCCGCCGCAAGGCATCAAGCTGACGCCGCGCCACTACGCGTACCTGAAAATTTCCGAAGGCTGCAACCACAGCTGCAGCTTCTGCATCATCCCGTCGATGCGCGGCAAGCTGGTCAGCCGCCCGGTGGGTGATGTGCTGGACGAGGCTCAGCGCCTGGTTAAATCCGGCGTGAAAGAGCTGTTGGTGATCTCCCAGGACACCAGCGCCTACGGCGTCGACGTGAAGTACCGCACCGGTTTCTGGAACGGCGCGCCGGTGAAAACCCGCATGACCGAACTCTGCGAAGCCTTGAGCAGCCTGGGCGTGTGGGTGCGCCTGCACTACGTTTACCCGTACCCGCACGTGGACGAGCTGATCCCGTTGATGGCCGCCGGCAAGATTCTGCCGTACTTGGACATCCCGTTCCAGCACGCCAGCCCGAAAATCCTCAAGGCCATGAAACGCCCGGCCTTCGAAGACAAGACCCTGGCGCGTATCAAGAACTGGCGCGAGATCTGCCCGGACCTGATCATCCGCTCCACCTTCATCGTCGGCTTCCCTGGCGAGACCGAAGAAGACTTCCAGTACCTGCTGGACTGGCTGACCGAAGCGCAACTGGACCGTGTCGGTTGCTTCCAGTACTCGCCGGTCGAAGGCGCTCCGGCTAACCTGCTGGACGCTGCCGTCGTTGCGGACGACGTCAAGCAAGACCGTTGGGAGCGTTTCATGGCACACCAACAGGCCATCAGCTCGGCACGCCTGCAACTGCGCATTGGTCGGGAGATCGAAGTGCTGATCGACGAAGTCGACGAGCAAGGCGCCGTAGGCCGCTGCTTCTTCGATGCGCCGGAGATCGACGGTAACGTGTTTATCGACGATGCCAGCGGTCTGAAGCCGGGCGACAAGGTCTGGTGCACGGTAACTGACGCTGACGAATACGACCTGTGGGCGCAAAAGCGCGACTGATCGTCACTGGCGTGTAAAAAAATATAAAAGCCCCGCCTCTGGACAAGATGCGGGGCTTTTTTAGGTCTATCGTTTGCCCATTGGCGAAGATCTAGGCAAGGGGCAGCGGGCATGCGTCAGCTTTCGGTCATCCACACACCCAAAATCAGCGACTTCGCGCACTTGGCGCAACTCTGGGAAGACTCGGTGCGGGCAACCCACGATTTCTTGCCGGACAGCTACATCGTCCTGCTCAAAGAGCTGGTGCTGACGCGTTACCTGGATTCGGTGATGCTGATCTGCACCAAGGACGCACGCCAACGCATCACCGGGTTTGCTGGGGTGGCAGCGGGCAAAGTCGAAATGCTGTTTATCGACCCGCAGCACCGCGGCCAGGGCCTGGGCCGGCAACTGCTGCGTTATGCGATCGAGCACATGAACGCCGACCAGCTAGACGTCAATGAACAGAACCCGCAGGCCCTGGGCTTTTACTTCAAGCAGGGCTTCGAGGTAATCGGCCGCGCGGAGCACGACGGCCTGGGCCAGCCGTACCCGCTGCTGCATATGCGTTTGCGCACATCTGTGGGAGCTGGCTTGCCTGCGATGCGGGCGACGCGGTAGCTCAGGTCGACCGAGGTGATGCCATCGCAGGCAAGCCAGCGCCCACAAAAAGCCACCCTGCTGAAATAGGGCCGGGATTAACCGGCGCCAGGCAGGTACAATAGCCGCCCCCTTTTGTTACGGCCCTTGTCATGACTGACCCCATACGCCTCTCCAAACGCCTTATCGAACTGGTCGGTTGCTCCCGTCGGGAGGCTGAGCTGTTTATCGAAGGCGGCTGGGTCTCGGTGGACGGAGAAGTGATCGACGAGCCGCAGTTCAAGGTCACCACCCAGAAGGTCGAGCTGGACCCAGAGGCGAAAGCCACTGCGCCGGAGTCGGTAACCATTCTGCTGCACGCGCCGGTGGGTGTGGATGCCGAAACGGCGATGGCCTCGATCAGCGCAGAAACCTTGTCCGAAGAACACCGCTTCAGCAAACGCCCGCTTAAAGGCCACTTCCTGCGCCTGACCGCCAGTGCCGACCTGCAAGCCAAGGCCAGCGGCCTGCTGGTGTTCACCCAGGACTGGAAGATTCTGCGCAAGTTGACCGCCGATGCCGCCAAGATCGAGCAGGAATACGTGGTGGAGGTTGAAGGCGACATGGTTGCCCACGGCCTCAATCGCCTGAACCACGGCCTGACCTACAAAGGTAAAGAGCTGCCGGCCGTAAAGGCTAGCTGGCAGAACGAAAACCGCCTGCGCTTTGCGATGAAGAACCCGCAACCGGGCGTGATTGCCCTGTTCTGCGAAGCCGTCGGCTTGAAAGTCATCGCCATCCGCCGCATCCGCATTGGCGGGGTGTCCATCGGCAAAGTGCCGGTCGGCCAATGGCGTTACCTGTCCGGCAAAGAGAAGTTCTAAGCCGTTCCCCTTTTCTCGACACCGCCTGATTAGGCGGTGTCTTCAGTTGAATACCAGGATTGCCCACCATGATTCACAACGACGTACTGCGTAGCGTGCGCTACATGCTCGACATCAGCGACAACAAGATGGTCGAGATCATCAAGCTCGGCGGCATGGACGTGACCAAGGAAGACCTGCTGACTTACCTCAAGAAAGACGAGGAAGAAGGCTTTGTGTTCTGCCCGGATGACGTCATGGCCCACTTCCTCGATGGCCTGGTGATCTTCAAGCGCGGCAAAGACGAAAGCCGTGCGCCACAGCCAATCGAAACCCCGGTGACCAACAACATCATCCTCAAGAAGCTGCGCGTGGCCTTCGAACTGAAGGAAGACGACATGCACGCGATCCTCAAGGCTGCCGAGTTCCCAGTGTCCAAGCCTGAGCTGAGCGCACTGTTCCGCAAGTTCGGCCACACCAACTACCGCACCTGTGGCGACCAGTTGCTGCGTAACTTCCTCAAGGGCCTGACCCTGCGGGTTCGTGCGTAAGCCATGAGTTACCACGTCTCGCCCGTCGGTTTCGTGCGCTCCTGCTTCAAGGAGAAGTTCGCCATCCCACGCCAGCCCCAACTGGCACCGGCCGCCCGTGGCGTGCTGGAACTGGTGGCGCCGTTCGACCAAGGTGAGGCGGTGCAGGGCCTGGAGCAGGTCAGCCATGTGTGGTTGCTGTTTCTGTTCCACCAGGCCTTGGAAGACAAACCACGCTTGAAAGTGCGGCCGCCACGGTTGGGCGGCAACACGTCCATGGGCGTGTTTGCCACCCGCGCCACTCATCGGCCCAACGGCATTGGCCAGTCAGTGGTCAAGCTGGACAAGGTCGAGCCGGGGCGGCTGTGGATTTCCGGGATTGACCTGCTGGATGGCACGCCAGTGCTGGATATCAAGCCGTATGTGCCGTACGCAGACATCATTGACACCGCCACCAACAGCATCGCCAACAGTGCGCCACAGCTGATTCCTGTGCAGTGGCTGAAGACCGCCCTGCAACAGGCACAGGGCCATGCGCAGCGCCTTGACGAACCATTGGTGGCGTTGATCGAACAGTGTCTGGCGCAGGATCCACGGCCGGCGTATCAAACGCCGGGGCCGGAGCGTGAATATGGTGCGCAGTTCTGGGATGTGGATGTGCGGTGGCACTATCCGGAAGCCGGGATGATTTGCGTGCTGGAAGTCATTCCGGCCAAGTAAACGTCGAAAACAAATGTGGGAGCTGCTTGTCTGGGAGCTGGCTTGCCTACGATGCAGACACCTCGGTCATTCAGTAGAACCGAGGTGACGCTATCGCAGGCAAGCCAGCTCCCACACAAGCCAGCTCCCACATTCATTTGGATCGGCGGTTATTTCTCGACGAACGCACGCTCGATCAGATAATCACCCGGCTCACGCATACGGGGCGAAACTTTCAGGCCGAAGCTGTTCAACACTTCGCTGGTTTCGTCCAACATGCTTGGGCTGCCGCACAGCATGGCGCGGTCGTCCTCAGGGTTGATCGGTGGCAGGCCGATGTCGCTGAACAGCTTGCCGCTGCGCATCAGGTCGGTCAGGCGGCCTTCGTTTTCGAACGGCTCGCGGGTCACGGTCGGGTAGTAGATCAACTTGTCACGCAGGGCCTCGCCGAAGAACTCGTTCTGCGGCAGGTGCTCGGTGATGAATTCGCGGTAGGCGACTTCGTTGACGTAACGCACGCCATGGCACAGGATCACTTTTTCGAAACGCTCGTAGGTTTCCGGGTCCTGGATCACGCTCATGAATGGAGCGAGGCCAGTACCCGTGCTGAGCAGGTACAGGTGTTTGCCCGGCTTCAAATCGTCAAGCACCAAGGTGCCTGTCGGTTTTTTGCTGATGATGATCTCGTCGCCTTCCTTCAAGTGCTGCAATTGGGAAGTCAGCGGGCCATCGGGCACCTTGATGCTGAAGAACTCCAGATGCTCTTCCCAGTTCGGGCTGGCAATGGAGTAAGCGCGCATGAGCGGGCGGCCATTAGGCTGTTGCAGGCCGATCATCACGAACTGACCGTTCTCGAAGCGCAAGCCCGGGTCGCGGGTGCACTTGAAGCTGAACAGAGTGTCGTTCCAGTGATGAACACTGAGGACACGCTCGTGGTTCATGTTGCTCATGTACGGGGAACTCCTGGAAATGGGTCTGCGCCAAAATTGAAGTGCGCAATTGCACAGCATTCTAATGGCGGCGACAATATCTGTTAACTGGATTATTAAGATAAGGGTTATCGGTTATATCGATATGCGATTTACTCTCCGTCAACTGCAAGTCTTCGTCGCCGTCGCCCAGCAGGAAAGCGTCTCCCGCGCTGCTGGCCTTCTGGCCTTATCTCAATCCGCCGCCAGCACCTCGATTACCGAGCTGGAGCGTCAATCCAGCTGCCAATTATTCGACCGCGCGGGCAAACGCCTTAGCCTCAACGCCCTCGGCCATCAGCTGTTGCCCCAGGCCGTGGCGCTGCTGGACCAGGCCAAGGAGATCGAAGACCTGCTTAACGGCAAGTCCGGCTTCGGTTCCCTGGCGGTCGGCGCCACCCTGACCATCGGCAATTACTTGGCGACGCTGCTGATCGGCAGCTTTATGCAGCAGCACCCCGAAAGCCAGGTGAAGCTGCATGTGCAGAACACTGCACATATCGTGCACCAAGTGGCGCACTACGAAATTGACTTGGGTCTAATCGAAGGCGACTGCAGCCACCCGGACATCGAGGTGCAAACCTGGGTGGAAGACGAACTGGTGGTGTTTTGCGCACCGCAGCATCACTTGGCCAAGCGCGGCGTGGCGACCATGGAAGAGCTGACCCACGAAGCGTGGATCCTGCGCGAGCAAGGTTCCGGCACGCGCCTGACCTTTGACCAGGCCATGCGGCATCACCGCAGCGCGCTGAATATCCGCCTCGAGCTGGAGCACACCGAGGCGATCAAACGTGCCGTGGAATCGGGGTTGGGGATTGGCTGTATTTCCAGGCTAGCGCTGCGCGATGCGTTCCGCCGTGGCAGCTTGGTACCGGTGGAAACCCCGGACCTGGACCTGGCG
Source organism: Pseudomonas sp. D47 (assembly GCF_045447305.1). Classification (NCBI taxonomy): domain Bacteria; kingdom Pseudomonadati; phylum Pseudomonadota; class Gammaproteobacteria; order Pseudomonadales; family Pseudomonadaceae; genus Pseudomonas; species Pseudomonas sp. D47. Next base: position 118,453 of record NZ_JBJGXU010000006.1, on the reverse strand, counting down.
CGACAGTTCTACTTCATCTGGCACAAGCAGAAGTACCAGACCTCGGCGATGCGCGAGTTTCTGGAGCTGTGCCGCGCCTTCACCGCCGGGGTTCAGCGCAGCGACGAGATCGTGCTGCCGAGCATCGCCTGATCCTCAGATCAGAATCACGGCCCACACCAGGGTGATCATGGTCAGCGCGACGAATTGCGCGGCGCTGCCCATGTCCTTGGCGTTTTTCGACAGTGGGTGCAGGTCGAGGGAAATCCGGTCGATGGCCGCTTCCACCGCCGAATTGAGCAACTCGACGATCAAGGCCAACAGGCACACCGCGATCAGCAAAGCGCGCTCGACCCGGCTGACGTGCAGGAAAAAGCTCAGCGGGATCAGGATCACGTTGAGCAACACCAACTGACGGAAAGCCGCCTCGCCAGTGAAAGCCGCACGCAGGCCATCCAGGGAATAGCCCCCTGCATTGAAGATACGTTTGATACCGGTTTGACCCTTGAAAGGCGACATAGATGTAGGCAACTGAACCAAAGGAGTGGGGAAACTAGATCACGCAAAGTCAAAAAAGCGTGAATCAGTAACAACTTAATGCTGCGAAATTGACTCAAGTTGTTGCAAGAGCAGCGCCGCCTGAGTGCGCGTCCGTACGCCCAGCTTGCGGAAGATCGCTGTTACGTGGGCCTTGATGGTCGCTTCTGACACGCTCAGTTCGTAGGCAATCTGCTTGTTCAGCAAGCCTTCGCAGACCATGGTCAGCACCCGAAACTGCTGGGGCGTCAGGCTGGCGAGGCCATCACGGGCGGCCTTGGCTTCGTCGGACACGTTGATTTCTTCAAACGCCTGCGGCGGCCAGGACACGTCGCCATCCAGCACGGTACGCACGGCGTTCTGGATCGCTTCCATTGAGCTGGACTTGGGAATAAACCCGCTGGCGCCAAACTCCTTGGAGCGCACCACCACGTCAGCGTCTTCCTGGGCCGAGACCATCACCACCGGGATCTGCGGGTATTGCCCGCGCAACAGCACCAGCCCGGAAAAACCGTAGGCGCCGGGCATGTTCAGGTCGAGCAGCACCAGGTCCCAGTCGGATTTTTCGGTGAGGCGGGTTTCCAGCTCGGCAATGCTGGCCACTTCGACCAGGCGCACGTCCGGCCCAAGGCCCAGGGTTACGGCCTGATGCAGCGCGCTGCGAAACAGCGGGTGGTCATCGGCTATCAGGATTTCGTATGTGGCCATTGATTAAATGATCCTGTTTTTTATGGCAGCCCTGATGGGTTCAGGGTTCGCCAGTACACAAGGTAACGGCCAGGCAGCCATCACCACAGGGCATGCTCAACGTCAAAAACACCTGCAACGACGCTGAAAATTCACGGTTACGCCCCAATCGGCGCCCAGCATGCCCAGCGTAGCCTAGAGGGTCAAGCACTACGCCCGTGGGCATTTTAGCGGCGCGCGGGTTTACGGTGCCATCATGCAAACGTCGTGTGGTTATAGCACCGGAATATAGGGTGCAAGGCGAGTATGGACGATGTCCGTCGGGTCCAGCGGTAACTGGAACTTAGCAGCCAGGTAATGGGTGCTGAAGACGTCGAGGTAGGCATCCAGCACTTCACTGGCGGCTTGGTCACTGGCCAGCTCCAGGCACAGCGCCGCGACTTCGGCGGTGCAGAAATGGTCATCACGTTTGGAGCGGCGCAGCTTATAGCGCGACAGCTGCTCGGGCGCCAGGCTCAACACCGGCAAGTGTTCCAGGTAGGGGCTTTTGCGGAACATCTTGCGCGCTTCGCTCCAAGTGCCGTCCAGCAGGATAAACAGTGGGCGCTTGCCCGCCGCCGCCGTGACTTCGCCGACGACCCGCTCAGGCGCGACGAATTCGCCGGGGAACACGATATAGGGCTGCCATTGCGGGTCGGCCAGCAAGGTCAACAGTTCGGGGTCGACCTCAGTGCGCGACCAGGCGAACGCGGTGGTGTCTTCGATCACATCGGCGATCAGCCAGCCGGTATTGCTCGGTTTCATCGGCTCAACATCGTGCATCAGCAGGCACATGGCCGAGCGCGCCTCTACCTTCGGCCGCCAGGCACACAGGCAGTACTCGGGAATCACCCGACAGCCGGGGCAGCGTTCGGCGCGCGAACCACGGTTGAGAAAAGGCCGCACGGCCCGCGCCAGGCGCTGAGTACGCAAACGGGAGACGGCGTGGCTCATCGGGTACAACCCGTGAAAGGGGAAATCGACACTGAAGAAACTCGAGGCAGGCTTTAAGTGGCCGCAGTTTACCAGAGCCATCCGCACTTCCGAGCGATACGCCTGGCTGTAGTGGCAAGGGCTCACCTATAATTGCGCGCCACTGAACGCACAGCGCAGTGGCTGGTCTATGCACCAGTAACCGAATCAGGAGAGTTTCATGCTGCGTTCCATGCTGCGCGTTGTTGCCCCATCCGTCGCCCTTGCGTTGGTATTGCCTATGGGCGCCCACGCGGCCTCGCTGCTGGAGGCCCAAATGAACCGCAAGCTGCAAAGCGTCGCGGCTGAAAGCAACAAGGACCTACCCCGGGAAATCGACGAAAAAACCCTGGAAGTTGCCTACACCGTTGAAGGCATGCAGCTGATCGACCACCTCAGCGTACAGCCCGACCGCGCTGAACAGATGCGCGCCAACCCCAAGGCCGTGTACTTCCAACTGGGTCAAAGCGTGTGCCTGAACAAGGGTTACCGCGAATTGATGGCCAAGGGCGCAGTGATGCGCTACGAAATCACCGAGAACAAGACCAACCGCCCGGTGGCGTCGGTCAAGTTTGTAGAAGCGGATTGCCCGGCACCTGCGGCAGCCAAGAAGAAAAAGTAACGTTTGCTCGACCGTCGCGCGCTGCTGTCCAGTGGCGCGCACTTCCCTCGCTGCCTCTGCCTGCCAACAACTAAACTGCCTGATGTGTTGCCAATAACCGGTTGCCAGCCAAGGGTTTTTCGGCTCATGATCACGTTATCTCGGCAGCCCTTCCACCGCGTTTTCCACGCCGTTCTGTAACATTTTCAGGGCAAAAGAGGGTTGCCCTCCTGCGACTTGCAGTGCAAAGGTTTCCAAATCACAAGGAACATACAGAGCCCGCTTTGCCGCTCGGCGAACACCGTGCAAGCCTTCGGCATGCAGCGACACACGCAGTGTCGCGGCCGCAGACGAATTCTCGTCGATGGCCCTGGCTCTGTGAAGAAGGAGAAGTTGAATGCCTTACGAATCGAATGACCACCTGCTCCGTCATTTTGAAGAACACGGGGCCGACCTCACACAGCAGGTCGATGCGCAACTCCAGCTGATCGCTCCCAACAGCTCGAATATCCCCCTTTATCGCGACATGATCCTCACCGTTCTGCGCATGGCCCAGGACGACCGCAACCGCTGGAACGCGAAAATCACCTTGCAGGCGATCCGCGAACTGGACAATGCCTTCCGCGTACTGGAACAGTTCAAGGACCGCCGCAAGGTGACGGTATTCGGCTCGGCGCGAACGCCGGTCGAAAGCCCGCTGTACGCCCTGGCCCGGGAAGTCGGCGCCAAGTTGGCGCAATCAGAGCTGATGGTGATCACCGGCGGCGGCGGCGGCATCATGGCGGCAGCCCACGAAGGCGCAGGCCTGGAACACAGCCTGGGGTTCAACATCACCCTGCCGTTTGAACAGCACGCCAACCCGACCATTGATGGCACTGAGAACCTGCTGTCCTTCCACTTCTTCTTCACCCGCAAGCTGTTCTTCGTCAAGGAAGCCGATGCATTGGTGCTGTGCCCGGGCGGTTTTGGCACGCTGGATGAAGCGCTGGAAGTCCTCACCTTGATCCAGACCGGCAAAAGCCCGCTGGTGCCGGTGGTACTGCTGGATGCTCCGGGCGGCGGTTTCTGGCAAGGCGCTTTGGACTTTATCCGCAGCCAGCTGGAAGCCAATCGCTACATCCTGCCCACCGACCTCAAGCTGGTCCGCCTGGTGTACAGCGCTGAAGAGGCGGTGGACGAGATCAACCAGTTCTACGCCAACTTCCACTCCACCCGCTGGTTGAAGCGCGAGTTTGTGGTGCGCATGAATCACCCGCTCAGCGAGCGTGCCCTGGCCCACTTGCAGAGCGAGTTTGCCAGCCTGCGCCTGAGTGGGGAGTTCCAACAGCAGGCGTATACGGGCGAAGAACATGATGAGCCGAGGTTCGGCCATTTGACGCGGTTGGTGTTCAACTTCAATGGGCGTGATCAGGGCCGTCTGCGGGAATTGGTGGATTACATCAACTTGCCGGAGAACTGGGCGCAGGCTCAAGGGAAGACCCAGCAGCGAGTGACGCCCGAGCCAGCGTGACTTTTTGAAGGCAAAAAAAAAGGCCCACTATTTTCATAGTGGGCCTTTTTTGTGGTGTTTCAGGTGACCTTACAGTGAAGCGAATGGGGCTGCTACGCAGCCCAGCGGGAGCAAGCTCCCTCGCCACAAAAGCTCGCCTATCGTCCCGGTCAGTCGTCCATGTCTCGGCCACTTAATAGGCGGCTGATCATCTCCATCGAAAACCCGCGATAACTCAGAAAGCGACCTTGCTTCGCACGCTCCCTGGCATCAATCGGCAGATGGCCGGCAAACTTGCGGCGCCAAGTGTCTTCGAGCTGCGACTGCCAACTGATACCGCACTCACGCAGGGCGAGATCAATATCGACGCGTTGCAGGCCGCGCTGGCTCAGCTCTTCGCGAATTCGCGCCGGGCCATAGCCGGAGCGCGCTCGGTAGGAAACAAAGCTTTCGAGGTAACGGGCTTCCGACAGCAGCCCTTCTTCCGTCAAGCGGTCGAGGGCAGTGTCGATCATCTCGGGCTCTGCGCCGCGCTGACGCAGTTTACGCGTCAGCTCGACTCGACCATGCTCGCGTCGAGCGAGCAGGTCCATTGCAGTGCGCCGGACGGCGACGAGTGTATCCAGTACAACAGTCATCGTTTGCTTCAGATGTCAGTGTCGGCTTCTGCTACTTCTTCAACCGGCTCGCGGTTGGCTGCAGCTTTCACGTCAGGGGCTGGGGTCAACAGCTTGTCGCGGATCTGCTTCTCAAGCGTGGCAGCGATATCCGGGTTATCCGCCAGGAACTTGGCCGAGTTGGCCTTGCCCTGACCGATCTTGCTACCGTTGTAGGCATACCAGGCACCGGACTTCTCGACGAAACCGTGCAGCACGCCAAGGTCGATCATCTCGCCGTTCAGGTAAATACCCTTGCCGTAGAGAATCTGGAACTCAGCCTGACGGAATGGCGGGGCCACTTTGTTCTTCACGACTTTAACGCGGGTTTCGCTACCAACAACCTCGTCACCTTCTTTAACCGCGCCAGTACGGCGGATGTCCAGACGGACCGAAGCGTAGAACTTCAGCGCGTTACCACCGGTGGTGGTTTCCGGGCTGCCGAACATCACGCCGATCTTCATACGGATCTGGTTAATGAAGATCACCAGGCAGTTGGCGTTCTTGATGTTACCGGTGATTTTACGCAGCGCTTGGGACATCAGACGGGCTTGCAGGCCCACGTGCATGTCACCCATTTCGCCTTCGATTTCAGCCTTGGGTACCAGGGCGGCCACGGAGTCGACCACGATCACGTCGATGGCGTTGGAGCGCACCAGCATGTCGGTGATTTCCAGGGCTTGCTCGCCGGTGTCCGGCTGGGAAACCAGCAGGTCGTCAACGTTGACGCCCAGCTTGCCGGCGTATTCAGGGTCGAGGGCGTGCTCGGCGTCGACGAACGCGCAGGTGGCGCCCATTTTTTGAGCCTGGGCAATCACCGACAGGGTCAGGGTGGTTTTACCGGAAGATTCAGGGCCGTAGATTTCAACGATACGGCCTTTTGGCAGGCCGCCAATGCCGAGCGCAATGTCCAGACCCAGAGAGCCAGTGGAAATAGCCGGGATCGCCTGACGGTCGTGATCGCCCATACGCATTACGGCACCCTTGCCGAATTGACGTTCGATCTGACCCAGGGCCGCAGCCAAGGCTTTCTTCTTGTTGTCGTCCATTAAAGTCCTCACGTAATCAATAAGGCCTGACGGCCAACACCTGTATAAGTAGACAGTATTGTTCCACAAAGATCGAAGATCGCCTACCCCTGATTTTCTATTTCTGCTGCAGCTCGTCGCAACAAGCCCTCTAACGCGGCTTTTACCGTTTGTCGGCGGACCTCGTCACGGTTGCCGGGGAAGTGCGCCAGCTCCGCCGTCACTTCCTCGCCCACACCAAAGGCCAGCCACACGGTGCCGACCGGTTTGTCCGGCGACCCCCCATCGGGCCCCGCCACGCCGCTGACCGCCACGGCATAGCGCGACAGGCTTTTTTCCTGCGCGCCCCGCACCATCGCCTCGACCACTTCCTGGCTGACGGCGCCGACTTTGGGGAATAACGCCTCCGGCACATTCAATTGCCGGGTCTTCTGCCGATTGGAGTAAGTGACATACCCCGCCTCGAACCAGGCCGAACTGCCCGGTATCCGCGTGATGGCTTCAGCGATACCGCCCCCGGTGCAAGACTCGGCGGTGGTGACGTGGGCATTGAGCACCTGCAAGCGGCGCCCCAATTCAGCGGCCAGTTGAGTGATTTCCTTCACAGTCGTCTCCAGAAGTCGGCGGGGGATTTGCCTACCCTACAGGAGCAAATCGCGCGCGCAAGCCACAGACTGGATCAAGATGCTAACGCCCGACGGCGCGTACATACGCCTGGCAGGCACGCAAGGCGATCAGGGCGCTATCACCGTCGTCGGTGATGGCGATAATTCGTTGAGCATGCGCCGGGTCAAGTCGGGCTCGCGCGGTTGCATGAACCACGCCGCCGGGGGTGGTGGAGGTTGACACAGGGCAGCCAATGGCGGGGTCGGTGGCGTCGAGTAGGACTGACAAGCGCACATCAGCAGTGGCCAGGCGGTCGCGCAGAGCAGCTTGGTTATGCTGGGCATCGCTCAACTCCCGAGCATGTTGTTGGTCGCTTGCGCTGAGTTGTTGCTCCAGAGCCAGCCGTTTGTCGTGTTCTGCCTGTTGTTGATGCACGTCCACTTCGCGTTGCTGGCTGAGTGCCTGGGCATGCTCGACCGATTGCTGCTCAAGCTGGGCACCATAACGCCAAGCCTGCACCTGCCATGCCACCGCCATCAGCAGGAAAACACCCACCCAACGGCCCACCTCTAGGAGGCGCATAACAGCGCTTTCGCCCGTGCCCACAGCTGCAAACGGTCCTCCAGGCCATTGAGCCCACCGTTGATGCGCCGGGTAATGGTGGTGAACTGGTCCCTGTCAGCAAGCTCATTCAAACCGTTGCTCTGCCAGAACCACGCAGCGGACTCACACGCCCACTGCGGTTGCTCCAGCAGCTCGGGCTGGCGCAGCAGGCGATCATCATCAAACAGCGTCAGGCTGCAGGCGAGGTAGTTACGACGCCCGGTGATCTGGATCAGCCCCCTGCCCCGATACATCTGGCCGTCTTCGTCCGCTTCGGGGGTATTGCCCAGGCGGGCAGCCAGGGTGCCGGTGTCGTATTTGCTCAGGTATTGATCGCTGCCCAGCTCGCGAACGTAGCGCAGCTGGCCGGATTCATGACCGATCTGGGCGAGGAAGGCGGCGATGCGCTTTGCACGGTCTATCTCGAAACGAACGAACGCCACATTTAAGGGTGTTAAAAAAAAGCCCGCTCTAAGGCGGGCATCCGGCATAACGCCAAGCAACTGGGGGAGTGTTATCACCATTGGTTTTACCCTCAAAAACCTCTATGTCGACAACCCATACGCCGTGATCGAACTGCGGTAGCCCGTCGCTGGATCGCCGACATGAACCACCTGGTCTATCGACCATCGCCCCTGCATATAGGATGGCCAGCTCTCATCCAGCACTAACAGCCCTTCGGCGGCCAACAATGGATTGCCCGGACAATCGATCAGCAACTTCAATGTTTCACGCCCCACACGACGGAGTTCGCCTTCGGCAACGGCGCGCGCTTCGGCTGCGTTCTGGTAGCGTTGGCGCAAGGTTTTGAACGGCGCGTTCCCCACCTGGACCACACGCTGTTTACCAGCGCCGGCATCCCACCAACTGGTGCGGCAACCCTCGTATTTCGCGCGGGACGTTTCGTCGAGTTTGGCAGTAATGAAGCTCTGTTCACCGGGGCGGTTGTCTTCCGTCACGGACAGCTTCACCTCCGGCAGTAGCTGGCCGGAGAGCGAATTGGCTCGGCCGGCTTCGGCCAACACATAGAGCTCGTTAAACGGTTTGGTGACCGCAGAGTAGAGTTTGGCCAGGCGCGAAATGAACGCCATATCACTTTCGTTGGACTGGTCTATATGCGGGATCGCAATACCCTCCAGCGCGGGTGCCACACGTGGTGAAAAGCCGTGAGGACTGACCAACTGGCGAAACAGCGCGCCCAGCGTTGTCGGACCGTAACTGGCGGATCGACGCTGACGGTAACCCGTTGCATCAACCACACTGAAGGGCGCGGCGGTGGCCACGATCATCAAGCGCATGGGAAACAGCACCGGGGTACGTTGGGTGACGACAAACTCGCCCTTTTCCACCAACCCCGACTCCAGATAACCAGCACGCAGGCCGATCTTGCCGCTCAGGGTGGGCAAACCTTCCAGCCCTTCAATATTAAGCGTCAGTTCCAGCCGATCCGCCTTAATGCCGGCAGCGTCAGTGTGGCTCCAGTGCATCAGGCGTTGATTGAGCAGCGCCGCGTTGGCGCCGTAAAACTCCACGATCGGTGTGAATCCCTGTGCCATGCAGCCTCCTTAATCCCAGGCCAGAACAGGTCGCACGGCAGCAGGCCGCGCTTGCATTTCAGGCACAATCACCCACACGCCGGCGGGCAGTACCGGACCGTATTCGGCCAGTAACGGGTTGTGACGCCAGAGGGTTTCTTCCGCCGCGTCATCGCAACGCCCCAGCTCGCGGTAGAGCAACAGGTTGACCGAATCACCGGCAATACTACGTACTCTACGCATTGACGAATTCCTCTAGTTCCATAGTCCAGGCCATGAGCATGGCGGTGCCGTCGTCGATCACATTGCTCTGGGTTTCCGTCACCGAATTAATCCGCCAGAGGCCCCAGTTACGGCCAATGCCATCGACCAGAGGCAATGGCGCCCGCGCATTTTGCAGCGCACGCAATTCGTCCAGGCGCTGCATACCGATGGCGTACATGGCCATGCCGCTGAACGTGAGTTTTTCCAGCTTCTGGCCGCTCTGCCGCGACTGAGACTTGCTGGCAATAATCGCCAGGTCACTCCAGCCGCCGTCGCTGGTACGTATCAGCGACGAATAGGCAAAGCCTCGGGACAAGCCAAAGATAAAGTCGCCGAGGACCATTTGTTGTCGCATCAATCACCTCCTGAAGGATCGGCCAGTGCCACGTTGCGCCGGATCCCCAGGCTGTCGGTGAGCATCGGCATGCATTGGAATTGCAGGGCCTGGATCACTTGGTTGACGACTTGCTGGGCATCGGCGGGGTTGACGCCCGTAATCTGGATGCTGGGGGCGAGGGTGACTTGCACGTTGTCTGTGCGCGCACTGTTGAGCTCTTTGCTCACTGCTGCGGGTGCAGGCAAGCGATCGCTTGAGCTGAACAATTTGTCACCGAGCCAGGCGCCCGCTTCACTGCCGAGCAAGCCGCCAATGGCGCCACCGACCGCAGTGCCGACACCCGGGAAAACCAGGGTGCCGATAGCGGCGCCTGCGGAGGCTCCGGCCCAGGCGCCACCGGCTGAGCTCAGGCCTGAACCGACAGCTTTTGCGTCGCCGTTGCGTACGCCCTGGATCACATCCACCGCAGTGTCGACGTATTTCAGTGGGCCGAGACGACGGGCGCCGGCTGACTCCAGTTTGGCAAGCACACCCGACAACCCAGCTGCCATGCTTTTGCTCGCACCGCGAACCCTGGGGCGGGCCGTTGAAGATGCGGCAGGGGAAGCAAACGAATTGCCGGGAAGCCGGGGCGAGGCCTGGCTCACCCGTTTGCTGTCGAACGGCAGCTGCGGCTGGCCCATGACGTTGATCGGGGGCGAGACCTTGGCTGCTGGGGCAGAACGTTGCGACTTAAGATCCGCTGACTTTCTGACCACGCTGGTTTTAATCTCACGTGATCCTTGTTGACGGCTCTTGTTGCGCTTGCCGCGCGGCCCTTTCGAACGGCGTTTGGGGCGCGCTTTTTCTTTCTCCCTGGCGGTCTCGCCCACGCTCTCAGGCAACTGCGCGGACGGTGCGTCAAGCGCTCCCAGGGTACCGAGAGAGGCCGCAGCCGGGCTGCAACACTGCTGGCACTGGCCCTTGCTTTGCTCTGCGCCCTTTTCTTGGTCTTTATCGTAGCCACCGTCTTTGAAGAGTTTGCCAATTCCGGGGATCCTGCCAAGCGTCGCGTCGACCACATTACCGGTCACCCGGGTTTTGATCGTTTCTCCCAACCCCGAAAAAAACTCAGAAATCACAGGCGTAACTACGGAGGAAACAACGGCCCCAGTCGTTTTGAGAGTGCTGGCGGCAGCCGGAGAGTCTTCTACAAAGCTATTGGTACTCTCGACGATGCCTGTCTTGGCCTTGAGCCACAGGCTCTCTCCCCAAATCGGCGCAGGCTCCAGTGTGCTGGAAAGGCGTTTTTCGCTTGCGGTGGATTCCTCTCGCAAAACCGTTATCGACTTTTCCGACGTCTTCGTTGTTTCAAACGAAAGATTGGCATTCGAATACTGAAGGGCTGCGACCGGGTCCAGCGCTCGCCCAGTGCCCACTGTCATGGCTTCACGGGTCAGACGCCGATCATCAGACTGGGTCGACTTAACTTCAGCAACCTTCGTGGTTTCGGCGTGCGCCTGCGTTTTCAACGGCTGCGTATCAGCCGCCTTTAGCAAGGATAGAGAGGTGCCGAGGGAATCCACGTTCTCACGCAATATGCCCAAAGACTGGGCGAGCTCGTTCAGCTTCAAGTCTGCATTGGTTAGCGCCAGAACCATCCCGGACAGCGGCGCTGTACCCTCGGTGCTTTCAGGCCCTAGAGCACCCGGATTAACAATCTCGGCATCATTTGCGCCGTCTGCGCCTGCGAAAATCTCACGACCATCCTTGGCCATGGCATTCGCGAGCGAATACTTATTTTGCATCCCGCTTACTCCTGTTTAACGCCAAGGCGAGTGATCGCAATGTCGTAGCGGCGCAATGCTTTGCCGGCGTCCCAGTCGAGGATTTCCGCCTCATTGACCGAGTAAATCAGCGGCACCACATCGAGGATCACTTCGATGTCGCGCGCCGAAAGAAGTCCGCCGGTTGATTTAAAAAATCGTCGATACGCTCCTGCAATTCCGTCCAATCGGGCACGGTCAGGCCGGCGAGGTCAGGGATCATCAAGCCGGTGCAGTGAGCGGTAATGAACTCGGCACGCTCTTTGTTGGTGGCGAGTTTTTTCATCACTTTGGTGGCGCGCAGGGCGGGCATTTCCAGGGGCAGTTCGGTCAGCGAGCGGCCAGCAGCGTCGAGGGGCAGGAGCAGTTGGACCGGCTGGTCGTGGGACGCTTCTTCGCGCGCATCCAGAAAGAACGACGCAGGGCGCGTCGACATTTCATGCACGTACTGGGCGATGCTCACGTAGTCCGGGCGCTTGAGCTGGTCGAGCTCTTTTTCCGACAGGCCGGTGGCAAGTTTCGCCAGTTCAAAAAACTGGTCGTCCTCGTCATCACCGGCCCGGGCCAGCGCAGCTTTTTGCGCGGCGTAGTACAGCGGCTTGAGTTGAACCTGCTGGATCGTCGCGCCGGTGTCGGCGGTGATCGGAGACAGCAGGCTATGCAGCGGTGGCATCCAGGCCATGGGGCAATTCCTTGTAGTGCGTGTTTGAAAATCTCAGGGCGAGCACGGTCAATGTGGGAGCTGGCTTGCCTGCGATGGCATCACCTCGGTACACCAGACACACCGAGTAGCCTGCATCGCGGGCAAGCCCGGCTCCCACATTGACTGTGCCCACTTCAGATCACCGTCGTCGTTAAGGCATCAATACGGCGCGGCGCGCATCGCCGAGAATGTCGACACCGTTGAGCACGAACTTCTGAGTGCGCACGTCGATGTCGATCACCGAAATGCCGTTTTCCAAACGGTTGTACGTGCGGCAGGACAGCTCCAGCGTGGTGGTGGCCTTGTCGCCCATCTTCAGCTTCGCCTCCTGCAGGGATTTCAACTTGCCGCCGACGGTGTGATAGGTGAAGTACGTCTTGCCATCCTGGTCCTGGCCGGCTTCACGCACGTTCAGCAGGATGTCGTCACCCAAGCGCACGCCGAGGGCCAGCATGATTTCCGGGCCGGCACCTTGCAGCACCAGCGTGGCGTTGAGCACTTTGCCGCTTTTGGCCATTTCTTCGGCAATAAAACGCCCGCCAGACATCGGTTCCATGTCGAACTCGATCTTCGGCGGGGTGAATTCTTCCACCGTCGCGGACAACGGCAGGCCTTGAAGGGTGGCCGCAATGGCCTGTCTTACACGGTTGGTAAACATTAAAGAACGTCCTCCAGGAACTGCTCGATGATTTCATCGCGGGCATTGAGTTGATAAATCATGTGTTCGTTCGGCGCGTAGCGGCCGTAGTCGATGACGATGAACCAGGTGCCGTTTTTGTACTTCTCGACACTGTTCAATTCCGGGTGCAGGTACACGCTGCCGCCGGGGATGGTTTCGTCGGCGACCAGGGTTTGCAGCCAGTCGTTGATGCGCTTGACCTCCTGGTCCATGAAGGACTTGGTGAGGTTCTTGGCCATGGCTTTTTGGCCGGCCTTGACCAGCTTGCGGCTGATCACATCTTCCAGGCCCACGTAGCTGATGAACTTGCCGGTGATGGAACGGTTACCCAGCAGCGAAAAACCGCCAAGAATGGTGCGCGCGTAATAGCTCACGCCATAACGGTTGAGCAGGTCGCCTTCGGTGGAAGTGTCGAGGATGTTGTACTCGACCACGCGGGAAACGTCCTCGGCAAACGTCACCTGGTTCCCTGGGCTTTCCCACTGCTTGACCTTGGCCAAAGCGGCGATGGCCAGCGACGATGGCGACAAGAACACATTCTTCTTGGCTGCCTTGGAGTACACCGACGGCATGTTGTGCACCAGCAGGCAACGGTCAAAGCCGAGGTCGGCACCGCCCAGCTCGCCGCTGTAGGTCACTTGGTCGGCGACGGACGCGTCCTTGCCATCGAGCACCACACGGGCCTTGATGCGCTTGCCAAAGGAGGCGAACTCACCGGCCACGGCTTTGGTGCCGGTGAAGCCAGGGGCGCCGATGATGGTCAGGTCTTCCGGGACGCTGCTCAGGGCAGCCAGGCCCAGTTTGCGGCCGGTGGCTGGCTCATTGCCGCCGATCACATTGTTGACAGTGTCGGCCGGGGTTGCGCCCTCCTCCACGATCACCACGTAGACCGGCACCTTCACCACTTTGAGGATCTGGTAAACAGCCTGGAACAGCGTGCCCGACTCAGCGCCGGTCGGGTCCAGCAGCGCCTGGGTGGTGAAGCTGTTGATGCGGAACGGCGCGTTTTTAGGGATCGACGCGTGGGCATTCGGCGCAGTGCCGACCAGGCCGATGACGTTATCACCAAGGCCACCCATGGCCTCGGGGGATTCGGTGGCATTTACGGTGATGCCGTTGTGCTCGAAGTTCAAAACCTCAGCCATGGTTAGTCAGCCTTCTTGGGGGTGGAGTTGAGGGCGCTGGTGAGTTCCAGGCGGCCGGCGGTGCGTAGAGCAGATGCTTCGACGTCCAGCAGTTCCAGCTCTTGGCCGGCGGTGGACCAATGGCCACCTCCGGTGGGGAATGGGATGAGGACGGTGTAGGTTTGGCGGTTGGCCATAGTGGATCTCCGGGTATAAAAAAACCGCAGCGCGGTTTTTTGTTGGGTTATCGAAAAGTGACAGCCAGAAAAGAAAACGCCCCGTCAGAGCGGGGCATTTATTGGAGTAGCGTTGAGAGCCAGATCGGCGCCGGGGGGCGGTGCTCGCTCAAGGGAAACTCGCCAACCTCTGGCCACTTGCGCAAGGCGCGACGGTAGGCTTGCAACTCGGAGTACTGCTCAGCGGTGAGCGTGGTTTTTGACTCGTCCTCAAGCTCATCCCGGTGACGAGTCACTACGCTGTCGGTAGCCGCCAATTGAATATCGCGCCAAGTGCGCTCAGAGGCAGTCAGCTCCTGGTCACTGGGTGGTGGAGGCTCAACCAGCAAAGGAAAGCCATCATCCCCCCAGGCAATGATCTTGCCCTCATACTGCCCAGCAAGCAGCTCGGCATGCCTTTCCAAGGAAATTTCTACCGCGTCTTCCGGTATGAAATCATTAATTTCGGGGTCAAAAAAACCACGATTAGCTTTTGACGCAAACATGCTATTCCCCTTATTCAGTACCCAACAGCGATGAAAAACCCACCAAGATTTGAAAGCTTCTCGCCCGTCATAGAGTTCATCGCGGTGGCCATAAGTGCGTTAGTCGTCATCGGCAAAACAGAGAACGTCGTTGCCCCCCCGTTTCCTAAAATGGATGCACTTAGACAGGCCGTCGGGAACGTTATTGGCAGCGTTGCCGACCAGTTTCCCGACTGAGTCCCGGACGAAACGGTGCTCCCCCATTGGGTAATCAACCCACTGGGTTCCTTCTTGTAGCCGGAGTAGTCTAGCGAGGCGGCAAACTCGGTAGCTAACTTCAATACCGACGTGCCCGACATGAAATAGTTAGTTCCCTGCAAGACCAAATCCACCGACGAGCCAGGCGGGATGACCAAGCTCGTCTGCGATCTAATCACTGTAACTATTAAAGTATCAGCACCCGAAGGTAACAACTTCACGTTCGCCGTGCCTATGTTCTGGATAGAAATCACACCACCCAACGGTCCAGAACTGGAGGGCGGTAGAGTTACAGTAAATTCGGTGCCTGAGTTTAGTAGTAATGCCCTTCCGAAAAACTGCGACGTTAAGGTTTCACTAACAGACATCACGGAAACGTCACTGTGGTTACCCAGCGCTCGCTGCACAAACTCAGTGCTCGCCAGTATGTTACTCACGTTGAACCGAGGCGCTGTAGGCACCATAGGTGTACCCAAAAAACCCGGAGAGTTGAGCGGCGCAAATCCTTGCGTCACATTCTGAAAAGCTAAAGCTGTTGTTCCCAGAACGATGGCCCCATCCGTAACCAGCTGCCAAATCGTATCAGCAAGCGTCGTACCCTGCTCAACCGACACCGTCATCGCTGACGTCACCTTGGCACTGGCGTCCGCATCTTTAGTCCTAACCCATGCTGCATTCATCACAACATAAAGGCCGTTATCTTTCGCGGCTGTCTGGTTTTTAACGAGAACCCGATCACCCGCCACAACCGCAACACCATCAATAATTTGCGCTGCACTCAGAGTGATATTTGCCGTAGTCGCCACGCGCACAGACTGTTTCGCATCAAGCTTGGCCAACTCATCAGCCACATAACCGGTCACCCAAGCCCGCGTCGCCTTGACCACCGTGTCATCAATCAACAACGTCACCAGCGACGCATTACTGGTCTCGAAAATCGAGCGAATATAGAACTCTTTCCCCGAACCCGACGTCGCCAACACCGGCTTGAACGACTCCGGGTATTTAACGATTGCGTAAAGAACGCCGGTATCAGTCCAAAGCCCGGCCTCGCGCACATACCACCCACCAACCTCAGACGGAATCGTCACCTCGGCCAGCAACCAGCTCGGATTTTTCTCATCCTGAAACAGCGCATTCAACGGCCCGCGCCACACTTCACGCTTCAGCGCTTTAGCCGTGGCGTCGGGGTTGTAGACGGCGCCATTGCCGTCACCGACTGAAATTTGCGCGAGTTTGATGGGTACGCCAGCAGCTTTGCAGGCAGTTTCATAAGCAATCCCTGCATTGGTCAGCAGGGTATAAAAGTCGGCCATTTAGGACCCCTGTGGATAAATAGTGACGGTTTCGACGGTGTAGAGCCCCGCAGCCATAAAGACCACGCCGGACGCTTCGAGCCCCTGGATAACAATCGGATAAATAGTGGTCAGCTCACCGCAGACGGTAGCCGCACCGATGGAGTGGCTGCCAAACGCGCTCAAACCCACCGTGACAGTAAAAATGTCGCGCTCGCTTTTAGCCTCTGCCAGGCGCCGGTCCAGTCGTGCATCGATTTCTTCGCTGTAGGGCAGCTCGGAGAAAGCCCTGATGGCAAAGCTATAAGGTTTGCCTCGCGGTGACTGTTCGTACCAGGCCCGAATTTCGGGGATCAGTTGCAGGCCTTTGGCCGCGTTCTCAAGCGCTTTACGCGTGCCTGCCTGCCGAGCGGTCGGCCAGGCAAGCTTTACTGTTGCGCGCTTTTCGACCTCTGGAGCAGTAGCGCTCCACTCGTTTACCCCTCGGTCAGCCGCCAGATACGGTAAAAAATCGGCGGGGGTATGCGTCGGGTTCATCAACTCGGGAAACGGCGGCATGACTCGCTCGAGTAACTGACCGAAGACTTGATCCAGCGCTTTTTCCAAAGGCGAGCTGTTGGCGGGCAACAGGCTCGGTTTGCGCTCACTCATAGCGTGCGCACCTCCACTTCAACCCCGGTGCAGAACGGCGCCTGGAAGGCCGTCGCAACGATCGGCGCCAGAGGCTCTAGGATCTGCAGTTGCGCAGCACCGGCACTGTGAATCGCATAGTCGATCCAACTCGGATCCACCCGCCCTTCCAGCCGATGACAAGACTCTGCGTAGTCCTGCAGCAGTTTCTGTGCAGCGACTTGCGTCAGCCCCGAATCCGGGCCGGCGTTGATTTTGGCGACCACGCGGATTTTGTACGGCAGGATGTGCGCACCTTGCACGCTGACCAGGTCAGTCTCCGGTCGTACATCCGGCCGTGCGAAATGGCGCCGAACGCCGTCAAGCAAATCGGCAGACGGCGTGCCGTCGCCCTCACGAGAAAGCACGGTGACCATCACTTCCCCCGGCGCAGTACGACGGCCATTGCCATCCTTGACCTGGGCCGCATAGCCGTCCGGATCAAAGGTGTAGCTGACCGTCACCACGCCCGGTGTCGCGCTTTGCACGTTCACCGAAGGCCGCTCGCCGAGGGTAAAAACCTCGCGGCGATACTGCATCCGCGAGCCTGCGGCCGGCGCATGTGGCGCCAGGTAATAACGCAGGCGCGCATCGTCATCGCTTTCCAACGTCGGCGGCACAGGTGGGAAAGCCGCCGGGTCGCCGGGGTCGAGTACTTGGCGCTCCAGGCCCATGTCGGCCAGGCGTGCATCCAGGTTGCTGCCGGTGGCCCACCACGCCAGCATCTGCTTGATACGCGCGTTGTATTTGCGCTCGTGGGTTTGCAGGCGCACGCAAAAGGCTTCCAGGGCCAGGGTCAGTAACTCGCTTTCATTGTCGAGGCTGACCTTGAGTTTGGCTGCGCTTTGCGGCGCACGGGTGGCGACATAATCGACGACAAACGCCTTGAATTCAGCCAGCAACGGTTCGAACTCATCCACCGCGACGATGGCCGGCTCCGCCAGTTGGTTCTGGCCGGGGATCAACATGCTCATGTCACGACCTCGAAGGTTTGTTGGCGGTTTTTCCAGGTGCCGGCAAAACGCAGCAACAGGCCGGCACCTTGGCGGGTGGCGACGATGACCTGGGGTTGGAAGTCGCCGATGCCGTTCTGCGCGTTGTAGAACGCTTGGGCGGCGTGGCTTTGGGCGAGGATCAGCAGGTCGTCGCCGAGGTTCTGGCCCAGCAGTTGCGGGATCATCGAGCCATACAGCGGACGCTTCTGGCGGGTGCCCAAAGGGGTGGTCAACGCTCGGGTGGCGCGCTGCACGAATTGCAGCCAGTCATCGACGGCTGCCCCGGTGTTTCGATCGATTCCGATCATGGGATGTCCTTATCGGGGGCTGATGACGCGTCCTTGGTGGTCCACCACCGGGCCGCTGAAGTGCGCGCCGCCGGCATCCAGCAACAGGCTGGTGCCGCCGACTTGCAGGGTGATGTTCTGGGCGCTCATCGTCAGGCTGGCGGCGCCGACCTTGATGTCGACCTGTTCGCGGGAACCGCTGAAGGTGGTTGGGCCGTTGACCCAGTTGAAGGTGTGGCTGGCGTCGTCGTAGTCGCTTTGGGTGCCGTCTTGATGGCGGCGTCGGGTCAGCGTCGCCACGCTGGAAACCGGCGGGAAGCGATCACTGTTGAGGCCAAACAACGCCACTGACTGCGAGCCGCCCTCACCGCCGCCGTAGTTGAGCAACAGGCATTGCTCACCCACGGTGGGGATGCGGGTTTCGGTCTGCGCACCGGCGCTAGGGTTGAAGAAGCGGATCGCCGGCGTGAGCAAGTCGCCGTGGCTGACCTTACAAGTGTTGCTGGCAGCATCGACTTCCTGGCACACGCCGATTCGACAGAAACTTTCGGCGCGTCGGTATAAGTCTTCGAGTTGGGTTTCCATCTCCACTAAACGCTCGATGATCGGCCCCAGTTGCATGCGTAACAGCGCGTCAAACATGGGCTACTCCGCCAGTGGTTTGTATTGATCGGGGTCGTTGATGTTCGACACTTCCCAAGTGAGGGCAAACAGCGGCTGGCCTGTGGGATCGTTGAGCAGCACCGGCCCGAGATAGAGGGTTTGCGTGAAGGAAACGGTCCAAGTGTCGTAGTCCGTTTGCGCAGTGGCCCGCAGAGAGGGAGCGGCGACGATATTCGTCGGCAAATCGCACTGTGCCTGCGGCAGGTTCCAGCGGTTATCCAGCACCAGGTCCATGAGCTGGCTGGCCAGGTCGCAGGCATCAAACGGCAATGCACCCGGCGCGACCATGGCCCTGAGCGAAATGGCCAAGGCGTGGGCTTTACGACCTTCGCGGGAGCGAATGCCCGGGCCGTTGCCCTCGACCGTGATCAATACGCCGGTTTTATCCTCGGCGCCCTGAAAGTCTTGATGAGTGCCGACCTTCAGGTCCGGGAACGCGGCGTGCAGTGCGTCGCCAATGGCTTGGGGCAGTTGGGAGGGTTTTTCGATAAGCGTCATTTTGAGTAGCGTCCTTGCAACGGTTACTGCGGGTCCTGGCGGGAGCCTTCGTTGACGCCGATGCGCTTGGCCGCCCACCGCTCATAAAGGCCGATGGCTACATCCGCACCGGCCATGGCGGTCAGGCAACCAATGGCGCCGGCCGTCCAGATCGACATGCCGGCGGCGTAACACAGCATCAGGGCTGACACCCCGCAGACCATGCACGCCCCGGACCTCAAGGCCAGGCGCCGAATCAGCGACCAACCCCGCGCGCCCTCCTTGTCGGCGCGCCACATTTCGCCGGATACACCGCCGATCACGGCCAGTGCGATCACCAGCCAGATAGGCATTTCCGCTAACGCTTGCTGCTCGTTTGTCATGTCACGCCTCCTGGCTGAGCATTACCGGCGCGGTGCCGGCTTTGTTGGGGTAAATCCATTTATCGGTAGGCATTCCAAAAAGCCCGGTTGCCCGGGCTTTTCAGTAATGATGTCCTCGAACCTTCGGCGCTACTGGCGCGGTACGGTTCTTTCCTCAATGTTTTTCCGACCACGATCCCTGTCTGCCGGATAACTGCTTCTGGTGCTTTACGCTGCACACCCGGGTCAGTTGCCAACCCTCTGAACCGTTAAGGCCGGTTCATCGCTGCCTGTTTTTTGAAGCGGTGAAACTAAAGAGCGTCGGCATCCTTGCCGGTGTTGCCTGGCATCCCTGCCATCGCTTCGATGGCGTCCTTGCCGATGTTGCGTGCCTTCCTTGTCTTCCTTGGCAGCATCCTTGCCGCCTCCACCAGGCCTTGTTGGCTGGCTTGAGATGAAGAATATGCATGTATGCATATACAGTCAATGCACAAATGCATTTATTTTCACTATCGAAATGCATGGGTGCATTTCAGCCCTTCTGGGTTAAGGGTTTGGCGGTTTTCTACAGGCGAAAAAAAGCCCGCGCACTGGCGGGCTTTGTCTTACGTAAGGAGGTTAACGGGCGTACATGCCCCACCAGAACACATGACCGAGGATGCTGATCTGCTCATCCTGGATATCCTGGAAGCTGTAGTCCTCATCCGGGTGTTCATCGCGATTGAAACTGCGCAGGCGAATCCCCGAAGGCAGGCGATAGAGCTGTTTCACCCGCAGCTGGCCATTGTGGTTGATGGCATACAAGTCGCCATCGACGATATCGCCAATGCCACTCTTGCCCGCATTCACCCCGACCGTGGCGCCGTCGCGCAGCACCGGCAACATACTGTTGCCACGCACCGTCACACACTTGGCCTGGTCAAACTGCACACCGTTATGCCGCAGGCTGCGCTTGCCGAAACGCAGGCTAGCCTTCTCGCTTTCCTCGATGACGAATCTTCCTGATCCAGCAGCCAATTCAACCTCGCGCAGAAAGGGGATCGACACCTCGTCATCATTAACGGGCGTGTCGTCGTCCCACAGGCTTATGTCCTTGAGTTCCGAATGCATCGGGTCGCGCCCGTCATCCCGCAAAGCCCCCACCGCCGCGCGCCCGCGCAAGTGGTCGGTGCTGACGCGGAAGTACTCGGCAATGCGCGAGATGTGCTTGTCCGACGGATCAACGATCTTGCCGCTGAGGATCCGCGAGAGTGTGGATTGAGGCACGCCGGTACGCCGGTGAAGCTCCGTGGGGGAGATCCGGTCGCGGTCTAGGAGTTCTCTTAAGACGGTTGAAACGTTGCGTTTTTGCATAAGGGGAATACTGGATGGAATTTTCTAGGTTGGCAAATGCTGATTTGCATATTTTATGCAGCAACAAGAAATTTTAGACGGCACATCAGTAGGCGGTGGCAATACGCAATCGACAATTTCAACCTTTGAAAGGCCGCTTTCGGCCAGAAACTGGCCTTCGAGTAATCCTAGTTTTCAAGATATCTCGACGGGCGGCAGCCAATCTCCATCGGCAGGGATTTCCACTGAAACTAGTTGTCCCATGACATCTAAGCCGCTTCGGTCGATAAAAAATCCAACGATTACTTCACTCGTGAACATCGGAAATTCCGCGCAGATCACAACAACTGATCTGCAAGATTTTTTAGTTTAATTTTCAATGCTTGACGTAAATTTGAATCCGTCGATACGCGCCTTAAAACAGCTCTTTCATAGTCGTCGCGACCGTTGAACCTCAAACCCCGCGCGATACAATTTAAAACGTTAGAAGTGCGAACTGGGTATCTACTTACAATCTCCTGCAACTCACTGCTTTCAACGAGACCTGCTAGTCGTTCAAGTTCACTCTTATATGGTGACTCTATCTGAATATTCAGTTCCCCACTGTCACAACTCATCAGCTGTTGGCGTGAAGGGATAATAGATAATATTTTATCTCGCACATATCGCTCCGCGAGCCGACCTGCTAAGTGCTCTTTTTTTTCCAACACCTGTTAAAGATTCAATCGCACTTTGCCGTGCCTCACTCAATAGTTGTCGCGAATCCAAACCTAAAATTTCGGCTTGCAACCCAGCTATCGCCTCCTGCGCTTCCTGAGAGTAGATGAGACTTTCAACTGAAAAAACCGGCAGGGGAAAAATACTACCCTCTTCAAACTTCTTCACTTGCTGTTCAGTCATACCATCATGATCTATAAGACCAAACGCTTCAGCTCGATGTTCACCCTCGATGGCGCGCAGTCCCTCTACTGCCCTCATCACATCTTTACAGGACTCCAT
This sequence comes from Pseudomonas sp. D47, assembly GCF_045447305.1. Taxonomy (NCBI): domain Bacteria; kingdom Pseudomonadati; phylum Pseudomonadota; class Gammaproteobacteria; order Pseudomonadales; family Pseudomonadaceae; genus Pseudomonas; species Pseudomonas sp. D47. Next base: position 96,772 of record NZ_JBJGXU010000006.1, on the reverse strand, counting down.
TGGTATGATGGAAACCCCTGGAAATAACAAGGAATATAATGGCTGATCTAAACTAGTTTTATCATTCCCTTCAATAAAAAGTATTTTTCGACGAGCGCCGACCACATCTACCCATAGCCACTCAGGAATATCTCCTAGATCCTCAATGACATCAACCTCCCAGGAACGGACATTTCCTCCTTCTTGCCAAGCGCAGCCTCGCACTAAAACTATATGACTATTTTGGACAGCAGTTGGTAGTTTAAGCTCATGCGTACAAACAACAAAACCACAATCAGGCCGCGTGAGTATTAACGCTTTAATAAGCGCAATAACAATCGACGGGTGCAGATGCAATTCAGGCTCATCAATTAAGAATACCGAGCCCGATGGCGCTGCAACTACCTCTGCTGAAAATATAAGTGCAGACCTCTCTCCATCAGACATTCGCGCGTAACTGTAAAGCGCCCCATCTTGACTCGCACGTAATTCACCACCATAAATCTGTAGTTGCACTGAGATGTTAGCTTGCGACAATACTGAATTAACAATATCTAAAGGAGAGTTATCTGTCTGCAGACGTATAACAGCAACCGAACCTCCTCCCTCGGATTTTATTTGATTGGCAGCATCTATTTTGTATTGTGTTTCAGCCATTTGAAGATCGTGAATAGCTTTCTCATTTCGAGCAGTACCACCAAGGGACTTCCAACGTGTATCTGTTGAATTATAATAGTTCTGGCTTGCACCATAATCTCTTCGAGATGAAGGAGTCATGGTCAAGCTTTCATTTTCAAAGTAACTAGGCCGCGAACCAGGCATATAAATGCATTGTTTCCCCCACGCAGCAGCCAGATGATTAACTAAAGCTGATTTTCCAGTTCCGTTGCGACCCAAAATAAAAACAGGAACTCCCGCTTTCACTCCGATCACCACGATTTCTTCCTGAGTTGGAATTTCCATCTTCGTTAGTAGATTTGCTGTTTCCATTTATCTCAACCTATTGTGTACACATTATTAGTGAGTAATGACGATGCTATCTGAACCGGGGTTAAAACTGAATAAGACAAATATATTTCCGAGAATCTGCGACGCCTATGGACGCCTACCCTAAAATAATGCACGTTCGAACATCGATAAAAATAGCTGATCATGCCTGACTCTACAGCTTTAGGTGCTCATCTCTGAGCGTATCCTTCAGCTTGAATCCGCTTGCACACTGGCCGAGTAAACGGTCTCCCCATTCCCAGTTGCACCCACCCCACCATCACGCTAACCTCCCCCGTCGCTGCAAATTCAGCGATCGGGCGTGAGAACCCGAGCAAATCAAGGCGCAAAGCGCCCAATAACCCTATCGCGGCGTTTTTTTTCGTCTGCGGTATCGTTTTATGGCGGCTGTGCGTGGGAGACCTTCGGGTCTACCGGTTGCCTTGATTGCCGGTTTCTCACCCTGCGCACAGCTGCCACCCAAACCTGTGAGAAGGTTCGTGGCAGTTCCTCAAATCAAGGAACTTTCACTTATGTACTTCTACATTTACCGCACCAAACGGCGTCATCCTTCCCGGTTCATTTCCTCCGTGCTCGAGGGTGTTTTATGAGCACTGCGCAAGATCTAACCACCCTCGGCGTCACCCCCTTCTCCTTTCACTCCGACCAACCTCTATTCCGCGTCAACTGCGGTGTTTCCCTGCACGAAGCCTTGCATCACGCCTCCGACCTCCTCCACGTTGCCAAGCAGCTCGCAGAAGATGCGGCGATGACCAAGGAGACGGACCGTTACGCCTGGGCGTCGCATTACTTGCAGGAGATGGTCAAGGCGGTGATTGATGATGTGGTGAAGGTGTTGGATTCGCCCGTCAACAATCATTAAGGGCCGACAGTAAAAAAGGGCGGCGCTTATATAAAGGCGCCGCCCTTTTTTGTGTTTTACCTAGCCGTTTACGACCTGCGAAGCCCCGACTTCACGTGTTAACCTTGCGCCCATCGCAACAAATGCTGGGCCAAGCGCCCAATGCCAATCAGTTAAGCGACCCCGATTGGGCACGATGTTGAGCTTTCGAACTTCAGCGATGCAGGGGCTGCGGCCTGCAGGTACTGCGCGGCGATCCCTTCGCAGCCTCGCTAAGGCTCGACCGCTCCCACATTCGGCCTGCGTCGTTTGGAAGCCCGCGCTGCGCAACTGATCGACACTGGACCAAGCGCCCTCTTTGCCCCATCACTTTCAACGAATTTGCCTACTATCCAATGAGTAAAAACACGTCCGATCTGTCCTCTCACACGCCGATGATGCAGCAGTATGGGCTGGAACAGTGCATAGGCCACGCGCTACGCGGCCCTCAGCATTTAACTGTCTAAAACCATACCGTCATTTATACGCGTTTTAGGTCAGTGAATACGCGGTAGACAGGGTTAGTTTTAGACAGAAAATCAGCCCATTTTCTACACGGTCTTGCCGTCAATCCTCACGCTGGCGGTGCCGGTGTCAGAGTTCGGAATCCGCACCTCCACCCGCTTACCCGATTCGGTAGTTACCTTAATGACCACACTCGTGGGAGGCGGCCGCAGATCATCACCACATATCAGTTCTACAACGTCCTCTCCTGACGCGCTCTCGCCGAACGGATCCCACAAATCGCCGTTAACGAGTGGTGCAGCAACCTTGATTGACATCCCGTACTCCCGCTCGGTTAGGCTTGTAGTCTGACGCTACCAGATGCGCAGTAAATATTCCTGCGTCTCGCGTCACACCAGGGAAAGCTAGAGGGTGCCGATTGGCTGGCGTTTTTGGTCTGGGGCTTCTAAAGGGTTTCAGGGGCGTTAACCACCCCTAAACACCCCTCGAAAACGCGAGAATGGTACGAGGTTATTTGAGGAGCTTCAGCATAGTAGGTTGGTGGTTCGCAAAGGCCTCACATCCATGCTGGATCATATTAGACGCTTGGAAAGAGTCTTCAAACTTGATGCAGTTTGCTATTACGATGGCATCGCCACCTACATAAATGGCAGACGCCTCCGCGTGAACCTTTTCCGAGACATTTGTATGTATATTTACTATCAACCCATCAAAATAAAATCGGTAGCTATTTAGCATCAATGGCCCATTCCCGGCGCCAGCGTCTAGAGGGGTCGTCATTTTCATTGGGCCAAGATTGTGGCGCGCCCCACGAGTTACCATCTGAGTCAGGTGTACTGGCAAAAAACTCAAAGGATAAGGGTTGTTGTTTACAACCATCAACCTAAGTTTTTCCAGCACACACTCCTGTAGTTCAATATCTGCGTATTGCGGCATATGAGATGCCGCAGCTCTCCAAAGTAAACTGAGAAAAAACACTCGTAACTTTAGGACGTCCAAATTCGGAACTAAACGGACGTACTGATCGGTTTCCGGATATGGAATTATATTATCCTTGAGTACCTTTTCTTTCCCCCAACCACTCCAAACTAAGCGCGCCTTGCGGAGTTCAGTCGCAGCAAAGCTATCCAAATCGGCGAGAACGTCTTCCCCGGAGCGTATGACCAGCTCACGGTCATACCAACTGGTCGGCCTCCTGGTCGGCCGACCGCCCGGTGCTCCATCGATAAAATAGCACCCCTCACTCGGAGCGGAGAACGCCAGGGGAATCATGTGTGATTTCACAAACTTCCCGGGCTTCAATGTCAGCTTGCATGTCCCTATCGTCACGATGCGCCTCCTGTGATGAGCGAACGTTAGGGTGCCCTAATTTCTTCTGCTCGGCAAAATGACAGCACGGACTTTAGGAGAATTGCACCGCTGATCGATTGGCGGCGCGCTAATGGGTAATAGCCGCGATATAAGCCTGGCAAGCCCGCAACGCGATCAGTCCTTGGTCGCCGTAGTCGGTGATGCCGATAATTCTTTGAGCATGCGCTGGATCAAGTTGGGCTCTACAGGGTGCATGAACCAAGCCGACGGCGCCGGCGGCGGTAGGCACGTTGCAGCCACTGGCTGGACGTCGGCGGGGAGGACTGACAGCTGCACATCAGCGGTGACCAGGCGATCGCTTAGAACACCTTGGTTGAGTTGTTCGGCGCGAGCCTAGGCTGAAGCCGCGTTACTGATCGCCGCCAAGTCTTCCTAGTGCAGGCCAGCCTGGATTGCGAGCTTCCCGCCGTAACGCCTATCCCGAATTTTCCAGGTGTCGCCGGCGGTGATTGCCATCGCCAGAAGGATTGCCTCCAGGAACTGCCCGGGAGTCATGATTGGAATCCGCTTAAAAGAAGCCGGAACTTATCCGGCCGTTGAACGCTTGGCGGCTGTAAGGTTGAATCTTACTCGACGTCAGATTTAGATTGATTTTTCTGCTTTGGACGGCGTTTGGTTTTTTTTAAAGCGCCATCCTTCACTGTAGCTTCTTGCCCAATGCTTTCCAAACGCTCAGCTTCATCAACTTCGCCTTCTTCTCTAGCGGCGCTTGCGAAGTCAGCGGCGGGTAAGGACCACATGCCGTGCACGCTTCGAGCCGTCAAAGTAGATGTCATTTCTCGTATAGCGCCATAAAGTATTGTGTAAGCAGCGTGCCTCACCACTCTAAAACGATCCGACCCAGAGTGCTGATCAGATCTATATCTGATCAAAGCCATGGCAGTTATGTCTACATCATATGGAAGATCAAATCCATCTTCCTGGGTACTTTTAACAAGACGGAGATTTAATGCTACGGAGAAATTTCTTGGATCACTAATTTCATCTTCAGGGTAACCAAGCTCAACTTTACGCGTAAAACGACTACCTTTATAATCAAAAGCAATTTGAAGGAGTTCATCAGAATAGTCTCCGAGCCAATCAGGATTGGAATCAACTCTAACCTTCAAAAAAAATACTTTCTCAACCGAGAGCAAAGACGGCTTCATTAGAGCGCTCCTCCAGCTCACCAGCGATTTCCAAAAACAATTCATGATTCAGGGAAAAAACTGCGTAATCATTGTCGAAAGTATCTTCGCCACATGTCCTTTTAACCTTACCGGTCACACGAACAGGTCTAACCTCATCAGAAAAGCTGAAATTCAACTTCTCTTCTACGGCACTGGCAAGCAAGTACAAAGTATCGATCTTGAGATTTTGGTCCCCTCTGAGCATCCTGGATACATTCGCCTCACTGACTCGGAGACGAGCGGCCACATCAGAGTTACGAATACCTTTTTCAATCATCAAACGTCGAATTTCGAAAACTGGTGCAGCGCGACGAGTCGAACCAAAAATCTCCATATCTTCAGCGATCTGTTCCGCGACACGTTCGTTATTCATCATACAACCTCAAATAAAAACCATTAATTTCGAATCTAGAATTTCTTTAATTATATCTTCAGCATATTTTTTGGTCTCAGGAGCCGTTTGCATTTGATTTTTATGCGCAACCTCTAGAACGAACAGAAAGCGACCAAGCTTCCCGGTATAGGGGTACACATAAATCCTATCCTTCTTTCCACGCTTGAGCTCCTTTAAATGGTGTTGAGAGTTTTTATAGTCAAACTTAAATGCACTCTTATACTCCACCAAGTTTTGCGCATAAAAACTACCAAAGTCTTCTAATGCGATAGCCTCAAATAAACTTTGCACCATGACCAGAAAGCAGCCCTTTTTTCCATTATCGTCCACCTCCTTCTTTATAGAACGAACCAGATGCGTTTTATCTGGATCGTTACCGGCCCCCATCACCAACACTGGCGTCCAGATTGGCTGGTTCGTGATCCTAGGAGCTTTCGCCGGATCGATCCTGGCCGCCTCCAGAAGATACGTCCGTGTGAGTGTCCTTAGCTTCATGCTGCGCCTCTTATTAACACACAGGTTAACTCTCACTTAGCCATTCCGCAAGAATTGTTAGGAAGATAACTCGCGGTTTAGATTGGATCCACAGCGCAATAGCAAATCGCCACCTGGAGCTAAATTATTGACGCCGACCGCATCAAAAATCGCTAATGAAAAAGCTTATAAATCAATGATAAGTGACTACGTCCCCTTGAAACTCCCGCATGCTGTCCGTTTCCACTCTCTAGAACCGATTTCTGAAAACTACTCACTCATTGATCCTATTGGACAGATGCCGGAGGTTCCTTCTCGGAGCTTTCTATGGCTCCGGCTGGCTGCTCGCCAGCCACTTCAAGTTGCTCAGCGTCAACCTTATTGTCGGTTTGGCGTTGCATTTCCGCCTGATGCTGAATCTGACGCCAGCGCGAAATCTGGCGGTCGACCGCCTGATCGTAATCTAGGGCAGACATTTTGTATTGCGGGAAGTCTTGCACGGCATCCCACGCGGCCTGATCGAGGCGCAGCACATCGCGATGCATGGTGTAACGAAGCTGGTCGCGCAGAATGGCCTGAACAACCCCAGGAAACACATCAGGCGCAGTATCCGTCGGCAGGCCGATCAGCTTCATTGAGGCGTCAAATGCAGCCGCCTTTGCGGTGAGTGGCGTCTGGACGTCCTGAAGCATTCGGCAATTCTGGACCGACTGATCCACCATCGCGCGCAGTGATATGCAGTCAACCTGGGCGCCCTTAAGTCGTTCACTGGTGTCGCTCAGCAGCTTGGCCAGGGCTTCGTAAACATGGGTAACCGCCTTGCTGGGCGCTTTAGCCGTAGTTGAACCGCACGCTGGGCACGCGCCGCCCTTTCGCTGCCCGGCGGGGCCAAACCAGCCGCAATTGCATGAACACAGCGCCTGTCCGTTCAACGGAAGCGGATTCAGTGCGCGGATCGGCTCTCGCTCCCCGGGTTTCAAACGGTCCGGATCAGTGAAAAGTGTCGAGTCTGGAGATTGTCCAGGCATCTGGAGTACCTATTGGGTGGGGCCTCGCGGCCGGATAAAGTGGGGAGCGGCCCCTATACAAGCAGGCCGCGCTGCATCAACTGGCAAGCTGTTCCCGTTCCTGGGTCAGCTTGGTCAACTCCTGCTGTTTGCGCTCGGCACTCATACCTCCGAGGCGCACCGCTGCCATTTTGGCATTGATGCTTTTCACGGTTGGCTTGGAAGCGCCAGCCGCCAGAGGCTTTGCTGTGTCGCCGGCCTTAAGCCAGGCCTTGAACTCCGGCATTTTCATCTCGGTGACGTCGCCCACGCTCCAGTCCTTATCGAAGTTGGATTTGTAGGCTTTGATCGCCGCAGCCTGGCTGGTGTAGCCCAGCATGACCTTGTGCTCATCAAACTTACCCGAGCCTTGGTCTTTCTGGTCCACGACGAACACCCGCTGGCTGAATGGCTCAGGGCCAACGTACACGTCAACCTGGTCGCCATCAGCGCCGGTGGTGCGTTTGATGTAGCCATAATGGTCGGACATTGAATGCGACCACTCATTGCCTTCCTTGTCGACGCCTTTGCGCTCCGAACCGCGGGGGTTCTCGATCGCAATATTCAGCCCTTGCAGGTTGATATGGCCTTTCCGGTAGTTACCCGCCTCTTTCTGGGCGGTGCTGGGTTCCGGGAGATTATTGTCGGGAGAGGTTGCTGCGTCACGCGCCGCAATATCCAGGGCTTCCGCCGGCGGCAAACTCGCGCGATCTGCTTTAGAAGAAGGCAGCAGGTCAGTAGGCTGTGTGTCTTCCTTGTCACCATACTGGTCCGCCTGGTCCTCATGAAGCTTCTGGGCGTAGTCGTCGGCACTTTGTACATCCTTGAAGACCCCCAGGTGCTTACCGGTTCGCTCATACGTCTTGATCGCCTCACGATCAGACATGATCCTGCCGTCATCGCTGACGGTCGGAATTAGAACCTCCTTACCGTCAACTCCGATCGACATAGAGCGCACGGTGCTAATGGAGCCATCCGCATTGCGCACCGTTGGCCTGGTGTTCAGGTCGATGTTGCCGGCGGTGATCAGGCCACCTGTGCCAGACCCAGGCAAGCCAGTATCGTCATCAGCCTGCTGTGCTTGCTCTTGCGGCTGTAAGCCCTGATTGGGCAGCACTGCAGCTCCACCTGACGGCTCCGGCGTCGGATTGGCAGATTGCAATGCTGGCAGCACGGGCTGCCCGTCGGCGGCAGGCCTTTGCACAGGCTCAGTCGCCTCGGAGTTGTCCTCGTCACCACCGCCGGCTTCTAAGGCCTGGATGTAAGGAGAAAACCTTGCGGCCAGAGCCCGGGCGGATGCAGCGGACGCCCCAGTATTTGGGTTCTCTGCGAGACGAATCAGTGCGTTTCGCACTGGCGCGCTCTCGTAAAGTCGTGCAAACCCACCGATCGAACCAGCGATAGGGATCGCCTTGAGACCGGCAGCGGACGCAGCGGCAAAACCTCCGATGCTGTAGTTTTGCTGCCCGGTATTGGTCATGACGCCAGCCTGACCCGCACGCCGAGTCGCATCTAAAACCTGCCGCAACCCTTCAAGCTGCCGACGGTCAGCATCCCTGAAAAAGATGTTGGCCTGAGCCGGCATCTTGTTCATGTTATTGATGAATCGATCGGGAGACAGTCCGTCAGCGCCCTGCGAGTTTCTGAGAAGTCTCTGGATAATGGTTGCCCGCGCTGCCTGCCGGCCTTCCGTGTCGAGGCTCTGGAAAAGGTTCCTAACCTCGCTTGGCTTGCGACTGAACAACAAGCTCTCGGCCAGTTCCGGGGTGACATCTCCGCGATCAAGCACAGACTTCATGCGGGACTTGCTGACCTTCCCGGTCTCCTCGCCATAAATCGCATTTGCCTGGCGAAGCTTGAGCACGTCTTGCGCCGGTAGGTTCGCCCGCGCAACATCATTCATATCGTCGTATAACGACGATTGCAGTCGCGTCAGCAACGCCTTAGCCCTTGTCGGCAACTGGCTTCGCGCGGCACCGTCGAAAGACTTAACGATGTCTCGCAACGCTGTGCGGTTCTCCCTGAGTGAGGAGTATGTTTGCGGTGCCGCGTTCAGCGTTTGCATGAACTGCTGGATTTCGCTCGCCGCCTCCGGGCTCCCTACAATCCCCGGCCGGTTTAGCTCGGCAAGAGCGTCATCCGCGGCTTGGGTCGTTCTGGCATACGGCACAACTCCTACCTGATCCAGCTGGGCCTCGTACTTGCCAATCCTGTTACCAGCAGCTTTACGGCGGCGGCCCACCCTTGCCTGAAGGCTTTCCATGATCTGATCAGCCTGGGGTGGCGGGTATTGATTATTGAGATCCTCAACCGCGGCTATCCGTGCTTCTCGCTGTGCTTGCCGCGCACCAGCCGTACCTGCGAACGGAATTCGCTCACCGGCTACCTGCGCGCTTCGAGACATGAACGTTTCAGGCGGAAATACATCGGAAGTCATCAAAGGGATGTTGGTCTGCTCAGCTGCTCGAACAAGCTGAGCGTTTTCGCCCTGAGCAGGATTTCGCATTGCCCTGACTGCACGCCTGCCGGCGTCCACAACACCGCCCGCAGCACTCGCTACAAATGGCGTTGCCGCGCCGAGCGCGCCAGCAATTGCAATATCACCGCCGTCAAAATTGCCGCCGGCATTTTCTTGCAGTCCCTCAAGCCCCGCCTGTGTAGCAGCAGAGCCCGCCCCCAACACCACCGCCTGGCGGGCCAGACCGCCACCAGCCAATGTTGCTACACGACCGGCAGGGGTGAATGCCGCGCCAATACCTACAGCCTGGGCAACATCAAGCCCTGTTAGCCCGGGCTTGTTGATGACCGCCTGAGCACCGGTCTTGTTGTTCGCCGCGATCAGGTTGCCCTTTTCATCTTGAGAAATGCCGATGTAGGGAGAGCTGGAGCGCAGCATTTTTGCAATTTCGCCCGGATCGGTGGTGGTCGGCAGCGCTGCAAAAAGTGCTGCCTGCTGTCCAGCCGGGATATCGAGCCCTTTGAACAGGCCGGAGTTCTGCAACTCCGGCAACTCTTTAGTGGCGCGCGTCTGACGTTCGGAACCCGTGAACATCTCCTTCACACCCTGGATAAAGCCGCGATCTCGGGGCTCTTCCTTGCCTGCGAGCGGTGCAGCCTCCCAAGCTGGCCTGGTAGAGGCGGTTTCCGGTTTTGCGACATTGCCGGCGCCTGTTGCGCCGGCGCCCGCGTCATAGAGCGGAGCATCTTCCCAAGCGGCCATTATGGTTTCACCCTTTGTTTTCCATTTGGATCGATGAACACCGTGCCCGACGGCAAGCGGTTGTAGTCATCGTCAGTCGCGATGCTCGGCGCAGAGGCACTCTGCTGCCGGGCCGGCGCAGTTGCCTGCGGCAATTGCAAACCTCGCTGCTGAGCCGGGCCCGCCTGAGGAATTACGGTACCGATGTCCAAGGGTTCAGCCCGGGCGTTTTGGCGGCGCTGTTGGATCATGTTGGTTTTTAGCTCCATCGCCTTTTCGTTCAGGGCCCGGATTTCAGTCAGGCGCTGCTGCACCAGCGCGGGGTCGTTGATATTGGTGATGAGCTCATTCCAGGCGCGCTGGGCATCACCATCCGTTTGCACTCCAGAGTTGAGCCGCAGGCTGGCATTGCGCAATTGCTCAAGCGTCGAGTTCAGCGAGCCGTAGTTCCTCGACTCCTCGGTGCTCATGCCCATCGCATTACGTGCTGCTGCAAGTTTGTTATTGACTGGGCCGAGGTTGAGCTTCCCCGACGTGATCTGCTCGCCGATGCGCGATAGCTGATCGTTCATGGTGGATGCAGCGGCGATAGCCTCCAGATCCTTGTCCTCGGCTTTTTGAACCGGAGCCGCGAGGGGCTTGCTCATCTGATCTTTCGGGGCCAGCCCCATTTGCTGACCGTATCGCAACGCGGCCTGCCTGTTTTCGGGAGTGTTGAAGACTCCACTCAGCAGCTTGTACCCGGATACACGGTCAACCAATTTCTCGATGGGCATCTCGAGCACTTCATCATCCGCATCATTGGCGGTGCCGCGGCTCTTGGTCATCGGGGCAGTATATTTTTTCCCATCATCACCAGTTATCTCGAGCTCAAATGCAACGGTACCCTCCGTCCGCCCAGGCATCACTTGCACAATGCGCTTCTTGCCGCCTCCGCCTTGCTGAATGTTCGGCGCAAACATACGATTTACCGCGTCCAAAGCCTCAGGCGAGTTTGAGTTGATTTCACCGGTGAACACCTTGCCAGCAGTCGCTACATCGCCCTGCATGGTAGGGGAAAGGACGTGACGGGGGTCCATCCAAGGGTTGCGCTTGAAAACCTCAAGATCGTTGTCGTCCAGATCCGCGCCCGCGGCAATCTTGGCGTAGGCGGATTGCGCGGTGAGCGCATCCTGCTTCTGCATTTCGGCTTTGTCCTGCCGTCCGATCTGGCGAGTCAGCTGTTGCTGCTGAAGATCAAAGCGCTGATCCTCGTGCTGCATACGCACCGCTGCCTGCTGCTGGCCCGCGACCTGCAGACCGTAAGTTGCCTGGACCTGTCTATCTTGGCGCGAAGCGTTGTCCGAATCGCGCTGGCGCAGGTAATTGCGCTGATCCTGCGTATCAGTGTAGTTACGCTGGTCTGTCTCCCGACGGTACGCAAGATCATCTTTGCGTAGCCCCATCTCCTGCTGCTGAATATCTCGACCGTACTGGCGATCCTCGGCCTGCTGCGCGATTTGCACGCGCTGGAGCTCTTTTTGATCTTTTTGCGCGAGTAAGTTGGTGACCAGGCCGAAGCCTTGGGAGAATCCATCCATCCCGCCACGGGTATCTAATCCGCCTGCCATTTGTTGTCTCCCGACAATAAGAAACAGCTGAACCTAATGGTCCACCGCTGATAACTTGACTTCTAGTAGCTTTCGATATAATTCAGTGGCTTACCACTGACTCGCTTCAACCATGCGAGTTACCAGCCAAGACGAATACCCCACTTGCCTTTCTTTACGCCCGCCTCCATAAAAGGGAAAATAGAGTGTTCGTCAAAGAACCGGCTGGATTTTGCATAACCCAGCTCTTCGACAAGCGCTTCCATTACTTTGTTATATTTCCGGGCTCGCCGCTCACACTCTTTAGATGCTAAATGAAAGTTGTAAATGTAACTCCCCAAGAACCATAGAATTACCAACACGGTGAAAAATTCAACATACATAGCAGGCATCCTTCCTATACAGAGAGCGATTACATCGCGACTATCTGACTATACCTATCACATAAAAGAGCCTGCAATGTAGCCAATTCCCGCTCCGATAGCAGTACCAACCGGGCCAAAAGCGGAGCCCACCATGGCTCCCGTGGTAGCCATGCCTACCTGACTGGATTGCGTGTTGGCCTTCGCCTGCTGATTCATCTGATCCTCGGCGAGCTTTGCCTGTTGCTGCTGCTGTGACAACTGGGAAAGACCTTGCATGGCCTCACCCTGCATTTCTTGCTTCAGTCCAACTAGTCCGTATGCCATAGCATTACCCTCCCTGCTTCAGGCCACTGAGGCCCATGCCGCCGGCCATGACTTGCTCCTGCAGGTCTCGCGCGGAGATTCGTGCGTTATTGCTCGCATCCACCGAACCCGTAGCTCGACCGAGCTGCATTTTCCGATCTTGCGCGGCCTGTTGAGCTGGCGATAAGACGAGGCCCATCCCCTGCTGCTGTAGCTGGAGCCCTTGATTCGCGCTATCGAACGACTTGTTCACCGACTCGGTGGCGGTCGCTGCTTGTTCGCCGGCAAAAGAATCGCTGGTTGCGATGTTCGCCAGCTTGTCGACGTATGGCTGAAAGCGCGCCTTCCAGTCGTCCCACTGAGCTCGGCTGAGCTGCCCAAGAACGTTAGAGGCCCCTTGTTTGCCGGCGAATGCGGCGCTCGGATCAACGTAGTAGGTCATTATGCGTAGCCCGCAAAGTTGGCACCGCCTGCGACATTGTCATAAATCTTGCCGCTGGTGCCTGATGGATTGAGAACGGTGGAATTGGCCGCGGTTGTCCTTGCTGGAGCCATATTATTGAGGCCGTAGGAGACGCCACCAGCAACTGCCCCTAGCGCCGTGCCGGCGAGTTGTAGGTTCGCTGACTTGCGGTTGAAGTTGGTGAAGGCCGCCCCTTGGGCATCCTGAGCTGCCTGGCTTGCCACGGTATTCAGGCCGGCCTGTGCCTGGGATGATTGCCCCTGACCAATCGCCGCGACATTGCTGAGCCCGGCGATTTTTTGGCTTTTCTGTTCAAACTGCGCGCGCGCCATAGTGTCGCCGCCGGCCATCCCTACACTTGTTGCCAGATCGCCCTGGGCAGAAGTGAAGCGACCACTATTCGGGTTCAGCCCATATTGCTGGGTGACACCCTGGTTCAGTTGCTCCATTCCGGAGCTGAGCGCCTTTTGCGTCCCAGCGTTGGTCTTGCCGCGGACGTAGGCCATGCTCCCTTCGGAATCCATGTCGTCAACACGCTTCATGTACGCATTTTCAACCGGAGCCAGGCGCTCCTGGGCATAGTTCCACTTTTCGGCCGCCACCTGCGCGGCATACTTTTGCTCCGGCGTATCCTGGATTGAGTTATCGGTCTTGCTGCCGCCGCTCATAATTCGCCTCGCTTGATCAGGTCTTGGTTGTAGGCAGAAAAGGTCTCATCGTGAAAGTGTCGACGAATGCCGGCAGATACTTCTGCCATCCAGCCGGCGCCACCGACCAGATACGCACACTGCACCACTAGGCCGGTAAGCTGGTCCCTGAGGACAAAAGCCAGGCTGCGCCCATGATGGTCGCCGTCCCGCTCAAGCGTGACGCTGTCGCGCCAATCCTGCAGCGCGCCAGCCATGAGCGGGCGAACGAAATGTTCAAAGTGACGGTAGAACGGATTGATGGGCAGCTCGATCAGCGCGAGCCAGAACGCCTGATAGACGTCGTTGGGGGTCAGCGGCTTATCACCGTCCACGATGTCATCCAGGGTCTGCGAAATAGAAAACAGCGTCTCGCAGAACGAAATTGCATCGGGGTGGCCCTTGAGTACCCGGGCTAGCAATTGCTCTTGTGTTTCACTCATCGGTTCGCCCTCACACGAAAATTCGGGTCAGATCGACCTGGCGCAGCTTGATTGTTGCGTCCTGGCCGGTGCCTGTTTTGAAAATGATGGAAAGCCTGAACTTAAGGCTTGTCGGCACCTGGGCCAGCGCCAGGATCTGGGTCACCAATGTTCCGGCGATGTTGCCGATAGGCATGGCGTGGTTGAGTTCCTGGTTCTGGCCGATCTGAGCGATGGTTGTGCCGCTGGCACTCACTGCCACGACTTGCAGAGCAACCTGCAGCACGCTGGTGTTGACGCTTGAGAACTCCCAGCCGGCAATAGCGCGTAAGCGCTGGCCAACGGCAACTTTGGAGACGTCCACAGACTGCTCCAGGATAAGCGTCGGCGTTGCTGCACTTGGCATGCCGGTAATACGCAAAACCTGCTTTTCCCCGATATCTGCAGCCTCTTTCGACGCCGTCACCGCCAAACCATTGAGGTTTGTACCCTGCAGGGTGCAGGACGTCGCCAATTGGCCCGTAGCGTTGCTTCCTGCGCCCAGCGTGCCGTTGGTGCCAGTCAACAGCGCGTTGGGGATCAGGCTGCCCCCGGGCACCGCTGCAGCGTCGTAAAGAACGTTCGATGTTGGAAGGATCGCCGGAAAGGTGAATAGTCGTTTCAACGCTTCACCCACCTTTCTGCCGATGATTAGTGCCCCCATTGGGGTCGGGTGCAGGCCGTCGCCGGTCATACCTTCTTTGGGCCAGTAGCTCACTCCTGATGCGGGGTCGACCATCTCATCCCACGGATTCACGACGATGATGCCCAGGCTTGGCGCGACGTTTAGATACCAGTTGTGAACCGCGAAATGGTTGGCTGTCTGCTGTGGTGGCAGCCCCACGTTCGCCCCTATTACTGGGGTCTCGGCGATGGCAATAACCACCTTTCCACGCTTGAGCAGCGCGGCATATAGGTATTCCAAGTTACGGATTGTTTGCTCCAGGGTCATCCCGTTCAGTCGGTCGTTGCCGGTGCCGAAATGCACCATCACGTCGAAAGCGCTGCTGTTCGCAATTACATCCGCCTGCAGACGGGCAAGCATTTGCGACGTGGTGTTGCCATCGATCCCTTTGTTGAGGGTCAGCGGAAACGCGGCGAGCCCCCCTGTTTCGGAAACAGCCCAATCGGTAAAGCCTACGTTGCCCTTGGTGCACTGGAATGCGCGACTATCACCCAGCACCAGCACGTCAGTAAGCAGTGGCCGGTAAAGCCTGGCCTGAGCCTTCTGCACCGCACTATCAGCCCTCGAGCCTTGCTCTGCCGTGGCGGCGCCGATATCGCCCGCAGTTACCGTCAACTTGCCCTCGGGACTGGGCAGCACATCGTTCAGCTGCTTGACTGTTCCTACGCCACCCCCGCCACCCCCCGCTCCTGCCATCGCCGCAAGCTTCGCCGGGCACTCAGCCATCGTCACTTTGCCGTATCGATCAGTGAGCGGGTATTTGCCATCCTTGTTCGGGCCGCCGGTGGCGGTGCCCGTGGCCCAATCCGCGAATTCGGCCAGGCTGACTTGGCGATCTTTCAAAAATTCTTCGATCTTCTCCAGCAGATCCCGAATGCTTTGGTTGGTGACGAAGCGGAGCAGCACATAGGGTGCGTTCGCAATGGCACCAGCAGGAGCCGCGTCCAGCGTCAAGCGGGTGTCGGTCTCCACAGTGACCAGCTCGAAGCATTGACCGCTCGGCACCACCAAAACGTCGCCGCGCACGGCATTCGATAACCATGAAGTGCCGACGCCGGTCGCAATTACTGCGCCCGCAGCAATAGAGACCGTTCCGGCGCGGTAGATATGAGTAGCCATAATTTTTCCTGAGATGTATTACGCGGGACCGGGGCCGGCCGGGAGGATGATCCCTTGATCGACGGGCCTTCTGGTTTCGATGAACAAAAACGGCATGTGAATCAGCGTTCCAGAGCGCCCTGTCAGGATGACTCGGGGAATGACCTCGCCGATGAGGCCGGGCACATAAAGCCGGCTGCCAGCCACTTCACCGTTGTATCGCATGAAATAGCCTGTTCCGATGGAGCTGACGAGCATCCACTCATTGCGAGCGCCAAACGTGTCAGACCCTTGCCAAAACTCGACGTATTGGTCTGGCTCTACCTGGTCCCTGCTGCTGTAGTTCCACACGCCACTGGAGCGTTTGTAGCTGACCGCGTTATTGCCCGAGTCAAAAACGACTACCGAACCAGGTGCCCAAACCCGAATTCCATGGGTTTCACCGCTGATGTATCCACCGGATGCAATGACCATGAACTCGCACATATAGGCGCGCATAAGCGGATAAAGCTGAGCGTGGTTTTGAGGATTTCCGGGCAAGTTAACGATGGTGAAGGCCACTATCACGCCCGTCCATGCGCCTGGGGCGCCTTTAGGCGCGATGTAACCGATAACTGTCGCTACCTGAGAAGCAATGTTGCGTGGCCGTGCAAACACTAGGGGTGGCGTCGGGCTGGTTGAAACCCCGAAGAAGCTGTACTCAAAAAAAATGGCTACCGGTGGTATGCCGTCCCTTTCCTTGTAGAGGCGAACGTCTGTCCATCCGCCGTTATCTATGTGTCCCGCACCATCGTCAACCGCGACAAAAATGGGATTATTTTCATCGACGGAGAGGTTTCCCCAGTCGTTTTTCACCCTAAAACCGGTGCTCATGATGAAATCCCTAAAATCAAAAAGCACGACACGGGTGCGGCCGACCAGGTAAGCAGGTTGCCATTGACCACCACCAGGGGAACCGGCGAGATGCCGACGTTCTCGGCGGGCATGAGGCTGATGTCCAACTTCAATCCAGCGTACGGGGTCAGATCCAGGCTGCCGGCGGCATTGCTCTGGGTTCTGATCGACTCCATTTTCCGAATGGTCCGCACCGAACTGTCAAAGGTGACCTGCTTATTTTTGTCGCGGCATCGAATGATCGATGTCATAGCAGCAACTCCCCAATTTCAATTCGTAAGTCGCCAGCAGGGTCGTACCAGCGCTGATAGCTGTCGGTCATCACCATCCTGGTGCCGCCAAGGAGGCCATTCATAAAGATCCCCGCCTGCGGATCGATCACGAACCTCGGCAGGCCACCGGCGCCGACCTGCGAGCTTTTGAGCTGCCCATAGACTTGGCCGAACCCGATGGTGATGTTCGCCACGTCGATGGCTTCTGCGCGAAGCTGACCACCCACGGTGGTAACCGGAGTAAAGCCATCATTTGCAGTTAGTTTGCCGATGCTGATCGGGCCGATTTGCGCCTGCTGGATGGATGCCTCCTTTACGAGGAGCGTGTTGATGTAGACCTTTTCCCCATCAATGGTGAAAGGATTCACGTAGTTCGGCCCGTGCACGCCTGGTGTGGCGATCCAGAAGCGGTGCGCCAGAATTGCGAAGTCGGCAACCGTGCCGTCGTTGTACGCACCGAAACCGCTGATCAGCCCGTTTACGTCGAGCCTCAGCGTGTATTGAGCGGAAAGCCCCTCAAGCTCCGTGGTGTGCGTGCTCAGCGTTTGCTGGATGGCCGCAGACTGCTCATTCACGCTACTTTGCAGTGAGGTGATCGAATTCGCCGTCGCCTCAAACTCGGTGGCGATGGTCTGCTGGTCACTGAGGTACTGGGCCGCGGTGTTATCCATCCGCGACACCAGTCCTTCCAGATTTCTGGCCTGGGCCTCGATCGCGCTGGCAAAGGTTTCGCTGTACTGAGTCAGCACAGCCTCAGCGCCCTCAAGGCGCGAGGACATGCTGTTCAGCGCCTCAGTGGCGGCCTCTTGCAGATTAATCCGCGCGGTACGCTCAGAGACGATGTCTGCGGAGTTCTCGCCGATGCTGGCTTGCATCAGGTCAATCTGGTGCGCGATAGCCTGCTGGTCGGAGGTAATGACCTCCTGCAGTTGAGTGATAGCGGCAGTGATGTCTTTTCCAGTTTGCACCCGCAGATCTGATACCTGGCGCCGGATCTGCACGTTCTCATCGTCGCGCAGATAGCGCTCGGCCGAAGTCATCAATTTCGCGGACTGTGCGGCTGCACCAAGCATCGCTATCGTCTGGTTCAATCCTTCGAGGTCGATGGCTTTGGCCAGTGCCTTCGCCAGCTCGCTCTGACTCGTCTCCTTTGTTATCAGCTCCAACAGGTAGTCGATATCAAGCATCGACTCAACGTAGGTGCCGTCAGGGCTGTTAGGCGGCCCCTCCACGTTTGAAGTCGAAACCCAGGTGATCCAGTAGTAATAGCTGATGCCTTTCTTCGGATCATCAGGATCTACCGCATCACCGCGAATCGGATCGCTGTAGATCATGCCGGTGGCACGACTGATCAGCGTGGCCTGGCCGAAGTTGTCGGTTTCGCTGCGGTAGATGTTGGTCAGCGAGTGGTTGCGGTAGAGCTTGTAGGGGTTCTCCCAGGTCAGCGTGTTCATGCCGAAGACGCCGACCGCTTGAAACCCGACAGGGGCCGGCGGTACTGCGCGATCTGGAATGCCAGGCGTTGGAACCAAACCACCGGTACCACCTGGTTTCCAACCTGGTCGGAGCGTGAACGCCCCGCTTTCCAGCAGATCCCGGAAGGTCAGCTTCTTGTCGAGGCCGTTCCCGCGATTCCCCTCGCCCGTTTCGATGATCTCGGTGAGAGCACTGAAAAACGGGCGCAACTCCGCCGAAACCTTGCTGCTTGGTGCAGGAAGGCTTGAGCGTTTGGTCGTCATTAGGTCAACTCAGAGGGCGTATTCGCGATTTGGATTGAGAAAACTTCGTTAGAGCCTGCCGCCTCGACCTGCCACTCACGCGCCTCCGCGTATCCAGCAGGCAGCCGAAACATTCCGCCGGCTTCAATTGGCATATCAAGCACCAGCGCTTTGTCCGCAAACACCCGAAATTGAACTGGGTAAGCGTCGGCAATCACCTTTCCGCAGTTGAAGTTTGCAGCTCCAGGTGGGAACTCGAAGATCTTCGACCGCCATCGATATTGCATCGGCGGCCCGCCGCGCCACTTGGAAATACTGCTGCCTTGGATGAGGTACAGCGACGATGCAGCAATGTCGTAGTAGGAATTGGCAGCGGCCGCATCGATGAACTCAATGCCTTCTCCCGGGGCCAGGGCGAAACAGCCGCCACTGTAGAAGGCCAGGTATCGCCCCTCATACCGGCAGGCGTGGATTGAGGATGGATTGAGCGCCTGCCATTGCTCAGGTGTTAGAACTCCGTCAGTGATCAGCTGGGGCTCGCCTCCAGATACCGCCACCAGCCCCTCCGTTGAGGCATAGACGACATACTCCCCCATATCCACCACTGATCCCCTGGAGATGCACACGCGGTCGGCATCAGGGTCTGAGGCCGTCATTGCCGCCGGCGTAGTCCCAGTAACGAGCCGAGGCCGCCCAGTGGTGGCCACCACCAACCCGGCAGTGGTGACACCAATTCCCACAATCTTGTCGGGAAACGATATCTGGTAGTCGACGGGCCAGGCGTGAGGATAGTACGGCTCGCAAAAACACAGCGTATTGTCGAAAAAGCCGGCGAAGATGCCGTTCGGCATTTCCACCAGGCCTACCATCGTAGCGTCGGGCATATCCCAAGTGAGCGATGGGCAGGCGATGCCAAGTTCGTCACTGTTGATATCGTCCACCCAACTGTTCTGGGCCACGGGAAAGTCAGCGAGATATAGGAACTCGCCACCACTTTCTGACCGATAGAGGCGCTTCGTGACGATGTTGTAAGGGCCTGCCGGAGCCGCCGGCAACTGAACATTGACCTTGCCAGGCAACTGACCTTCGGCGCCATCCCAGCGCGTGATGATGTTCGATGCTGAACTGGGCGGGCCTTCCTCGCCGTACGCCGTAACGTACGTCACGATGTACGTTGCATTGACCACTGTTGCCGGGGCGGCACCGCTGTCGCCGGCCTCGGTCACCAGCGGCACGCCGTCCGGGGCTGGAACCCCAAGGCGGTAAAAACCTGACGGGTAAGGTCCAGCCCCCTGAGTTGCGACACCAATCGGTGCCATTTTTGGGAATGAGTCGCCAGTCCAATAAACCCGCGACCAAGCATCCTTCGCCAGCGGGCTTTTGGCTGCATTGACCTGCTGGCCATCGCCCCAGGCAAACCAGAACCCGGCGCCATTGTTACCGAATGGGTAGCGGTAGATAGATGACGGATTGATCACACCGCCAATTCCAAGCACGGGCAGCGGCGCATTTTCAGCCCGCAGCGAACCCTTGCGCAGATTTACATTGCGGGCCGCCTGGGCGTTGGTCGGCTGCAAAAGACGCGGAGTCAGTGCTGGCAACTCGCCCTTGAAAGACGTGATCGCAATCGATGTCATGGAAACCTCGGTGTCTTCATCCTTGTGCTGCCGTACTGGTGACCGGCCAGCGCCTCAGATCGGGCATTGGTGCAGAGGGCATAGAACGCCGCCTGATCCATCAAGGCGCGCTGCATGTCGGACCACGGCTTCTCGGGCATCTTGCGTAGCCAGTACTGGGTGCCGAGCGTCAGTGCCTCGCAGTAACGGTCCAGAAGCCAGTCCGGGGGCACAGCTACGGTGGAACCAAACGTGGGTCGCACAACCACATCAGCGGTCAGCCCCGAAGGTCCGCCGGTGACAATGACCGTTTCCGGCGAAGGCTGGAACACCTGGCAATATGCAGGCCGACCATCCTGATACAGCGCCTGGATACGGATAGGCTCCAGGCCTGGCCCGGCGGTGATCTGCTGCTCACCATCGGACAGCTGGATTCTGACCTTCCAGGCCGGCACCTCCGTGCACAGCTCGCGCAACGCCCAGGCCACACCGTCGCGGATGGAGGCGATTACCACCCCCGGTAAGTTCGGCAGGATCTGGTCGACCAGCTGGCTCACGTTCATTGCTGCGGTACCTGTTGCTGAGATGTGGCGGCGACCGGCAGAGGGCCAAGCATGCGATCCGTCTGCACCTTCATACCCAGGGCAGTCTGGAACATCTGAAAGTGCATCGTTGCGCGGTTGAGGTTTGCCGCGTGTTCGGCGTCTTTCGCGTAAGCCCTGGAGAGGATGTAATCCACCAGCACCGGCGCAAACGAATCGTCCAGGCGAATTTTCTCAGGGGCTGAATCGGTCGCCATTGCCTGGGTGTGCGGGTCTGGCACTGACGAGTAAATGATCTCCAGCTTGCTGGTGGCCATCGCCGGCGGGTAGACGTAGAACTGTCTCGGCGCCGCCTCATCGAAGATGTACTGCTCAATCTCCTCAACCTGCTGCTCGGCGTGCCACCGCCGCCTGGTTGAGTCGATGGCACCCCGGGTCGTGAGAATCACGCTCAGCCCACCGCCCGCGGGGGTGATGTTTCGCACCACCTCCAGCAGGCGCAGACCGCCCTCGGGAATGGATTGCCTGGTCCCCGGGGCGCAAGTAATTTCGGCCGTGACAGAACTTGCGTTCGGCTTGATGTTGCAGATCGCCGCATACGCTTCGTTCAGCCAGTCCAGCAGCTCGGTGTTTGCCCACCGGGTGCCGTTGGAAGTGACTTCCTGCAGGATCTTTTTGGCACGGGTCAGGATGTTGCCTACAGTCGTCACGGCCACGGTTTACACCTCTTGCATGTAGGAAAGTTTCGCCAGCTCGGTAGTCCATACGAACTCGCAGCCGGTTCTGGTGTTGCGCAGCAGGCGATTGCCGGTGACAGGCACCGAACGCTCCTGCTCGTCGTCAACTTCTTCGAGATCAGGCGCCTGGGCCTCGTGCAGTGCAGAGCCTGCTGGACGGTCGCCTGCCACCAACTTCATGTTGATGCCTGGAATACTCATCTCATCAACGAGCGCCTGTGGGATGTACAGCTGGCCGTCTTCGCCATTCAAGGTGACCGGCCCGACGTGACGCCCGGGGCCTGGGTCAGCAGCTACCTGCACGGTTTCAACAGCAGCACTGTGGTCGGCGGTGTCGTCGCCGGCCGACGCTTGATCAGCACCATCAACCGATGTGGTGTGCACACTGGAATCAGTACCGGCGTCAGGATCGCCGGTAGTCTTTGGATCAGCGAGGCCAGCAGTGCCGGCATTGCCAGGCTCCAGATCAGGGTTCGGCGCATTTTCGTCGGCAGCCTCATCAGCCAGGGCCTTCTCGAGCCCTGCGAGCAGTTCGGCGCGGAGCGTGTCCTCGCCTTTGCGCTGGTCGGCCTTCAAGCCCAGATCTTTAAGCATCTCGAGCAAGCCGTCTTTGTCGGCTGTTTTTGCCTTTTCAATCAATTCGCGAATCATGGTTTTCTCCGGGAAAACAAAAAGCGGCCGGGTGGCCGCTTATGGGTGGAGATGAAGGTGATCAGCGGCTGCAGTACAGATTGCCGATCGCTTTCGGGTCGATAACGCCGGAACCGAACACGTTCAAGCCACGAACGAGTTTGCCGAAGTCGTTCGGGTTCGGCAGGGTTTCCATCTTGGTCATCTGGCTGGCAAAGGTGAGGCCCTTCTTGTGACCGAACATCACATTGCTCGCACGCTTCGTCGCGGCGACGTCGTCAACCGCTGTGGTGTTGTTGCTGATGTACACCGTGAAACGGTCGAGCATGCCGACCTTACCGTTGCGGAACACCGACGTGGCATCGCCCATGATGCTGGCATCACGCAAATCGGACTTTTTCAGCATGCCGTTCATCCAAGCCGGCAGAACCACCCAGCGGCCTTGCTCGGGTACGTTCTGCTCGTCGAGGACGGTGCCGCAGTCCACCAGCACATCAAGGATGTTTTCCTTGGTGATCTGCACGGGCGCGCCGGCCTTGCCCAGGTTGATGCCGCCCGACTTGGCACCGGCGTCGTCGCCGCGGTTGGCCGCAGCCGCGTCGGCGTAATGACGGTTCAGCAACTGCGTGTCGATAGCCACCTTCATCTGCTCGCCGCCGTCGGTGCTGAACTCATCCATGAGCTTGATATCGGCCTGGTAAGCATCGACGTCGTTCACCTCGAACGCGAAGTACTTGCCCTGGTCAATCTGCAGCGTGACTTTGTCACTCACCGGTTTTTCGTAAGTGACACCGCCGCCGATCTTATAGTCACGGATGACAATCGACGGCACAGTGCGGATGTTGATGGTGTCGCCCTGGTTTTTGATTTCGCCTTCGTAGTCGGTGTTGGCGATTTCACCGAAAACAGTTGCGGCGTACAGCTTCTGCACCAGCTTGCCCGACCAGAGAGCCGGGATGAAACCCGATGCGCTGGTGGAGCTGTAGTCTGGTTGCCCTGCGGCGCGTACTGGACCTGTCATGGTGTAGCTCCTATTTCCTGACGCCTCGCGGCGTTACAGAGCGCGTGCTATCGCGTAATGCGACCGGTTGCTACCGCGTCTGAGATTTCCTGTTCAATCGCAGCCACTTCGGCTTTCGTGTACCGCTTACCCAGCGTGACATCCTTGTAGAACTCGTTGATTTCAGCGTTGCTCCACCACTTGCCCTCCGCCGGCGGCGTAGGATCGGTGCGAGTAGAGCGTGGCTGAACGTTTTCCGGCGGGATGGTGCGATCTGGTTTCGGTTCTGCCGAAGCGGGCTGCGCGTCTTTGAAGGCCTGGAACAGCGCAGCAACGCGATATGCGTCGTTCGCAGTCTGGGCCTCGATCAAAAGCTGCTGCCGCTCTTTGCCGCTGAACGTGTCCATGTGGCTAAGCCATTCATGGAACGCGGGCAATCCGTTGATCTCAACTGCGTCAGGAACACGCTGAATCAGCTGCCGGAAGAACTCTTCCTGCGCCTGCTCGGCCTTTTCCTGCTCGCTTTTCTGGGTTTTTTGCTTCAACCCCTCGAGTTCGGTTTTGATCGTGTCCAGCTCTGCGGGATTGGCGGCAGATGCCTGGCCACCAGCCACTCGCTGAATGAGTGCAACGAGGTCCGGCCCGTAGCTCTCGATCTCCTCGGGGGTTAGATCCGACACTGCGCGCTGCACGGCACCTGCATGTTGAAGTTGGGCGACCACGGCACCGTTGCTCATACCGAGGCGCTGGGCCTCCGCACGGGTTTTCTCGGCTTTCGCGGTCAATTCAGCCGTTTGGGCAGCGGTTTTCCCAGTTTCTGCTTCAACCTGCTGCCCCATCGCAGCGGCTTGCTGTTGCTGCTGTTGGACCTGCTGAGCCTGCTGTTGCTCCTCCCGGGCCTTCATCTCGGCTTTCGTCGGGATCAGGCCTGGCATATCCAAGCTTTCAGCAACCTTGCGCAAGATAGCGGCCCTGCCCTCAAGGCCGAGGATTTGCATGTCGGTCGGATTGTTGGTGAAGCCCAGGAACTGCGTACGCGCGTTCAGCGTCTGCTCACGCTGTAGCATCGCGTTTGCGCCACGGGCCACAACTTTGCAGTCACCCTTGATGGCGTTGTCATCGGAGTAGCGCATGTTGAACAACCACAGCGCTTCGATGACGCGGCGAACCACCCCACGGTCGATATGGCGGATCGCGTCCTTGATACCCTTGTTGGCCGACTCCATGAGCATCGACAGGCCACTGGCCGTGTTACCTGCACCGCCGACCTTTTCCGCGCCGTAGATGTAACGCGGGATGTTCGTCGCGTCGTCCGCGCGCTTCTCCCAGGAGTCATAGACCGCCTGCAACTCACCAGCCATGCTGACCGGCTGATAAAAGCGAATCACCGGTGACGTCGCCCCACCCTGCATCCCTGGCGTCTGGCCACTTTTCACCCGCCAGCGCTTCAGCGGGTACATCTCGTTAGGGTTTTCACCTGGCTGCAAACGGTCTTCATCCACTTCCACCTGTGGACCGCTGGCAAATGCCATGTTGTTGGCCTGCGCGCGGGCTGTCGAGCCGCAAAAGTCCTGCACATCGCTCATCAGCTCAGGAATCGACATACCCCAGAACGAGCCAGGCACGATCTGGAACGACGCCTTGTGATATGGCCGGCCGCCCAAAGGGTTGCGGTTGAACACACAGCGGATAACGTGATTTCCGATCAGAATCGCATCAACCTGGTACTCATCGAGTACGTCCGGCACCTGGGAGGGATCAATGCCCCATTGCAGCAGCATCAGTCCCTGGGCACCGCCCCAATAGTGCAGACCTTCGATGGTTTCTCCATTATTGATCATCCAGTCGCCGGCTTTATCCTCAAGCCGAGCGCGCTGCGAATCCGTTGCGAGCCATTCACGCAGGCCGCCCTGGCCATGCTCGGCAAGCACAGCACGAACCGCGTTGTCGCTGTAGCCGGGAACCCCGGTGAGCGCGTTGAGGCGAGACCGTGTGTAGCGTTCGCGCTCGATGATGAATGCGCCGTCATCGGTATTCGTCGAATCTGGCGACGGATAGATGTCGAAGGGCGAAACCCGGTGAAACAGGGGCTGGATCTCCTCTGTCTCGATCATTTGCCAGTTTTGGCCCCAGGCAATCTGCGGCACACGTTGAAGCAGCGGTCCTTTAACGAATGCCGCCGGATAGATGGTGAAGTCGTCGATGAACTCCTCGAGCGCGGTTTCCCACCCGCCCTCTGCCAACTGATCGGCAATAAGCATTTCATGGGCCTCGCTTGCCTCCTTGGCCTTGGCCTGGATCAGCTCACGCAGCTTCACTTCCAGTTCGGTCGGGTCAGGCATCGTCTGAGGCGGCGAATCTTGCCCCTGCTCCCCCTGCTGGGCCTGCTGGGCCTGCATCATCTGCTGGGCGAGTTTCTGCTGAAATGCAGCAAGAAACTCGGGCGGGATGTCCGCCACCGGTGTTGGATCAAGTCCCCACGGGTGACCGTTGACCGGGATCAGGATGTCACGAATCCAGGAAGCGCCCGCGCGGCACTTGGTGGTGGTCAGCTTGGGGTAAATCTCGCTGCCGCCAGCTTCCCGGATCGCTTGGAGTTTCGTCTCCTCATGCTTTCCTTTCTGGCGCCGCGCGCAGTCCAGC
Source organism: Pseudomonas sp. D47 (assembly GCF_045447305.1). Classification (NCBI taxonomy): domain Bacteria; kingdom Pseudomonadati; phylum Pseudomonadota; class Gammaproteobacteria; order Pseudomonadales; family Pseudomonadaceae; genus Pseudomonas; species Pseudomonas sp. D47. Next base: position 71,085 of record NZ_JBJGXU010000006.1, on the reverse strand, counting down.
AGCCGATCATCGATTTCACGCTTGGCGTTTTTGGCAGACTCGAAACACCGGCGGATGTGCGCCGCCAAAGACGACTGCACCTGTAGAGCGCGCCGGCTTTGCAGCGCCTGCTCCTCAGCGGCGACGTCATCAGCATGCAGGTCTGCGGCGCTCCTGAATTGCAGCAAACCTAATTCAGCCATGGATCATTGCCTCATGAACGTTGTTGATTTCAGCCTGCCGGCCGGATCGGCGCAGTTTCGCGCCGTACTCCAGTTTCCGCAGGTTGGCCAGCAGATCCTGCATGTAGTTCACGGGGTCGGCCGCAAACTCGGCCAACTTGACGTTGAGTGTCACGCCCAGGTCGTGAGCCATCTCGAACTGCACCCGAACTGCAGGGTGCCCGCCATCTGGCTCCTTGATCTCTACTGCGTCGACTTGGACCAAGCCAATGTCTCGACGCAGCTGAAAGCTCTGGACGGTGAGCGGAGCAACCAGGCGGGCTATGACGTCGGCGACCTGCTTCCATTCAATAAACATAGTGGTCATGTGTGCGCGCTCCAGTTGCGTCGGGCTCGATCTGTGTTTGATGTTGTTGGGGCCGAGGGGATTACCCCTGCCGTTGCCTCGAAGACTCCGCAGCGGGCCAGGGTTTCAAATGCCTTGGCCCCGTGGCTTGCCCAGTCGTGACGAGGCTGGTCCTTGTACACGCCCAACCTCAGATCCCACTCTTTGCGGTAGTTGTCGATGCAGTCGATCAACCTCGACACGCCGGCAGTCCTTGGCTTTCCGGTATCGGCATCGCCAGTCGACGCGCGGGTGTCTTGCTCATCCTCGGCGAACCAGCACAGCGGCAGGAAGTTACGCACCGCCTGCACGCCCTCGCTGTTGCGGGAGACGCGCGGGACGATCTGGAACGTGATCCCGTACTGCTTTGCCACGTCGATTCGGGATTTCCCCGTACCGATCTCGCGCACCACGATGTCGTGCGGGGCGTAGTGCGCGCCGTAGGAATACCCCAGCTTTTTGAGCAGGTCGCCGTAGTACTCCATGCCCTCGCCAGAATGCTCGATGTAATCGATGATGTGCACTTGGCGGCCCACCACCTGGAACAGCACGATGGACATAGCGTCCCCCATGCCCAAGTCCCAGGCAGTGAACACCGGCAAGGTAGGGTTGCGAGTCACCGCCTTGGTGATTCGGCCCTGCTGCCGCAGGAATCGCATCTGTGTGAGGTAGTAAGCGCCTTTGATGCCCTGATCGAATGCTTCGTCCGGCGTGGCCGGGTATTCGCGCTTCATATCGTCGTGGAGCGCTTCGGCCTTTTTGGCGTACCAGGCTTGCTGGGCACGATCCAGGCGGATGCCGTGCTTGGCTGCCAGCTCGGCGAAGTACTCCTGCAACCATTGCGGCACCACCACTTGGTCAAATGCCTCCAAGCGGTACGTGGGGTCTTTGAACCAAGGAAAGAAGTGAAACTTCCAGTCCATCACCGTAGGCGTGCGGCCGGCGTCCTTGATGGCCCTGGCCAACTCGCAATACGTGAAAAAGTAGCCTTCGCGGCCCTCTGCCGTGCTTTCGATTGTGACCCGGTTGCCCAGGCCCACCGCTTCAAAAGCACCGGTGACGATCTCCTGGGCCTTGTCCGGGCTCAGTTTGCAGATCTTGCCGAACTCCGACACATGCAAGCGCTGGAGCGTGCCGCCCCGGAACGAGGTCGACACCTGAATGCTGGAGCCGTTGTCGAAGATGTAGCCCTGGTCCTTGTCGCTGCGCGGTACCGGCAAACGCATACCAATCAGCTTGAAAATCGCAGTCCACGCGGGGTCGCCTGACAGCTTTTCGTAGGCGAACCTGATCTTGTTGCGGTAGATCTCTTTTGCGTCCGGCAACGTGTGGCAGATGCAGCCGGCGCTGTAGTTCCTGGTGAACAGGCAATCGTCGAGCGCGTCGATCATCTCGAAGGTGGTAAAGCCCAACTGCCGAGCCTTGAGGATGATGTCGCGGTTATGCTCATCGAGGAACCGCTCACGCTGCTGCTGGTTTGGCTTAAAGCGCTGGACCTTACCGTTCTTGTCCTTGATTTTGTACAGGGCATTGAGCCTGTACCACTTGTTGCTCAGGGCTTTCAGCAGTAAAGCCTTGCCCTTGAGCTGCTTGGCCAGATGGCAGAAGGTGTTGATGTAGTCCTGGGCGGCGCGCAGCGCTATCAGTCCTTCGTCACCGTCGTTGGCGATGGCGACAATTCTTTCTCCAGCCGCTGGGTCAAGTTCGGCTCTCGCTTTTTCATGACCCAGGCCGGAGGCGGCGGTGGTGGTTCCCACTGCGGGACAGGTGGCTTCGACTGACAACCGGCGAGCGCCAGTACCAACAGCAGTGCGAAGACGCTGATTATCGGCTTGGGCATTCTCCAATTCCTTTGTGTGGTCCGTGTCGAGCTGGGCGAGCAGCCGCTGAGTATTCCGGCGCGAGTCGGCCGCCTTGTTCAGTGCTGTGACCAGGGATTTAGCGGTGGCCAAGTCCTCAGACTGAGACTGGATGCGCTGATAGCCGCCGTAGATGATGATCAGGCAACCAATCAGGGCTGCGATCAGATAGCGGATCATGACAACGCTCGGCGGAGCCCTTCCGCTAAAACGGCCTCTGGATAAGCGAACCCTGCGCATTCATGGGCGATGATGCTGGACACCATTACGCCCAGCGTTGCCGGCTTCCGGACGTCGATCACGTCATTGGCGCTCACGCCCAGGCGGCGGGCCACGGCCGCAATATAGGCCTCGGTGTTGTTCTCGTTGCCTGGCGCCCATCTGGTGATGGTTTCGCGCACGGTGTCGATGCCTGGGCCGCCCACGTCGGGCATACCGTCTTTGCCGCGGTAGTTGATCAGCAGCTTGCCCAGGGCTCGAATGCCGTTCTCAGGCTTATCGAAGACAGCGAAACGACCATTGGGGCCTTGCTCGATGCCGATTTGGCCGACCCATTGGTTTCGCGGGTTGTAGTCGATGTTACCGGGGTTGTTGTTGCGCACGCCGCGAGGCGTTGTGATCGTGGTCATGGCGTAGCCCTCGGCTCCCCTGGAGTTATGTTGACAGTGCGGACCGTGCCGCCCGTGTAGATATCCCGCTTCATCGCAGCGCGCACCGCCTCCTCCGCGCTTGCACCCATATCCATTGCGGCAAGAGCGTAGGGCGTACCACTGCCGATCGCGTCCGGGTTCGCTGGATCGAGATCCTGTTTCCATATCCCGGTCGTGTCGTCGTGACCGATCATCATCAGTTTGCCGCCGTCAACGGCATAACCTGAGCACTCCAAGGGAACTGACGATGGAGTTCCGAAGTAGGCAGCGATCAAAGCCTTTTCGTCGCATACGGCGCCTGACAGAAAGAAGCTGACACCATCGACAACCACGCACTTCGGCGCGCTGTCAGAAACGATGCGATCGTTACGGACCTGGCGCCCGTCATAGGCGATTACGCCGTCTTTGTAGGCAATCGTCGTCATTGAGGCACCATGATTTAAGGCTTTGAGCGGGAAGGCGCAGCCACCTAGCAGGTGACCGTTGGAGGCTGGCCATTCAGGTGCGCCTGGAGCAGCAGAAAGCCAGGGCTGGCCGGGTCTGAGTTGGGATCAGCCGGACGCCGCCAGCGTCTTTCGCCCGTAGGAGTGACCTTGTTGAACACAGTGGCCAGGTGATCCTTGATGGCCTTCCATTGCGCCGGGGTGGGCTGATCCATGTCTGGGTTCAGCTCAGTGAAGCCTTGCAGCCAGTATGCAAATTGCTCGGGGGTCATGGATTCTCTCCAATTGCGCGCCACGATTTGGCGCATTCGAAAACGTGGCGCGGACTTAATCCATTCGCAGAATGCGTGCGACATTCCCGCGCGCTCGATAGACAAGCACCAGGAGGACGAACAACACCGCAAGGATGAAAGGGGAAACGGCTGGCACCGGTTTAGCGAGCATCACTGACAGCGTGATACTCAGCGATTCGCACCCTGTGCCGACGGCAAGCAGGTACGCCATCCATGAGACGCCGGCGCGGTACCGGGCGCCCTGTCGGCGATACACGGCGATGCGCAGGCATATGGCGCCACATAGGGCGCCAGCTATGAATGTCCAAGGGTCAACCATTGCGACCTCCCGAGCGTCCGAAGAAGGCAGCAATGAACCGCAACCAGCCCGGCACCTTGCCGCCTTCGAACCATTCCAAAAGGCTGATACAGATGACGACGCAGAACAGAGCGCCGAAGAATGCAACGAGGCCGGATGTCTTGGCCCAGTCGCGACTGATGATCTCGCTGGCCACGTAGTACCCGAGCGCCCAAGAGGCGAAGAAATAGCCCAGCAATGCCCGGGGGCGTAGATCTTTCGCGTATGCCACGAAGAACATGGCGCCCGCGAATCCGCCGATCATCGCGTTGATGTCAACACCGGGAATCAGGCTTGCGGTGGTCATGCCAATGGTGGCTGTCGCGGCGAGTGCACCGGTACTCAGTTCGGCCATCGGTGCTACTCCATAAAGAAAACTACAAAAGTGTTGTACTACTACAGAAGTGTTGTAGATTGATCTCACCCCAACAACGAGGCGAGGTGATGAAGTTCAGCGAGTTCAGACGATGGTTGAAGGCCCAGGGGGTGACCTTCGAAGCTGGCAAGGGAAGCCACTTCAAAGTAACCGCCCCAAACGGCAACAGGACCACCTTCGCGGATCACGGAAGCAAGGAAATGCCCGAACCGACCCGCAAGGCGATCATTAAACAACTGGGGCTCTGATGAGCCCCTTCACCACATCTGCACGCTGAGCGATCACCTCCAAAGGAGTGACCATGTACAACTACGCAATCCGCTTTGAGCAGGACGACAGCGCTCCCGGCCTGGCCGTGTTCTGCCGCGACCTGCCAGAGCTCAACAGCTACGGCGACGACAAAGAACACGCGATCCGTGAAGCGCTGGATGCGATTGAAAGCGCGCTGTCCATCTACGTCGACGAGCGCCGGGCTATTCCAGAGGCATCCGCCGCACAGGCGGGCGAACACGTCATCTACTTGCCAGCGGTGACCGTGGCAAAGATTGTCCTGTGGAACTCGATGATGGATCGGGATATGCGCAAGGCCGACTTGTGCCGGCTGCTGGGCGTTCACCAGGCCCAGGGGGATCGCCTGGTCGACTTCCTGCACACGTCGAAGATGGAGCAGCTGGAAAACGCCTTGGCCGCTCTCGGCAAACGCCTGTCGGTGTCTGTCGAGGCAGCCTGAATAGGTGCCAGGGCGAACCCTGGCGGTTTGTGCTTGTGTGTCGTCATCTCGACGATACGGCACGTCGCTGCAACGCCTCACGGCGTGGCTGTGCAATCACCCCTGCTCGGGATTCTTTGGCTGAGTGACCGCTGGGGCCGTGGTGACAGTCACCTGGCCCTGGTACAGCGTCTTCAACTCAGCGACATATACGGCTTGCTGCGGTGCCTGCTCGATCATCGCTTGAGCGCGGGCGTTCGCCTCGTCCTCTGTGTCGAACTGCGTTTGCAGTGGCGACTTCGGGAAGGGCTGAGGGATTACTACGTAAGGCATGGTGTCACCCGTCTGGTTGGATGCCGGCAATCAATCGGCTGTTGATGAGGCATGTGTCAGCGTGCAAAACGAATGGCGGCTCAGCGGCCATCACGAACATGACGTGACCGCCGGCGGTGATCTCTATTCGATCACTTGACACCACGAGCCTACTGGCCGAATTCGCCTTTTCCAGGCGGCCAGCCAGCTCTTCCTCGGTTTCGAGGCGGGAGTAGCTCAGGAACAAACGCGCATTGAAAGACTCATCGCCGTAGCTCGCGTCGAACTCTTCAAACTCGGCGGCGTGGCGATACTCCTCCGGCACCCGCTCAAGCTCTGCCTGCATGAACTGGAGCAGGTTGGCGGCATTCTTGGGCAAATCGTACTTGCTGAAGCTGGCAACCTCGACCGATACCATCTGGCGCTCAGGCGCCGTGGCCGTGCTGCCGAGGATGCAAGATTTGATCTCGGTTTCACCGCTGACGCTGTCGAGCTTCCGCCCGGACAAACCCGGCACGTAGTCATGGCTCTGCATTGCGGATCTCCAGGTCGTAATAGGCGCGGGCAACCGGACGCGATCCATGCTGCTGATCCGGCCATTGCTCATCCTTGAGCATTCACCCACATGAAAATTGATGATTGGCGGAAGGCGGAGGAGTCGAACCCCTACCGTTTCCAGCAGCACCGGGTTCAAACCGGATCGCCTACCACTTGGCGCCGCCTTCCAGAAACGCAAAACCCCGCACGATGGCGGGGCTCTTGAATGGGTGCAGGTGGCTGGTGCAACACTCCAGCTCTGGTGGGGCAGATCGCCGGGTCACGTACCCTGCCCTCTCATCGCGTAGCCGCCCATTGTCCGCACGGGATTAGACGACGCCTCTACCGACTTAGCCCAGCTGCCTGGACGATAACCTGCATAAAACAATCGGGCATCAGCTGCGCAATATGCGCAATTCCAATCCCGTGGAGTATTCACGCAGCCCTTGTGGCGTGTGGTTTTGCGCAAACTGCGCAGGTGCGCATTCACTGCGCAGAATTGCGCAAGCGGTGCGCTCAGCTTTTGTCTACGCTTGAAGGGCTAAGATGCTCAGTGTCGTCGACATCGCGCAATTGATCTTCCCAAGAAATGCACCTCTCGAGTGCAAGCTTCATACGGGCGCGTTCGGCGTCAAGGCTGATATCAGAATCAGTCATCTTCAACAGTTTCTTGAATGCACCAAACACTCTCTGCTTCGGGGTCATATCTATCATGTCTGATCGTCCTGAAATTAGACCAGGTCAATGGATACAAATAGGGCAAACTATCGCTGTCGTTGCAACCATATACAGTGCTGGGCAGGGCTTCGGTGATTGCGAGGTAGTCTTCAACCCGCAGAAGCCCACAAATTGCGATGCTGAATGGCGTGACGGTGAATGGCGGTTCGTTGACTCGCCGGATTTCGGGGGCTATGCAGAATCTAGTGCCCGACTATCCAGGTTTGTGGCAATGCTCAAGGCCGGTAGCACGCGATAGCGCTGCACTAGCGTCCAGGCCCTGCCCTAAGGCCCACCCTGGCTATGGCTCTCACATCGTTTTTTGGACATAAAAAAACCCGACGCTGTGGTCGGGCTTTCATAAAACGGAATCAGTAGATGTCAATGCCGCTCAGTTTGGCTTGGGCAAATGGCGCGGTGGTTGGTGCTGAAAACTTCCAGTTCTCCCCGGCGCCAATGTCCGTTGCGTGAGCAACTGTGTTTCCGATGACATTCCCGCCCGCGTCATAGAGTTTGAACTTCACAAATACAGCTTTCAGCGGCGCATTGGTATTGTTATGAGCCGTGCCCATTACTGCGGTGAATCCTTCCGGCGCCTGGCCTGCATGAATATCGGACAACGTTACCCGGTCATCTGCAATTACAGCCGTGGACATAAGAAGTGCTGCTATGGCGAGGATCTTCCGCATCGGTACTGCTCCATTTTGAATAGAGCTCAACCTTTGCCCAACCAGCGGAGGCTGTCAACGGATCATCACAGCAACGCCTTAAACCCAGGCATAAAAAAACCCAACACTATGGTCGGGTTCGGCGGCAGTGCATCTCCTAGACACACAACCGCAATGTGGTGAATTAGATTCTCATTTTCTCAGTTCGTCAAGCCGCTTCTGCTATCAGCCCCGCTTCATTGAGAATAACCCAGGCTGAAGCGATTGCCGTGTCCCGCTCGGCCTCCAGCCATTTGCGCAGGTCAGACCGCCACCGATACAGCGTCTTTTCTGGCGTGGGCGTCTCGGCATTGTCCCAGGTGTGCAGCACCATGAAAGACTCCGGAAGGCGCGGTGTTGCCCATGCCGTCACGCACTTGGTCCTGAACAGGTGGTGAGACTTGCCGGGTGCTGACCGGGCCAGGTGCGCAATCGCGGCGAAGCGCTGCTGCTGGGTTGAGCCGTCAAGGTCGACCATGAAGTGGGCCACCAAGATATGCCACTGCGGCGCCGCCAGTACTCGGCGTAATAGCGCTCGGGTCATGCTGTCCTGGGTCAGTTGATCAAACCGATCCATTGGGCAAGGATTGTCGGCGCGCTCAGCCTCCCATGCGTCAGGTTTGTACTTGTTCTGCCACCCAGCGCCTTTGTGGAGCGATATCGAGTCGACGTTCATTGCACGCATTACGGCGTGCTCTGCGCTGCGGTATACGCTCATGCAGCCCTCCGGATTCGACGTGGTGGTGGGTTGTCGTCCAGGCCAAGGATATTGCGCAGCAGCTTGTCAGCCGATTTGCTCTTTGCATTCCCCTCGGCCACCCAGCGTTTGCAGTAATCCCCGAACTCAATATTGACCCTGGTGGCGTGCCAACTGGCGACCATATCCAAGAGGCAAGCCATAGCGGCGGCACCGCCGAGTTTCTCCTTGGCCAGGCTCTCGCCGGCGATCTTGAGGAATTTGCGCTCGTGCTCGAACAGACTTTTGCGCGGCGATGCCGCAGTGACGTTACTCATTGAGGTAGAGCCCGCGCAGACCATCCTGGGCGTGCTCACGGATCACCGCCTGCAGCATGGCGGCGCCCAAGTGGGTTTTCCCGGTGCCTACGGTACCCAGCAGCATCGCGGAGCGCCCGACGGCGAAGTTCTCATCGAATGCTTCGACGAAACCACCGCACGCGGCCAGCGCTTGCGCCTGTGTTGGAGTACCCGCGTTCCAGTTTTCCAGGGTGCAGGTCATGAAGCGATCGGGGATACAGGCATCGAGCAGGCGCTCGTTCAGCAACCTGTCGCGCTGGATGCCCACCGCTGTCGAGCGCTGATCGAAGTCCTGTGAGTGGCGAGCGTCGAAGTGGCAACGCGGGCAACCGAGCCAAATAGGATCGGCGCCGAACTGTTGCACCAGGTGATCAGCGAAGCGGCCATCCACTTGGCATTCGCCTGCCCGGGTTTCCAGGGTGTACTTGGGGGTTGTGGTCATGGTGTCACGCTCGCGATTCGGTAGGTGCCGTCGGCCTGCTGCTCGAGGCCGTCTTCGTGGTTGATCTGGTCGAAGTTGGTGTGCCGAGATGGCTTGCCGTTTTTTGCCCCAACACCGGGAAGCACCGAACTCGGGTAAATATCGGTCCAAGAATTGGTGGTGGAGTTGTCCAGCACAGCGTCGGGTTCGGCGTGCCCTGCCAGTTTTTTGGCAATTAACTGGCAAGCGCGCTCGGTCAATTCCTTGCGCTTGGATTTACGCATCTCGCAGAACCCGGCCCAGGCCTCCGCAGAAACGTTCGCGGGCTTGGCGGTCAGTGGATCGAACTTCGAAGTTCGTGGTTTTCCAGCAGCTTTTTTCGGCTTATCTGGAGCGCTAGCGGAAGGGGTTTTGATTACCCTCATTGTATTGCTCAGTAATGTATTACTCCCCTGCGTGTTTTCCGAAGGGGGTTCACCGTTTTTTCCGAAGGGGTTCGCGGCGTTTTCCGAAGGGGTATTCGGTTTTCCGAAGGGGTGAATCAGTCGAATCCGGCGCTCGACTACACGTACGCCATCGCGGATCTGCTCCACCGAAACCAGGCGCTTTTCAGCGAGCCCGCTGATGATCTCGGACACCCTGGATATCGAAAGATCAAAGAACTCAGCGAACTTGGCGTTGCTGGCATAGCAACCCCTTTCGTCATCCTCAAGGCTGCCTATTTCCACCAGCATGACCTTCTCGGTGATTGAGAGCGTTCGATCCTTCCACAGCTCGGCCGGAATCCACACGCCCTGGAACTTGCGCAGAATGTCAGGCCCACTCATACATTCAGCTCCCGCGTCACACGGCTGATGAAGTCGCGATAAGCCTCAGCCATGACGAACCCCTGATTCTCCAGTGCTTCGCGATAGGCCTTGGCCGACCCGTACATCTTCCAGCGCTCGCGCTCGGGCAGATCGGCGAACGAGGCATAGCTCGGCCAGGGGCCGACGATTACCGGCGCTGTACGGGCGTCCTGGGGGGGGGGGCAAGAGGGTTGGTGGTGGTCATTGAAGAGTCTCCCCGCAGTCAGTAGTGCGCTTTACCAACTTCAGCTCCGGCCGCCTGGCCACTGTTGGCTTAGCCACTATCGGTGGCGCTGCTGTCGGCGTGGAGTCGACCACGACAGGACCAATCGCGGCGCGGATAGCGTTTTCCATGCGGCGCTTGGCGTTGTTCTTAGCCGACCTGGCCTTTTGGTACCGCGCATAGGCTTCGGCGGTGTGAGCAATGACCGGCGCGTAGGCCGGGTTCGACGGATCTATCCGCCGATATCCGGTTTCAACTTCTCCATTTGCCCAGAAGAAAGCGCTGTACTCGGCGTGCAGACGCTCGCGCAAAATTCGAGCTACTGACTGAGCGACATAAAACTCAACCGCCAAGTCGAAAACACGTCCAACCGTTTGGGCTTTTGTAGGTTTCTTGCTCATCAGTTGGCGCTCCCGTCGTACTTGGCCAAGGTGTGCTGACCGTCCCATTTTGATTTCATGGCGAGCTCGCTCTTCATGTAGAGCTGATGCAGGCGTCGGGCGCCGTCGATCAGTAGGACCAAGTCGTATTTGATGAATGGGTCAACGCCCTCGGCGCTGATTTTTCTCGGGCGCTCTGTCAAGTAGCGGTCCCGAACACGGCTCGCCACCCGATAGCGGGGCTTGCTGTTTTCTTCGGTTGCGGCGTCCCATAGCCAGCCCAACGCCAGCAATGAGCTGTTCACACGGGAGCAATTCACGCCATTCAGTCGCTTGCAGAACTGAGTCGGCGTCTCGCCGGTCATGAACAGGCTTTCCAGGCTGGCTATGGTTTCGGCCTGCTGCTGGTTTTCCAGCGCCAGCACCTCGTTCTGCTCCTCCAGATCGGCAGCAAGGCGCATAGCCTCGGCCCTGGTGCGAGGCAGGACGAAGGCGTTCTGTTGCGCCAACCTCTGTTCCAGCTCGGTCATGTAGTCGAACACTGCGGCCTGCAGGTCGTAGCTGTAGGACATGGCCATCAGGCACGATTCGCGTTTCGGGAAGCGGTAGCATTTCTGTCGACGGTTCATGCTGTCGAAATAGATATCGGAAAATTTTCCGGCATCTTTTTTCAGCACCCGCGGCACCTTCTTCATGAAGTCGGCATGATCCAAAACTGGATCATCTTCTGCGCGGCGCCCATTGATGAAGTCGACCAGTTCGAGGCTGGTCATGGTGACGGCACCGCCGTCTTGGAATTTGGCGATGGTCATCAGTAAGCCCTCGAGCGAGAGTCGCGACGATAGGTTCTTGGTCTGGTGCGCGCATCGGTGATGGCGCTCGCCGAGACACCGGTGCCGATGAACGAAACCATCGAATCGGTCAGGAGCATCACCTCAGGAATATGCAGGTATTGGCCGGCCGGGAGCTTGCGAGGCTCCCGCCGAACCCTGGGCATATGCTTATCCATCAGAGCAATATCAGCGGCGACCTCCTCCTGAAGGCTTTTGCCGAGTTCGCACAGTGGCACCGGCTCACCTGGACGAATCTGGCTCCAGGCATAGCGGTCAGCCAAAACTTCGTTGATGCTGCGGATCGTTCGCTCACAACGCGTTCTGACCTGGCCATCCTCAATGCGCGCCGGCGCCCAGTAGCAGAAGTTGTCAACGCGGTGCCCGATCTCATGAGCAACGATGAACGGGTAAATTTCGTGATCCTCAAGAACGGACCAGTCGATTTCAGGCCGCTGATTGCTGCGCAGTCGAGCGGTTTCCACACTGGTGGAAAGCTGGATGCCACAGCCCTCGGTGAACGCGAGCTCATCTGCCGAAACATCCAAGCACACCAGCCTGGCGCGAGGATCGAAGATGCCCCAGCAATTGCCGAGGGCGCGGAACGTAGAAAGGCTCAGCGAGCAACCGGCCTGCTTGGCCTGCTCGGCGAATGCCCGGTACTGGGTGCGGGTGAGGCGATGCGTTGTGTCGGTTTTCATGGCCGCACCTCGACATCAATGCCGGGCCGACTACCGACGACGCCAAAGGAGGCGCCGAGGTCGCGGTGGCGTACAAGAAAGTTGCCACTGAAGATGCGGATTTGCTCAAGATGGCGGGCGATATCGCAAGCGGGCCCTTCATCTTGGCGGCACAGCATGGTGTCGAGCAGGGGCTGAAGGATGCGCGACAGCTTGTCGAACTCATCCCGAGCAAAGTTCATGCTGCACATCTGCTGAGCGTCCAGCAGCACGGCGCGCATAGGCTCGCCGGAAACATGGGTGATGACTGACGGTGATGAATTCATTCAGCCACCCCACTTTGTCGCGCCACGTTTTCGAATTGCTCGTTTTGTGGCGCGCAGTTTTCGAGAGCCTTACCGATCTCTTCAAAGGCGCCAGAGGTGGTATTCGCTGCATCAGCCGCCAGATTCCAGGCGATATCCAGCAGGTTGTAGATGTGCGGGCTCATGGGCTTTGCAGCCAGCGCTGCATGCATCAGTGATTCGAGCTTGCTCAATACGAGCTGGGCGCCACCGAGATCGTCGTGGGCGTCGTGGGCGTCGTGGGCGATTTCTAGGGCGGAACGGTTGAGAGTGGTCACTGGGCACCGCCTTGGGCGAATGTCACGCCTTCCGCAAAATTCAAGTGCCCGTCATATGCAAGCAGTGCCATATTTGTTACCCGGCAGTCGGCATCCCAGCTATCCCAAGATGGATGGGCTCCAGCGGACATCTTGAGAGCCCACCCGGGCAGTTCCCGGCGCTGGCGCATTTCGTTGAGGATCGTCCACCAGGTGGTTGCGTGCTTGCGCTCGGCGATGAGCATTGCTGCAACGTCATGGCGCTTTTCGGCGGGCACGATGGCGACCGACTGAGACTCCGTAGTTACGTCGTCCTTATCTGGGTATTGCGTCCGGTTAAGTCCGGTGGTATTTTCGTTTTGCATGTTGTTTTGTCCTTCGGAAGACAAAGTGATGCCAAAGCCACCTGCTGGTAACAGGTAGCAACTAAGAAGCTCGACTCAGGTCGGGCTTTTTTGTGGGCGCCTGAAAAGTCAGCCGCTCAGCAAAAACTGGGAGGTTTGGTGAGGATTCATGGCGCGGTCTGCGCGGCACTGGATGGATTCACAGCACCAGCAGTGGACTTACCTGGCAATGAGGTTGGGCGTACATTTGCGCTCAAGGTCGGCGAATGGTCTGGGTAGATATCAGGGCGCAGCTCGTGACGACTGACTCCCGTAGCTGCTTCAATCTTCAGTACATGCTTCGTCGGAACATGCCCGGTCGAACACATTCGCTGAACATTTTGGGGGGTACAGCACAATATCCTCGACAACGAGGACTGGCTTCCCGCTACAGCGACAGCCCTGTCAATAGGGTTAACTCCGCTCATGTGACACCTACAATTTTTGATTACATATCAGGCTACGACATGAAATTTAGAATTGCAATGCCAACTACAATACAAAGTTGTATTTTTGAGCAATGAAAAAACGAACGACAGGCCAATTGATCGCACTTGCCCGCGAACAGCTCAATTTGAATCAGTCCGAACTGGCGAGGCGCCTCGGCGTCACGCCTCAGTCCGTGCAGGCCTGGGAGGCTGATAAGAACGTCCCAAGGCACGCCATGCTGAAGAAGATTGGGGATGAGTTGGGCGTTTCCGCTTCTTGGCTGATGGGCGAAAGTGGAGTGCCGGTGGGTCCTCTCGATCTCGGCTCCAATGTGGAGTTCACGCTTCAGCCGACGAGATCATTTTCATATCCAGAAATTAGCTGGGTGCAAGCTGGAGCTGCAACAGAAGCAATGGAAACTGCGAACATAACTGCCTGCGAAATGCACTCCTCTGATGTCTGGGCGGGTGAAGACGCATTTTGGTTAAGGGTGGTCGGCAACTCAATGACCGCACACTCAGGAAACTCTTTCCCGGAAGGCTTTCTCATTCTTGTAGCTCCCGAGACTGAGCCCAGGTCAGGCCAGTATGTGGTCGCCCGAATGACCGACACCAACGAGGCCACCTTCAAGCAATTCATACGAGACGCAGGCCGCTTTTACCTAAAGCCGCTGAACCCTGCATTTCCAACCACCCCAATGGACGGAGAATGGGAGGTAGTTGGCACGGTAGTCGATGGACGCATGCCGAAATCTGTCTTCATGTAGCCAGACGACCTATTGATTGAAGCCGCCTCACTGGCGGTTTTTTTGTGACTGAAAAATAAATACAATTTAATATTGTAGTTATTTGAAATTGATTGTAGATTTCACTCCATCGCAACCCGCATGGAGCTACCAACATGACCACCACCATCAACTTCGCAGGCTTTACCGGCTTCTTGGGTCGTGGCGCAGCTCCGCGCGAGCTGCAATGCTTGATGGCAGTGGCGTCCGGTCAGACCTCCAAAGAGGCCGCTCGCGACCTGGGTGTCTCGCCTGACACCGTCGACAAGCGCCTTCTGGCTCTGACGACCAAGTTGGGCGTGACACGTCGGGCTGCTCTCGTTGCAAAAGCCTTTGCCCTCGGCCTAATCCAGACCGCTTGTGTGATTGCGCCCAACCCTGGCCCGCAGCGCCAGGAGGACAGCGACCAGTACCAAGGTACGTTTATCGCCTAACCCAACCTGATTTTTGCGAAAGCCAAAAACGCGGCCGGGATCTGTTCGGCCCAAGGAAAGCGAAATGGATACCTACCAAGAGAGCTGGCCGCCCGTCGTTACCCGCGCAGAGGCCCTGGCAGAAGTAAAAAAGCACGGATCAAGCATCGAGGAGTTCGATGAAGACCTCGGTGTTCACGAGCAATACAAGTCGGCGAATGTCCTCGCCTGGCTGGGCTACTAACCCCCTCCACCATCATCAAAATTAACAGCAGGAGTTGGACATGGACCGTAAGAAATTCAACCTCTGGAGGCTTCTCCGGAACGTGATCATCGGAGCAGTTGTCGCTGCCATTATCAGTGTTGTGCTGATGGAAACCGCGCCGGACTTAGTTAGCCCATCGTGCGGCGAAAACGCGATGTTTGCGTTTCTGTTTGTCGCGCTTTCCGCTGGGATGTACGGAATTTTCGCGGTACTTGGCCTTGCAGATGCAGTGCAGGACAAACGAACAGCAGAGGAATCATCGGTAGTTGCAGACTCGATGCACATCGACGACCGAGTGAAGATGGCAGCCAATGCCAAGCGCTACGAGTGGCTTCGCGACCGCGACCGCGTAACCGACATCGATACCGATCTGTGCGTGGCTCGCGATGAAACCGTTTACTTCGGGCACGACCTGGACAAGAACGTTGACGACGCAATGCGCCAGGCCCGACTCGAGGAGTTGCACCCATGACGCTCGTCTACCACTACACCAGCGTTTCCCAGCACCTGCCCCTGATCCTCGATTCCGGCGAACTGCGCCCTTCCAATGCTGGTGGCCGGGAAGGCGAACCAGCACTGCTTTGGTTTTCCCGCAATCGCTCCTGGGAGGCAACGGCCGGCAAGGCCGTGATGCACCGCGTAAAGCTCAAGCTGCTGAGCATGCGCCAACAACACGAGAGCTTCGGTTGCGCTCGCTTCGGCCTTCCTGCTGACGATCTACGCCTCTTGGAATGGCGGGACGCCTGCCAGCACGCCGGAATTGGCCGCGATGAACGTCGAGTCATGGAGCGCAATGGCAAGAAGCGTGGCGGCACGTCCTCCGATTGGCTGTCCACAGCAACACCTATCCCGCTCTCGGAGCTGACCTGCGAAATATTCAACGGCAACACCTGGGAGGCACTCACATGCGCAAATTGATGCTCATCATCCTGGTGGTCGTGGTTGGCCAGGCCAATGCCGACCAGCAGTTGATCGACGTTCAGCACGACAGCGTGCGCGGCGTCACCTGCTGGATCATCGCCGGCACTGGGATTAGCTGCCTGCCGGACAGTTCGCTCCTACAGAAGCCCACCAGCAGCACCACCGACGAAAGCCAATCGGCACGGGCTTCTCTGGCCGCTTCCATGTGCCAAAACGAACAATTGACCGCCACCCCGCTCCCGCAGCAAAAGGGGTTCCAGCTATGACCCGCCGCAACGGAACCATGGGCCAGCGCCTGATCGAGCTGTTCAACGCTCTGCAGCGTCGGGAAACCACCTTCGGCCAGATCTACACGATGTCGGCCTCGTGCGGAATCGACGCGCGCCGGGTGCTGGCTGATCACTTTCAGCGCAGTCCGAGCGTTGATTGAACCTGATGCCAAGAGGCGAAGAGAGGTAGGTATGTTTCTGACAGCAGAGGAAGTTGCCGACCTGACCGGCTATAAAAAGCCGGGGGCACAGATAAAGTGGCTGACCGCCGAACGCTACGGGTTCGCGGTAGGTGGTGATGGGCACCCGAAGGTGCTGCGCCAAGTTGTCATTGGCCGGTTGGGTGGGGTTCAATCAAGAAAAGGGCCGGAGCTGCGGCTGACAAGGTGACGATCAATGCGTCCACGCAAGAAGGACCGGCACCTGCCGGCGTGCATGTACCAGAAGCACGGCGCTTACTACCTGGTCCGCAAGGGCAAGTGGAAGCGCCTTGGCACTGACTTCCAGGCGTCACTGGCGGAATACGCAAAGCTCCTGGACAAGGGCAGCCAGGGCGGTATGCCCAAGCTGATCGATGATGCGCTCGAACACATGCGCACTCGGACCAAGCCACCACTCAAGCCAAACACACTCAAGCAATACGAGGCGGCGTGCGAGCGGCTGAAAGAGAACTTCGCCGACTTCGAGCCCCGCGAAGTACTGCAGCGGCACGTCGTCGCGCTCAAGCTGCACATGGCTGACACGCCGAATATGTCGAACCGGGTTATATCGGTGCTGCGAGCGGTGTTCACCTACGCCCTGGAGCAGCAGATCGTCGATTCGAATCCGTGCATCGGCGTACGGCGGCACCTGGAGCACAAGCGCGACAGGTACATCACCCACGGCGAGTTTCAGGCGATCTGCGCCAACTCAAGCAACAACATGCGCGTGATCTATGAGATGTGCTACCTGACGGGCCAGCGCATCGGCGATGTCTTGGCCATACGCCTGGCCGACATAAGCGCCGACGGTATCGCCTTCAAGCAGGAAAAGACCAACGCCAGACTGCTGGTGCAGATGATGCCCGACCTGGAAGAGCTGATCGCCCGGGTGAAAGCGCTGCCCAGGAAGATCCGCGGGCTCACCCTGTTCTGCTCCCCGCGCGGCGGGAAGCCGGTGCACTACAGCTCGGTCAAAGACGCATTCGCCATGAGTTGCCAGAAGGCCGGCGTCGAGGACGCGAGCCTGCACGATCTGCGCGCCAAGTCGCTTTCTGATACCGATGATCAGGGCAACGACGCACAGAAGCTTGGTGGCCACACCGACGCCAAGATGACGCAACGGTACTTGCGTCTAAGAAAAGTGAACGTCGGACTTCCTCCCAAAATGCCTAACCCTACAAAACTTTAATTTTTACCAAATCAAATATCAGGCTCTCTGAATGCTTCTTCGAACCTGTAAATCGAACGACCGCAATCGGCCAATAGCGGAAGGTAGCCACATGCAAAAGTCGACCCATTGCGGCCGTTCTAGACGGCTACGAAAGTAGGGGCGATTAATACCGGGGAGTAAGCACCGACAGAAGGCGCCCTCCCATAGTTGCAACCGCGTCGTTTGATAAGCCCACTCACAATTGTTAACCGTTTATTTGACGTTTTTTTCTCATTCACGGCTCTACATTCGCCGCGCTTCAACATGCAAATGATTCCTATTGGCCGAGTATCAATCGACAACCCACGGGCTTCCTGTGTATCCATAAAAAACGGAGCATTCAACGTATGGCTTCCCGTCTACCGTCTTTCCTCACTAAAGCCCTTATCGCCACCGCATTGGTCGGCGCCGGGCAGGTGTATGCCGCCGAAACGACCGGCATCGTGGTGTACAACGCCCAGCACGAAAGTCTGACCAAGGCCTGGGTTGAAGGCTTCACCCAGGAAACCGGGATTCCGGTCACCATCCGTAACGGCGACGACACCGAGATGGGCAACCAGATCGTGCAGGAAGGCGCCGCCTCCCCGGCCGATGTGTTCCTCACCGAAAACTCCCCGGCCATGGTGCTGGTAGACAATGCCGGGCTGTTCGCGCCGGTCGCGCCGGCCACCCTGCAACAAGTTGATGCCGCGTACCGCCCGGCCCATGGCAAGTGGCTGGGCATTGCCGCGCGCTCCACGGTGTTTGTGTACAACCCCAGCAAGCTCAAAGAAGCCGACTTGCCCAAATCCCTGATGGACCTGGCCTCGGCCAACTGGAACGGCCGCTGGGCTGCTTCGCCGGCCGGTGCTGACTTCCAGGCCATCGTCGCCGCCGTGCTGGAGCTCAAGGGCGAAGCCGCCACCCTCGACTGGCTCAACGCGATGAAAGCCAATGCGACCATCTACCGTGGCAACAGCGCCGTGCTAAAGGCCGTCAACGCTGGCCAGGTCGACAGCGGCGTGATCTACCACTACTACAGCTTCGTCGACCAGTCCAAGACCGGCGAAAACAGCAAGAACACCCAACTGCACTACTTCAAGCACCAGGACCCTGGCGCGTTTGTGAGCATCTCCGGCGCCGGGGTACTGGCTTCCAGCAAACATAAAGAAGAAGCCCAGGCGTTCTTGAAATGGATCACCGACAAAGACGGCCAGGCAATCCTCAGGGACGGCAATTCGTTCGAATACGCCGTGGGCCAGGGCGCGCAATCCAACCCCAAGCTGACACCGCTGGCACAGCTGGACGCGCCGAAAGTCGACGCCTCCAAGCTCAACAGCAAAAAAGCGGTGGAGTTGATGACCCAGGCCGGGCTGCTCTGATTGTTGCCTGAGGCTGCGGCCCAGGCGCTGACGGCGCCCGCGCAACGCCGCGTTCACGGCCTGTTCAAAGGCCGTGGGGGCAGGTGGGTCACGAGTTTGTCGGTGCTAGTGTCGCTGCTGGCACTGCTGCCGATTGCGTTTGTGATCGGCGTGTCCTGGCAAATCGGCTGGGCGCAGATCGAAGCGCTGGTGTGGCGCCCGCGTGTGGGTGAACTGTTGGTCAACACCGTGCTGCTGGTGGTGATCACCCTGCCCCTGTGCATGCTGCTGGGTATTGCGCTGGCGTGGCTGACCGAGCGCACCGACCTGCCGGGTCGGCGGCTGTGGTCGCTGCTGGCAGTCGCGCCGCTGGCGGTGCCGGCGTTTGTGCACAGTTACGCGTGGGTGAGCCTGGTGCCTTCGATACACGGCTTGCCGGCCGGCGTGCTGGTGTCTGTGATTGCCTATTTCCCGTTTTTGTACTTGCCGGTGGCGGCGACCCTGCGCCGGCTCGACCCTGCGATTGAAGATGTAGCCGAGTCCCTGGGCCTCAAGCCGTGGGCGGTGTTCTGGCGCGCGGTGTTGCCGCAGTTGCGCCTGGCGATCTGTGGCGGTGCGCTGCTTGTGGGCCTGCATCTCCTGGCCGAGTACGGCCTGTATGCGATGATCCGCTTTGACACCTTCACCACCGCGATCTTCGATCAGTTCAAATCCACCTTCAATGGCCCGGCGGCCAATATGCTCGCGGCGTTACTGGCCCTGTGTTGCCTGGCGATGCTCACCGCCGAGTCCGCCGCACGCGGCCACGCCCGCTATGCGCGGGTCGGCTCCGGAAGCGCCCGCGAGCAGCGCATCGTGCGCCTGAGCCCGCGCACCACCCTGCTCGCCCTGGGCCTGCAAAGCCTCACCTGCGCGCTGGCCCTGGGCGTTCCGCTGGTGACCCTGGGCCAATGGTTGATCGCCGGCGGCCGCGAGGTCTGGCGCTTCAACGAATTGCTGCCGGCGCTGGAGCAAACCGTATTGCTGGGAGTGGCCGGCGCGGTGCTGACCACCTGCGCGGCAGTGCCGATTGCGTGGCTGTCTATCCGTGCGCCGGGGCGCTTGCAGCGCATTCTAGAGGGCTGCAACTACATCACCAGTTCGTTGCCGGGCATCGTGGTGGCGCTGGCCTTGGTCACGGTGACCATCCACTTCGCCCGGCCGATCTACCAAACCACTATTACCGTGCTGCTCGCCTACCTGTTGATGTTCCTGCCACGGGCCCTGGTGAGCCTGCGCGCAGGCATCGCCCAGGCGCCGGTGGAGCTGGAAAACATGGCCCGCAGCCTCGGCCGCTCGCCCAGCCGCGCCCTGTGGCTGATCACCCTGCGCCTGGCCGCACCCGCCGCGGCTGCCGGAGCGGCGCTGGTGTTTCTGGCTATCGCCAACGAGCTGACTGCCACCTTGCTGCTCGCACCCAATGGCACGCGCACCCTGGCCACCGGCTTCTGGGCGATGACCAGCGAGATCGACTACGCCGCCGCCGCGCCTTACGCGCTAATCATGATCCTGCTGTCACTGCCGTTGACCGGCCTCCTCTACCACCAATCCAAACGCACGGCAGGCCGATGAACGCCCTTGAACTCCACGCCCTCTGCAAATCCTTCGGCAGCCAGCGCGCCTTGGCCGACGTCAGCCTGTCGGTGCCCACCGGCGGGCGCACGGTGATCGTCGGGCCCTCCGGCTCCGGCAAGACCACCTTGTTGCGCATGATCGCCGGGTTTGAATTCCCCGACAGCGGCAGCCTCACACTCAACGGCCAGGTCCTAGTGGACGCCACCCATGCTGTGCCGGCCCATCAGCGCCAGATCGGCTATGTGCCGCAGGATGGCGCACTGTTCCCGCACATGACGGTGGCCGACAACATCGGCTTTGGCCTGGCGACCAAGGGCGAGGCGCACCACAGCCGTATCGCCGAGCTGATGGACAGCGTGGCCCTCGACGCCAATATGGCGCGGCGCTGGCCCCATGAACTGTCCGGCGGCCAACAGCAACGGGTGGCGCTGGCCCGCGCCCTGGCGCAACAGCCACGCCTGATGCTGCTGGACGAGCCGTTTTCGGCGCTGGACACCGGCTTGCGCTCGGCCATGCGCAAGATGGTCGCGCGACTGCTCAGCGATGCCGGCATCACCACCATTCTGGTGACCCATGATCAGGCGGAAGCACTGTCATTTGCCGACCAATTGGCGGTGATGCGCCAGGGCCGCCTGGTGCAGTCGGGCCACCCGATGGAGATGTACCAGTACCCGGCTGATGAGCAGACCGCGCTGTTTCTCGGGGATGCGGTGGTGCTGCCCGCGCGTATACAGGCCGGCTGGGCCGACTGCGACCTGGGGCGGATCCAGACCAACAGTCCGCTGAGCCACGACAAGGCGCGGATCATGCTGCGCCCCGAGCAAGTGCACCTCAGTGCCACCGGTTGCCCTGGCGTGGTGACGGAGCGCGAGTTCGGCGGCAACACCTGCACACTGACCGTGGCGTTGCACGCTGACCCGAGCCATACGATCCTGGTGCGGAGCGCCGGCCTGCTGGCGCCACCGGCCGGCAGCGCGGTGCACCTGTCGACCACGGGCACCGCCCACGTGCTGTTTGGATAAAAAAACCGGCCCTCAGTCTCAGCTAAGTCTCGTGACGTACCTTCTCCCTTGCGCCAACCACCGCGCGGTCAAGGAGAGGTAATCCCGATGAATGCCACAGCAGCCCGTTGGCTGAACAAAGTACCCGAGGTGACGCTATCATTCTGGGTGATCAAGATACTGTCCACCACCGTGGGGGAAACCGGCGCGGATTACCTCGCCGTGGATGCCGGCTTCGGCGCCGGCCCCACCAGCCTCGGCATGGCCGCGCTGCTGGGGCTCGCGCTGTTCGGCCAACTGCGCACCAAGGCCTACACGCCGTGGATCTACTGGCTGACCGTGGTGTTGGTGAGCATCGTCGGCACACAGATCACCGATATCCTCACCGATAAACTCGACGTCAGCCTGTATGTCAGCACGGCAATTTTCTCGGTGCTGCTCGCGCTCAACTTTATGCTCTGGTACCGCACCGAGCGCAGCCTGTCGATCCGCGACATTGTCACCCCACGGCGCGAATGGTTCTACTGGACCACGGTGCTCTGCACCTTCGCCCTGGGCACTGCCGCCGGCGACCTGGCAACCGAGGCGCTGGGCCTGGGTTTCACCCTCGGCGCGGTGATTTTTGCCGGCCTGATCGGCGTTGCCCTGCTGGCCTGGCGCCTGGGCGTCAACAGCGTGCTGACCTTCTGGGTCGCCTACATCCTCACCCGCCCCTTCGGTGCTTCGCTGGGCGACCTGCTCACCCAGGCCAAGACTTATGGCGGCCTGGGCATGGGAGCCAGTTGGACCAGCGCGCTGTTCCTGTTCGTCATCGTTCTGCTGGTGGCCGTGGCGCAATTCAGCGTCGGTAACCGCAAACCCCTTACTAATTGAACCCAAGGACATCACCATGCTTAACCTCAGAAACATGATCCGCCACGTCGCGATTATTTCCGCCATCGGCCTGCTAAGCATCGCCACTGGCTGCTCGAAACCTGCCGATAAACCCAAGGTTGCACCCAGTGCCGGCTCAAGCAGCAGCCAGCGCCAGGCCTCGAAACTAGGGGACCTGTCGGAGTTCCGCAACATTGCCGTGGACGTGTCGGCCCTGGTCTCCAAGCACGACCTGGCCGGCGCCAAAGCCCGCATCAAGGACCTGGAAAGCAGCTGGGACAGCGCCGAAGCCGGGATCAAGCCGCGTGCCGCCAGCGACTGGCACGTGCTGGATAAAGCCATCGACCGCGCGCTCTCGGCATTGCGTGACACCAGCCCGAACCAGGCCGACTGCCAGGCCGCGATGGACGACCTGCTCAAGGCCTTCGATTCGATGAAAGGCTGACAACATGCTTCACTACACACGCGGCGACTTCCTCGCCGCGTTTGCGTTGGCGCTGGAGAGCAAGATGCGGATTCTACTGGTCGAAGACGACCCCATGATTGGCGACGCCATCCAGCGCGCGCTCAGCGATGCGAGCTATGCCGCCGACTGGGTCAAAAACGGCCTTACGGGCCTGGCCGCCCTCGACACCCACCTCTACGACCTGGTGCTGCTGGACCTAGGCCTGCCCGGCAAGGACGGCCTCGAGGTGCTGGAATGCATCCGCGCGCGCAACAACCCCGTGCCCCTGCTGATCATCACCGCCCGCGACAGCCTCGATGACCGCCTGCGCGGCCTGGACGGCGGCGCCGACGATTACCTGCTCAAACCCTTCGACATCGCCGAACTGCTGGCACGCATTCGCGCCGTGCTGCGCCGCAAGGGTGGAGCCGCCCAGTCGGTGCTGGGCAATGGCGTGGTGACCCTGGACCTGCTGAGCAAACACGCGAGCACCGACGAACAGCGCGAGGTGGCGTTGTCCAGCCGCGAATTTGCCCTGCTGCAAGCGTTGCTGATCCGCCCGGGGGCGATCCTTTCGCGCAGTGAGTTGGAAGACCGTCTGTATGGCTGGGGCAATGAAGTGGAGAGCAACGCCATCGAGTTTCTGATTCACGCCTTGCGGCGCAAGTTGGGCACCCACGTGATCAAGAATGTCAGGGGCATGGGATGGATGGTTTCAAAAAGCGTTTGAGTGAGTCGGTGCAACTGCGGCTGTCGGTGACCCTGTGCCTGGCGATCCTGCTGGTGGCGTTGGCGGCCAGCGTGTTTGCGTTTGTCTCTGCGTTTGAAGAAACTCACGAACAACAGGACGCCACCTTGCGCCAGGTGGCGATGCTGTTCGACCGCCAGCAGATGACTCTGCAATACCCAAAAGGCCCGGCGCTGGCCGGTGACGACGAAGAAACCCGGGTGATCATCCAGCGCCTGAACGACAGCCCGCACGCCACGGGAACCACCGATGAAGCCCTGCCCCTGCCCTTTCCCGTCAGCCGGGCGGATGGCTTGTCCACGGTTCAGGTGGCCGGTGAAGCCTTTCGCGTGCTGGTGCACACCACCGCCGGTGGCGAGCGCATCGCCGTGGCCCAGGAGTCCGACGCCCGCGACAAAGACGCCCGTGGAGCCGCCTGGCGCAGTTTGTTGCCGTTCCTGATTCTGTTCCCCGTGCTGTTGCTGGTAGTCGGCGACCTGGTGCGCAAGCTGTTTCGCCCGATTGGGGTGCTGGCGGCCGAGATCGACCAACGCGCCGAGCAAGAATTGCACCCCATCGAGGAGCAGCACCTGCCCACCGAAGTGCGCCCGTTTGTGGTGGCGATCAATCGCCTGCTGGCGCGCGTTGCGCAGTCCATGGACAGTCAGCGGCGGTTTGTCGCCGATGCCGCCCACGAGCTGCGCTCGCCCATGACGGCCTTGGCGTTGCAGGCCGACCGGCTGGCCGCCACCGAGATGTCGCCCATGAGCCGCGAGCGTTTTGTGCCGCTGTCCCGGGGCATTGCGCGTGGGCGCCAGCTGATTGACCAACTGCTGAGTCTGGCGGCAGCACAGTCAACCTCGGAGCGGGTGCGCACCCGCCTGTCGGTGCATGCCGTGTATCGTCAGGTCCTTGAAGACCTGCTGCCGCTGGCCGAACTCAAGCAACTCGATATCGGCACGGACGGCGCCCAGGACGTGCACGTGACCTTCAACGCGATGGACCTGTTCACCTTGGTGAAAAACCTGGTGGACAATGCCATTCGATATACCCCGGAGGGCGGGCGCATAGACCTCTCGGTGACCCAGACCCCAGGCGCCGTACTGCTGCACATCAAGGACTCCGGCCCCGGCATTGCCACAGAGGAACAGGCGCGGGTGTTCGACCCCTTCTACCGCAGCCTGGGCACCGACGAGGCCGGCTCCGGGCTGGGCCTGTCGATCGTCAAGGCGATTGCAGAGCGCAGCGGCGCACGGGTGCAGTTGTCATTCAGCAATACCCAAGCGCAGCGTGGCCTGTGCGTGACGGTTTGGCTGCAAGCGCTGTAAGCACCTGCGCCGAACAAAAACAATCACCACCTTATTTGACTTTTTTTGCCAACATCCGCCCTAGATTGGCCTTATCAGCCCTATAGACGCCTGACAGTGAAACCCTTTGACGCCACGGACGACGCGTTCCTCAACCAAGCCCCCTGCACTGGCATGCCAGTGTAGGAGGGCTTGGTTACGGCTACCTTAAAAAGGCTCCCACACCTGGTTCAAGTGTATGGGCCTTTTGAACATAAGCGGCGTTATTGGAAGATGGGGTGACGTTAAGGGCGCTTTGGTGTGTTTCTCCGACTTCCGCCCACAAGCACATTTCAAAATTGCCAGGGTTTGCCGGCGCGCTTGGGAATCAAAAGAGGTACCTCTCGATAATCAGCGCGATGAATACGATCCATGCCATCGCCAACATACTAGTAACAGCAATCCATTGCTCGCCCATGACTTCGATTCCGTTATGCGCATCTGTTTAGTGGATAATAGCCAGGTCCCTAATTAGGTGTCTGTAGGAAATTGACCATGGGGCCTAGGATAATCTGTTGCGTCTCGATTTATGCAGTAGGACATGATCGCCTGAATAATGGGTGATCACTTCCAAAATTCGTAATTCCCCAATCGGCTTCAGATCCTGGCGATTTCAGTTCTCACCATCATGTAGCCGATTCCCAAACGATGTTCTGTCCGTACGATCAACTTCACCGACCGCCAGGATCAAAGACAACCGATCAAAAACTTTTAAAAGTAGCTCAGAAAACCTCAGCGCTCTTCGTCTGCACAGACTACCCTGACAGAGCACTCTTGAATTCTGACAAGGAACGTCCAATGAAAAAGCAAAAATCTGTGGCTAACACCGACGCACTCATAATCAACATAAACGACGGTTTCGAGCTATGTTTTTGGGCCGTGAAGTTCGGGGTAACTAAAGATGAGATCAGGGCTGCTGTCCGCCAGACGGGGAATTCACTTACGGCAGTAACGCGCCATTTCGCTCTCTCCCAGCACGCCTGACCATCCAAGACTAAGATCGATAGACGTGAATGCGCCTCTAAACAGACTTTAGTTGCGCATCAGCAATGCCACTCACTAGCACGGTGAGGATTCTGCGTTACCAA
The DNA here is from genome assembly GCF_045447305.1 of Pseudomonas sp. D47. NCBI lineage: Bacteria > Pseudomonadati > Pseudomonadota > Gammaproteobacteria > Pseudomonadales > Pseudomonadaceae > Pseudomonas > Pseudomonas sp. D47. Next base: position 45,273 of record NZ_JBJGXU010000006.1, on the reverse strand, counting down.
GAAGACAGACGGCACCGCAGCAAACTCAGCGTTATCAGCTAAGTATGACCTGTAACGCTCAGTAACAGCGGTAAGCTGTGGCGTCCGTGATGTTCTGGGTATCGAGAGAAAACGTGCTCGCTACGTTGGCCAAAGGAAATGTTCTTTCGCACCAACATAGGGCGCCAGTCCTATGGGACTATTTTCAGATGCCAAAAACCACAAACCTCATAATTTCTCTAGTAGAACCAGTGGCTCGTTTTTTTTTAAATTTGGCGGTAAAAAGAGACTCGAACCCGCATCACTTCAGACGCACACCGAATCCCGTTCAGCACCCACGCGATGACTGCTTTTGGGCGTTAGCTGACATTGGCGAGCCGCGCTTTTTCCGTCAATTCCCTCTGACGATATACTGCATGCAGAGAGTCGAGCGCTGAGGTGCTCCAATATGAATAGAAGGGAATGCCACCCCTTAGAAGCCCTCCAATTGCTCTCTAAATGCTCAGCTCTGACCATTCTCCAACACCGAACCCGTCTCCCAAATCAAGCAAAATTCCCTGTAGTATTAGACGGATTTGATTTGTCTATTAGACAGGAAGAGCTGAAACCCGCGTATGACTGACCTCTCCAGCCACACCCCGATGATGCAGCAGTACTGGCGCCTGAAAAACCAGCACCCTGATCAGTTGATGTTCTATCGCATGGGCGACTTCTACGAGATCTTCTACGAAGACGCGAAGAAGGCCGCCAAGTTGCTGGACATCACCTTGACCGCGCGCGGGCAGTCGGCGGGGCAGTCGATTCCGATGTGTGGGATTCCTTACCATTCGTTGGAAGGCTACTTGGTCAAGCTGGTGAAGCTGGGCGAGTCGGTGGTGATCTGTGAGCAGATCGGCGACCCGGCGACCAGCAAGGGGCCGGTGGAACGTCAGGTGGTGCGCATTATTACGCCGGGCACGGTGAGTGATGAGGCGTTGCTGGATGAGCGTCGTGACAACTTGATCGCGGCGGTGTTGGGCGATGAGCGTTTGTTCGGCCTGTCGGTGCTGGACATCACCAGTGGCAATTTCAGCGTGCTGGAGATCAAGGGCTGGGAGAACTTGCTGGCGGAGCTGGAGCGCATCAACCCGGTGGAGTTGTTGATTCCGGATGATTGGCCTAAGGACTTGCCAGCGGAGAAGCGTCGTGGGACCAAGCGTCGTGCGCCGTGGGACTTTGAGCGTGATTCGGCACTGAAGAGTCTGTGCCAGCAATTCTCGGTGCAAGACCTTAAAGGTTTCGGTTGCGAAAACCTGACCCTGGCCATCGGCGCCGCCGGTTGTTTGCTCGGCTATGCCAAAGAAACCCAGCGCACCGCCCTGCCGCATTTGCGCAGCCTGCGCCATGAGCGCCTGGACGATACCGTGGTGCTCGATGGCGCCAGCCGTCGCAACCTGGAGTTGGACACCAACCTGGCCGGTGGCCGCGATAACACGCTGCAATCGGTGGTCGACCGTTGCCAGACCGCCATGGGCAGCCGCTTGCTGACCCGTTGGTTGAACCGCCCACTGCGCGACCTGACGGTGCTGCAAGCGCGCCAGACGTCTATTACCTGCCTGCTGGATGGCTATCGCTTTGAAATGCTGCAGCCGCAGCTGAAAGAAATCGGTGATATCGAGCGCATCCTGGCGCGGATCGGTCTGCGTAATGCGCGGCCGCGTGACTTGGCACGCCTGCGCGATGCCTTGAGCGCGCTGCCGCAACTGCAAGTGGCGATGACTGAACTGGACACACCGCACCTGCAACAACTCGCCGTGACGGCCGGCACTTACCCGGACCTCGCGGCGCTGTTGGAAAAAGCCATTATCGACAACCCGCCGGCGATCATCCGTGACGGCGGCGTGCTGAAAACCGGTTACGACACAGAACTGGATGAGCTGCAATCGCTGAGCGAGAACGCCGGGCAGTTCCTGATTGACCTGGAGGCCCGCGAAAAAGCCCGCACGGGCTTGGCCAACCTGAAGGTCGGTTACAACCGCGTGCACGGCTACTTTATTGAGTTGCCGAGCAAGCAGGCCGAGTCGGCGCCGATCGACTATCAGCGGCGTCAAACCCTTAAAGGTGCCGAGCGCTTTATCACGCCTGAGCTCAAAGAGTTTGAAGACAAGGCACTGTCGGCCAAGAGCCGCGCTCTGGCGCGGGAAAAGATGCTGTATGAAGCCTTGCTCGAAGACTTGATCAGCCGTTTGGCGCCACTGCAAGACACCGCCGCCGCCCTGGCGGAACTGGATGTGTTGAGCAACCTCGCTGAGCGCGCGCTGAACCTCGACCTGAACTGCCCGCGCTTTGTCAGTGAGCCGTGCATGCGCATCGTGCAGGGGCGCCACCCGGTGGTGGAGCAGGTGTTGACTACGCCATTCGTTGCCAACGACCTGTCGCTGGATGACGATACCCGCATGCTGGTGATCACCGGTCCCAACATGGGCGGTAAATCCACCTACATGCGCCAGACCGCGTTGATCGTGTTGCTGGCGCATATCGGCAGCTTTGTACCGGCGGCCAGTTGCGAGCTGTCGCTGGTGGACCGCATTTTCACCCGGATCGGTTCCAGCGATGACCTGGCTGGTGGCCGTTCGACCTTCATGGTGGAAATGAGCGAAACCGCCAACATCCTGCACAACGCCACCGAACGCAGCTTGGTGCTGATGGATGAAGTGGGGCGCGGCACCAGCACCTTTGATGGTCTGTCCCTGGCATGGGCGGCGGCCGAGCGCTTGGCGCATCTGCGCGCTTATACGCTGTTTGCCACGCACTATTTCGAGCTGACCGTACTGCCGGAAAACGAGCCGCTGGTGGCTAACGTGCATCTCAATGCCACCGAGCACAATGAGCGCATCGTGTTCCTGCACCACGTGCTGCCGGGGCCGGCGAGCCAGAGCTACGGCCTGGCCGTGGCGCAACTGGCCGGTGTGCCGAGCGAGGTGATCACCCGTGCCCGCGAGCACCTGAGCCGCCTGGAAGAAACCGCCTTGCCCCACGAGATGCCCGTGGCAAGCCCAGCTAAAGCCAGCAATAAACCGAGCGCGCCGCACCAGAGCGACATGTTCGCCAGTTTGCCGCATCCGGTGCTGGATGAGTTGGCTAAGCTTGACTTGGACGGCTTGACGCCGCGCAAAGCGCTAGAAATGTTATATGCACTGCAGACTCGGATATAACGCAGACGCTTGCAAGCTGGTAGACTCTCGCGCGGTTTGGGATGCTGCAGGCTTTTAGCCTGGTCTGCAGACTATCGCTCCCGAACCTCGCGAACCCCACCACAAGGGGTTTCGCTGCCGCCGCCTGAGGAGAGAATTAGAAATGACCTTCGTCGTTACCGACAACTGCATCAAGTGCAAGTACACCGACTGCGTCGAAGTGTGTCCGGTGGACTGCTTCTACGAAGGCCCGAACTTCCTGGTTATCCACCCGGATGAGTGCATCGACTGCGCCCTGTGTGAACCAGAGTGCCCGGCCGTCGCTATTTTCTCCGAGGACGAAGTCCCGGCAGAGATGCAGGAATTTATTCAGTTGAACGTTGATTTGGCGGAAATCTGGCCGAATATCACTGAGCGTAAAGATCCGATGCCTGATGCAGCGGAGTGGGATGGCAAGAAAGGTAAGATTGCAAACCTCGAGCGCTAAACGCGCCGCCGCCCAATAAAAAGGCCCCTTGCGGGCCTTTTTGCGTTTCTGCAGGGTGGGTTTCACTTTTCTACAGGCAAAAAAAAGGGGCGGTATGACCCGCCCACATTTTTTCCCTAGTCCCTGTATTCCTTTTCATCGTCCTGATGAATCGCATCCTGCGACGTTCCTTCAACCATCGTTCCTTGATGGCTGTGTCAATCCGTGGACACAGGGCTGATGTTAGAGACTTCCAAGGGAAGTTCAACGGGATCCAACCGCTGAGCTGACAGACTTCAGCACTCGAATTGAAATAAATAATTGTTTAATTTCAATAAGATAGAAAAGTCTTTCGCCGATTCAAGACGTACACGCGCGGTAAAAAAACCAAACACTTACCCAAAAGTAGGCGAATGCTTACACGCGCCATTGCGTAAATGCGTATTTGGAAACCGTTGACGAATCCTCAGGCATGAAAAAGCCCCGACACAGTCGAGGCTTGTTTTCCTTCAAACCGATCAGTCGTCGCTGACCGTAATCGTCGGCATTGCCGGCGCTGCTGCTTCTTGCAAGACGATCCGCGCGCCCACATGACGGGCCAACTCTTGGTAGATCATTGCAAGCTGCCCGTCGGGCTCGGCCGCCACAGTGGGCTTGCCGCCGTCAGCCTGCTCACGAATTTCCATCGCCAGCGGCAACGAGGCCAGCAGTTCGACGCCGTATTGGGTTGCCAGCTTCTCGCCGCCGCCCTCGCCAAACAGATGCTCGGCATGCCCGCAGTTGGAGCAGATGTGTACCGCCATGTTTTCCACAACGCCCAGCACCGGGATGTTGACCTTGCGGAACATCTCCACGCCTTTTCTGGCGTCGAGCAGCGCCAGGTCCTGGGGCGTGGTCACGATCACCGAGCCGGCCACCGGGACTTTCTGCGCCAGGGTCAGTTGGATATCGCCGGTGCCTGGCGGCATGTCGATCACCAAGTAATCCAGGTCGCCCCAGGCGGTCTGGGTGACCAGTTGCAGCAGCGCGCCGGAGACCATCGGCCCGCGCCAGACCATCGGCGTGTTGTCGTCGGTGAGAAAAGCCATGGACATGACCTCAACGCCCATCGACTCAATCGGTACGAACCACTTCTGGTCCTTGACCTTGGGTCGGGTGCCTTCGGCAATGCCGAACATCACGCCTTGGCTGGGGCCGTAGATGTCGGCGTCGAGAATACCCACGCGGGCACCTTCGCGGGCCAGCGCCAGCGCCAGGTTGGCGGCCGTGGTGGATTTACCCACGCCGCCCTTGCCGGACGCCACGGCGACCACATTCTTGACGTTGGCCAGGCCCGGGATCTGCGCCTGGGCCTTGTGCGCGGCGATCACGCACTGGATGTCGACCTTGGCCGAACGCACGCCGTCCAAGCCCTCGATGGCCATTTGCAGCATCTGCGCCCAACCGCTCTTGAACAGACCGGCGGCATAACCCAGTTCCAACTGGACTGAAACCTGGTCGCCCTGGACCTCGATGGCGCGTACACAGCCGGCGCTGACCGGGTCCTGGTTCAAATAGGGGTCGGTGTATTGGCGAAGAACGGCTTCCACCGCTGCGCGATTGACGGCGCTCATGGGCTACTCCCGAAAAAAGACTGACTGAAACAGGCGGCTATCCTAACCGTTCCAGGCGCCCAACGGCATGCTTTCCAGACTTAGGAATATTCAGAAACCGCGTCACGGGGTGAAATATATTTCCCGGCGCTTTATAGTGGCCGACCTCCGTTTCATCAAGTAGCCGAGCCCCATGTCAGAGCCACGCAAGATCCTCGTCACCAGCGCCCTGCCCTATGCCAATGGTTCTATCCATCTTGGCCATATGCTTGAGTACATCCAGACCGATATGTGGGTGCGCTTCCAGAAGCATCGCGGCAATCAATGCATTTATGTCTGCGCAGACGACGCCCACGGATCGGCCATCATGTTGCGCGCCGAAAAGGAAGGGATCACCCCGGAACAACTGATCGCCAATGTGCAGGCTGAACACAGCGCCGACTTTGCCGAGTTCCTGGTGGATTTCGACAACTTCCACTCGACCCACTCCGACGAAAACCGCGAGCTGTCGAGCCAGATCTACACGCGCCTGCGCGACGCCGGGCACATTGCCACGCGCTCGATCACGCAGTATTTCGACCCGGAAAAGAAAATGTTCCTGGCCGACCGCTTCATCAAGGGCACCTGCCCGAAATGCGGCACCGAAGACCAATACGGCGACAACTGCGAGAAGTGCGGTGCCACTTACGCACCGACCGACCTGAAAAACCCAAGGTCGGCCATCTCCGGCGCCATTCCGGTGCTCAAGGATTCCCAGCACTTCTTCTTCAAGCTCCCGGATTTCCAGCAGATGCTGCAAACCTGGACACGCAGCGGCACCCTGCAGGACGCCGTGGCCAACAAGATCGCCGAGTGGCTGGATGCCGGCCTGCAACAGTGGGACATCTCCCGCGATGCGCCGTACTTCGGTTTCGAGATCCCGGACGAGCCGGGCAAGTACTTCTATGTGTGGCTGGACGCGCCGATCGGCTACATGGCCAGCTTCAAGAACCTCTGCGACCGCACCCCGGAGCTGGATTTCGACGCGTTCTGGGCCAAGGACTCCACCGCCGAGCTGTACCACTTCATCGGCAAGGACATCGTCAACTTCCACGCGCTGTTCTGGCCGGCGATGCTCGAAGGTTCGGGTTACCGCAAGCCAACCGGCATTGCCGTGCACGGCTACCTGACGGTCAACGGCCAGAAGATGTCCAAGTCGCGTGGCACCTTTATCAAGGCGCGCACCTACCTCGACCATCTGTCGCCGGAATACCTGCGCTACTACTACGCGTCCAAGCTGGGCCGTGGCGTCGACGACCTCGACCTGAACCTGGAAGACTTCGTACAAAAGGTCAACTCGGACCTGGTGGGCAAAGTCGTCAACATCGCCAGCCGTTGCGCCGGGTTTATCCACAAGGGCAATGCCGGCCTGCTGGTGGCCGAAAACGCTGCGCCGGAACTGACCGAAGCGTTCCTGGCCGCCGCGCCAAGCATTGCCGACGCCTATGAAGCCCGCGACTTCGCCCGTGCCATGCGCGAGATCATGGGCCTGGCCGACCGTGCCAACGCCTGGATCGCCGACAAGGCACCATGGTCGCTGAACAAGCAGGAAGGCAAGCAGGCTGAAGTCCAGGCGATCTGCGCCACGGGCGTCAACCTGTTCCGCCAGTTGGTGATCTTCCTCAAGCCGGTGCTGCCATTGCTGGCTGCCGACGCCGAGGCGTTCCTCAACGTCGCGCCGCTGACTTGGAACGACCACACCACCTTGCTCAGCAACCACCCGTTGAATGAGTTCAAGCCGCTGATGACCCGTATCGACCCGGTCAAGGTGCAGGCGATGACCGATGCTTCGAAAGAAGACCTGGTCGCCAGCCAGACCGACACCGGCGAATCTGCACCTGCCGGCAACGGCGAACTGGCCAAAGACCCGCTCTCCCCGGAAATCGACTTCGACGCCTTTGCCGCCGTGGACCTGCGCGTCGCGCTGATCATCAAGGCCGAAGCCGTGGAGGGTGCCGACAAGCTGCTGCGCCTGACCCTGGACATCGGTGATGAGCAACGCAACGTGTTCTCCGGGATCAAGAGCGCTTACCCGGACCCGTCCAAGCTCGATGGTCGGCTGACCATGATGATCGCCAACCTCAAGCCACGGAAAATGAAGTTCGGCATTTCCGAAGGCATGGTGATGGCGGCTGGCCCTGGTGGTGAAGAAATCTACCTGCTGAGCCCGGACAGCGGCGCGAAGCCGGGGCAACGGATCAAGTAAAACTAGGTGGCGAGCGGGCTTGCCCCGTATTGGGCTGCGCAGCGGCCCTAAACCAGGCACCTTGTTCCTGCAGATAGAACAAGGTGCCTGGTTTAGGGCCGCTGCGCGCGCCAACGCGGGGCAAGCCCGCTCGCCACGACAGCCCCGCTCGCCACAGTAAGCGGGCTCGCCACAACAAGCCCATCTGCCACAACCAGCGGGCTCACCCCAACCGGCCCTGTTTGTTCAACCGGCATGCCAATGATCACCCCATGACGCTGATTCAACGTATCGACGCGCTGCTGCCGCAGACCCAATGCGGCAAGTGCGGGCACCCTGGCTGCAAGCCTTACGCCGAGGGCATCGCGCTTGGCGAGGCGATCAACAAGTGCCCGCCCGGTGGGCAGGAAACCATCGCGGGTCTTGCGCAATTACTGCGTGTGCCAGTGCTGGAACTGGACACCAGCCGAGGTGAAGCCCCAGCCCTGGTCGCCTATATCCGCGAGGCCGAGTGCATCGGCTGCACCAAATGCATCCAGGCCTGCCCGGTGGATGCGATTGTTGGCGCCGCCAAATTGATGCACACCGTCATCATGGATGAGTGCACCGGTTGCGACCTGTGCGTCGCGCCCTGCCCTGTCGATTGCATTGAGATGCGCCCAGCGGCCAGCGTGCTGCCGATTGTGGGCGACCTGGCGGCCAGTGATCACCAGCGCCACGAGCGTGGCCTCAAGCGCGATCGTGCGCGGCGGCGCTTTGAGCAACGCAATACGCGGCTGCAACGGGAAGAAGCACACAGGCTCGCCGAACGCCTTGCACGCGCCAAGCGCTCACTGCCTGTTGCGCCCGTGCACGCTGATACCGCTCAGGCGGCCAGGGATGCAGCCGTCAAGAAAGCCAAAATCACGGTCGCGATGAGTCGGGCCCAACTGCATAAGTCACTGAAGGCGTTTGGTCACCCGCCGACCTCTGAGCAACAGTCGCAGCTGATTGTTCTGCAGCAACAGTTCGAAGCAGCGGAGCAGGCGCTCAGTGCACTGGAGGTGGGCAATCCGCCGCCACCGCCAACCCTGAAAGACCCTGAACTCAAGCGTGCGAAAATCCAGCTAGCCATGCGCCGCGCCGCGTTAAAAAAGGCTCAGGACCAGAACGCTGACGAACAGCAACTGGCCACCTTGAATGCTGCACTGGCCACTGCCGAGCAAACCTTGCATGACGCAGAAGCTGCCAGCGAGCAGCCACGACCCGACTTGCAGCGTGTTGAAAAGCGCCCCATCGACGCCCGACTGCGCCAACTCAAAACCGCCCTGGCTTATGCACGGGCTGATGTGAGCAAGTTGCAACGCCAACCGGGCGCCAGCGTGGATGAGCTGAATGCCGCACAACACAAGCTGGATGAAGCGCAGCGCCAAGTGGACACCCACACCGGCGGTTGATCCACCACAGGCGCTGCCGGGCGTGGTGGCGATGGTTTATCCTGCCAAGCCTGCACTCACTTTTGAAACCACGTTGACCGTCTGCAAGGAAATGCCTGCCCCATGAACGCCGCAAAACGCCTGGAAATTTTCCGCAGGTTTCACGAAGACAATCCAGAACCCAAGACCGAGCTGGCTTACTCCTCGCCGTTCGAGTTGCTGATTGCGGTGATTCTGTCGGCCCAATCCACGGACGTTGGCGTCAACAAGGCCACGGCCAAACTGTATCCAGTAGCCAATACGCCAGAGGCCATCTATGCCTTGGGCGTGGCCGGGTTGTCCGAATACATCAAGACCATCGGTCTGTACAACAGCAAGGCCAAGAATGTCATCGAGACCTGCCGCCTGCTCGTGGAGTTGCACGGCAGCGAGGTGCCACAAACCCGCGAAGCCCTGGAAGCCCTCCCCGGCGTAGGCCGTAAAACCGCTAACGTGGTGCTCAACACCGCGTTTCGGCAGCTGACCATGGCGGTGGACACGCATATTTTCCGCGTCAGCAACCGAACCGGTATTGCTCGCGGCAAAAACGTGGTGGAGGTGGAAAAGCAGCTGATGAAATTCGTGCCCAAGCCGTATTTGCTCGATTCCCACCATTGGCTGATTCTTCACGGGCGCTACGTTTGCCAGGCGCGCAAACCTCGCTGCGGGAGCTGCCGCATCGAAGACCTGTGCGAATACAAGGACAAGACATCCGACGATTGAGGGTTCATTGGTTTTCTCGATCAGTCGATTGAAAAAATCTTTTTTACCCTTTCATGGATTATCGTTATAAGGAGCGCCAACGGCAGTCTTAGCCTGGAGTTAACCTTATGAGCACTGGCAAAGAACAACTGGATGTAGAAGACGACCTCGTTGAAGCGGATGACGACGGGGAAGCCCCCGTTGTAGAGGTGGCCAAGACCAATTTAAGCAAACGCCGCACCATCGATAACCTTCTGGAAGAGCGACGCTTGCAAAAACAGCTGGCCGATTACGACTTCGATCTCTGATCGAGCCGTTGGCGACCGGAAGCCTCCCTGACGGAGGCTTTTTTTTGCCGGTTGTACGAGTTCGTCTGGGACGACGCCCTCCTTATACGAGGCCGTTGCGCTGGGCCAGCTCGATAAGATCCACGAGCGAACGTGCATTGAGCTTGAGTAGCAGACGCGTCTTATAGGTACTGACCGTCTTGTTGCTCAGGAACATGCCGTCGGCGATCTCCTTGTTGGTTTTGCCACGCGCCAATTGCTGCAACACCATCATCTCTCGACCCGACAAGCGCTCGACCATATCCGCTTCACTGGCGTTACCCATGGTGGAGCGCACGGAGTTGAGTGCCTGGTTAGGGAAATAGCTGTAGCCGGAGAGCACCGCCTTGATGGCGCTCAACAACTCAGTCAGGTCCTGCTGCTTGCACACGTACCCAGCCGCCCCCGCTTGCATGCAGCGCATGGAAAAATGCCCGGGCGCCTGCGACGTCAGCACCAACACCTTGACAGGCGTGGCCTGCTTGGTAGAGGCCAGGCGGCAAATAACTTCCAGGCCATCGAGTTTGGGGATACCGATATCCAGTATGACAATATCAGGCACATGCTCGCGCGCAAGTTGCAACGCATCGACGCCGTTATCAGTCTCGGCAACGACTTCATAACCATGACGCTCCATTAGCATGCGCACAGCAAGACGAATGACGGGATGATCATCCACGATCAGCACTTTATTCATGAGAAAGTCCAATTTCGCTGTTCGAATTATTTAGAGTAAGCACAATAGCCTAGTCGTTTCCTAGTTGGCATACCGTTCCACCCCAAGCAACAGCAAGCAGAGACCCAACCCACAACGATATAGGAATTGGCCTACAAAAAAACACTAACTCAGACGTGTCCGCTTTTACGGAGACTTTCAGACCTTTCCGGCGGCATACATATTCTGAGTGAAATATCCGCAGCCGTTGAGACGCAAGGTAAACGTAACGCACATGACTTTCAGGAAATACCCATTGCGTGCCGCTGCCAGGCGAATGAACAGGTGAGAAAACTCCTACTCTTTTAGTTCCATCCAACATATTTTCTAACATCCTTAATTCCTACAGAATTTTCATCATCTTGCATACCATTCTCAGGTACATAGTGAATCTTCTGTAAGACATAGTTCCTATGTCAGGTGTTAAAAATTCATTCATGCACGTAAAACAAAATTCCAAAACAAAAATACAATCCAATAACTTCCAATCTGAACTCCGATAAACATTTGCCAAACAACTTTTAAACACTGCGTTGTAGTGCGGCTAGCGCGTTGAATATGCAGGCAAAAAAAATGGCCCCTTAAACAAGGGGCCACTTTTTACAACGAGAGGTCACTCAGAACAGCTTACGACCCTTGTTGGCAGCGATGCGCATACGCAAGGCATTCAACTTGATGAAGCCTGCTGCGTCCGCCTGATTGTAAGCGCCGCCATCTTCTTCGAAGGTGGCGATGTTGGCGTCGAACAGCGACTCATCGGACTTGCGACCGGTAACGATCACGTTACCCTTGTACAGTTTCAGGCGCACAACGCCGTTCACGTGGGCCTGGGAGGCATCGATCATCTGTTGCAGCATCAGACGCTCAGGGCTCCACCAGTAGCCGGTGTAGATCAGGCTGGCGTACTTAGGCATCAGCTCGTCTTTGAGGTGAGCCACTTCGCGGTCCAGGGTGATGGACTCGATGGCGCGGTGAGCGCGCAGCATGATGGTGCCGCCCGGGGTTTCGTAGCAGCCACGGGACTTCATGCCCACGTAACGGTTCTCAACGATGTCGAGACGGCCGATACCGTGTTCACCACCGATGCGGTTCAGGGTCGCCAGCACGGTGGCCGGGGTCATTTCGACGCCGTCCAGCGCGACGATGTCGCCGTTGCGGTAGGTCAGTTCCAGGTACTGTGGTTTGTCGGGCGCGTTCTCCGGGGAGACGGTCCATTTCCACATGTCTTCTTCGTGCTCGGTCCAGGTGTCTTCCAGCACGCCGCCTTCATAGGAGATGTGCAGCAAGTTGGCGTCCATCGAGTACGGGGACTTCTTCTTGCCGTGACGCTCGATCGGGATTGCGTGCTTTTCAGCGTAATCCATCAGCTTTTCACGGGACAGCAGGTCCCATTCGCGCCAAGGGGCAATCACTTTCACGCCGGGTTTGAGTGCGTAGGCACCCAGCTCGAAACGCACCTGGTCGTTACCCTTGCCGGTAGCGCCATGGGAAATGGCGTCGGCGCCGGTTTCGTTGGCGATTTCGATCAAGCGTTTGGCGATCAGCGGACGCGCGATGGAAGTACCCAGCAGGTACTCGCCTTCGTAGACGGTGTTGGCGCGAAACATCGGGAAGACGAAATCGCGGACGAATTCTTCGCGCAGGTCGTCAATGTAGATCTCTTTCACGCCCATGGCTTGCGCCTTGGCACGTGCAGGTTCGACCTCTTCGCCCTGACCCAGGTCAGCGGTGAAGGTCACCACTTCACAATTATAAGTATCCTGCAGCCACTTGAGGATCACCGAAGTGTCCAGGCCGCCGGAATACGCGAGAACGACCTTGTTTACGTCGGCCATGCCATCACTCCACGGGGTTGTACGGAAAGCCGTCGATTCTACCGACCAAAACCGTGAATTTACAGAGGCGCGACAGCAAATGAAGATAAAGCGACAGATTATGTCGAACGGGCGACCGATGGTCGCACCTTATGGCTGCACTTTATGACGTGTGTGCGGGGTTACTCGGGCCCGTGGCCTGCGGCGCCGGTTTCTCGGGGGCTGCCACGCGTTCGAGCTGAATATTCACGCGACGGTTGCGCGCGCGGTTGGCGGCATTGGTGTTGGGCGCCAGTGGGTAACTTTCACCGTGGAACCGCATCGTGATCTGCGATTCCTGGATGCCGTTGGCCTTGAAGTAGTCCATGACCGCCAGCGCACGACGCCTTGAAACATCACGGTTAGTCAGGCGGTTGCCGCTGTTGTCCGAATGGCCATTCAACTCGACGTGGTTGACCGTGGGGTCGGCTTTCATGAACGCAAGAATCACGTCCAGCTTCTTTTTGGCGGCCGCGTCCAGCTCAATTCCACCGCCGGGGAAGCCGACTTCGGTCTGCTTGACCTGATCGTAATTCATCGGCAACAGCTTGGTGGTACACACTTGATAGTCGTTGTAAGCCTTGTTGAATTTTACCGGCAACAGACGGATTTCCGAGTAGCCGCCTTCACGCCCGTAATGCCGCACGGTGGGGCTGCGCCCTTCCAGCAACCCCGTGAACAACCGCCCGGCCTGGGCCTGGGAGCTGTTGAAGAGTACATCGCCACTGCCGGCACGCACGGCGCCGAGGTTGATATCACCGCGGCCCGGCTGCCAGGGCGCAGCGGCAGCCAATAAGGTTGCCGAGCCCGCGCCCAGGGAGCCGTTGTAGGCTTTCAGGCGAAAGGTCGCCTGCTCGCCGGCCCGACGCACGAACTCACCCGAGCCGAAATCGGTGATCGGCTGGGTCAGGCGGCACTCGAATTGGTCACCTTCCACCTTCCACTCAATGTTCTCCAGGCGTGTCTGGAATGTGAGTGCCATCGCAGGCAGGCTGGCGAACACACTGAGCAGGGCTAGATAATGCTGGCGCACGGGCGGCTCCACTGGTTTCTACAACACTTCAAAGCGTCATACGTCGTTAAGGCATACCCAGGGATATCGGACACCTGCTGCAAAACTTGATAGCGAGTGCCTGCAAGAGTCTTTTCCGGTAGCATTCCCACCAGATTGACCCGCCTGGAATCCCCAATGTCCGACCGCCTGACCCTGCTGCGTCCCGACGACTGGCATATTCATCTTCGCGATGGTGCTGCGTTACCCCAAACCGTGGCCGATGTAGCGCGCACGTTTGGCCGCGCGATTATCATGCCTAACCTGGTACCTCCGGTGCGTAATGCCGCTGAGGCCGACGCCTATCGCCAGCGCATCCTCGCTGCACGGCCGGCCGGCAGCCGCTTCGAACCGTTGATGGTGCTCTACCTCACCGACCGCACCCAGCCTGAAGAAATTCGCCAGGCCAAGGCCACCGGTTTCGTGCACGCCGCCAAGCTGTACCCGGCGGGCGCGACCACCAACTCCGACTCCGGCGTGACCAGTATCGACAAGATCCTGCCGGCGATCGAAGCCATGGCTGAAGTCGGCATGCCGCTGCTGATCCACGGGGAAGTCACCCGTGGCGATGTGGACGTGTTTGATCGCGAAAAAATCTTCATCGACGAGCACATGCGCCGTGTGGTCGAACTGTTCCCGACGCTCAAAGTGGTGTTCGAACACATCACCACCGCTGACGCCGTGCAGTTTGTCACCGAGGCTTCGGCCAACGTCGGTGCGACCATCACCGCGCATCATTTGCTCTACAACCGCAACCACATGCTGGTGGGCGGGATTCGGCCGCACTTCTATTGCCTGCCGATCCTCAAGCGCAACACCCACCAAGTGGCCTTGCTGGATGCCGCCACCAGCGGCAGCCCGAAATTCTTCCTCGGCACCGATTCCGCGCCCCACGCCCAACACGCCAAAGAAGCCGCGTGTGGCTGTGCCGGTTGCTACACCGCTTATGCGGCGATCGAGCTGTACGCCGAAGCGTTCGAGGCGCGCAATGCCCTGGACAAACTCGAAGGCTTCGCCAGCCTCAATGGCCCGCGTTTCTACGGCCTGCCGGCGAATACCGACCGCATTACCCTGGTTCGTGAAGACTGGACCGCCCCTGCCAGCCTGCCGTTTGGCGAGCTGACTGTTATCCCGCTGCGCGCCGGTGAAACACTGCGCTGGCGCCTGCTGGAGGAAAGCAAGTGAGTGAAGACCATTACGATGACGAACACGAGCACAGTGGTGGCGGTTCCCGTCACCCAATGGCCGAGCGGTTTCGCGGCTATCTGCCGGTTGTCATCGACGTAGAAACCGGTGGTTTCAACTGCGCCACCGACGCCTTGCTGGAAATTGCCGCGACCACCATCGGCATGGATGAACAGGGTTTTGTGTTCCCGGAGCACACCCACTTCTTCCGCGTCGAGCCGTTTGAAGGCGCGAACATCGAAGCAGCCGCTTTGGAATTCACCGGTATCAAGCTCGATCACCCGCTGCGTATGGCGGTGAGTGAAGAAGCGGCGCTGACCGATATCTTCCGTGGCGTGCGCAAGGCGTTGAAGGCCAATGGCTGCAAACGCGCGATCCTGGTCGGCCACAACAGCAGCTTCGACCTGGGCTTCCTGAATGCCGCCGTGACGCGGCTAGACATGAAGCGTAACCCGTTTCACCCGTTCTCCAGCTTCGACACGGCGACCCTCGCAGGCTTGGCGTATGGCCAGACCGTGTTGGCGAAAGCCTGCCAGGCCGCCGGTATCGACTTTGACGGCCGTGAGGCTCACTCGGCTCGCTACGACACCGAGAAGACTGCCGAGCTGTTCTGCGGCATCGTCAACCGGTGGAAGCAGATGGGCGGCTGGGAAGATTTCAACGACTGAGGTCTGGGCAGGCTTTGTGGTGAGCCCGCTCGCCACAGGGTTTTATCCCACGCATAAAAAAACCGGCCATCTCAGGCCGGTTTTTTTTGCTTCGAACGTGGCTTACAGCTTGCCAGCGTTCTCGGTCAGGTAAGCCGCAACGCCTTCTGGCGAAGCGTTCATGCCTTTGTCGCCTTTTTTCCAGTTGGCAGGGCAGACTTCGCCGTGCTCTTCGTGGAATTGCAGGGCGTCAACCAGACGGATCAGCTCTTCCATGTTACGGCCCAGCGGCAGGTCGTTGATGATCTGCGAGCGCACAACGCCCTTGTCGTCGATCAGGAACGCGCCACGGAAGGCCACGCCGCCTTCGGACTCAACGTCGTAGGCCTTGGCGATGTCGTGCTTCATGTCGGCAGCCATGGTGTATTTGACTTTGCCGATGCCGCCATCATTGATGGCGGTGTTGCGCCAGGCGTTGTGGGTGAAATGGGAGTCGATAGAAACGGCTACCACTTCAACGTTGCGCGCCTTGAAATCGTCCATGCGGTGGTCCAGAGCGATCAGCTCCGAAGGGCAGACGAAGGTGAAGTCCAGCGGGTAGAAAAACACCAGGCCGTATTTGCCTTTGATGGCTTCAGACAGTTTGAAGCTGTCTACGATTTCGCCATTGCCAAGGACAGCTGGTACGTCGAAATCCGGGGCTTGTTTGCCGACGAGTACGCTCATTGGTTATCTCCTGATGTAGGGGTGACGATTGAAGTAAAAGGACCGGCCCAAGTCTGGCGCAGATAAGCGACAGCCCTGTGACGCAGTCACGCTTCGTGAAGACCGACCATCATACACTGAAAAAACCGTTCGTCAGCGCGCCGGCAGCACCCAGCAATACCCTACGAATCTACTTTGACAATCATTCTCGTTAACATTAAGATCCATCGCACTTAAGCCTTAAACCCGCGATGGTTCTCCCTTATGTATGTCTGCCTCTGCACTGGCGTCACCGACGGACAAATCCGCGAAGCAATCTATGAAGGTTGCTGCAGCTACAAGGAAGTACGTGAAACCACCGGCGTTGCCAGCCAGTGTGGTAAATGTGCTTGCCTCGCCAAGCAAGTGGTACGGGAAACCCTGACGCAGCTGCAAACAGCCCAGTCCGCGCTCCCCTACTCAGCAGAATTTACGCACGCTTAAATAGGCGTGTTTTGAAGAACCGGACTTAGCGTCCGGTTTTTTTATGCCTGCAATTCAATTAGTTAGCGCCAAGACGCGGAACACAAACATTCTTATTCCGATTAATTTTCATTTATTATTCAATAACTTAGGTTTGACACTAGCGTTTTCGCCGCTCAAACTCCGCCCTATACACAGCTATTACAGGGCAGGACCCCAGTCATGAAAGGCGACATCTCAGTCATCCAGCAACTCAACAAAATCCTTGCCAATGAACTGGTCGCGATCAATCAGTACTTTCTGCATGCACGCATGTATGACGATTGGGGCCTGGAAAAGCTCGGTAAGCGTGAGTACAAAGAATCGATCAAGGCGATGAAGGACGCAGACGCGCTGATCAAGCGCATCCTGTTCCTGGAAGGCCTGCCGAACGTGCAGGACCTGGGCAAGCTGAACATCGGCGAGCACACCCAGGAAATGATCAGCAGCGACCTGAAGTTCGAACAGAAGAGCCACAGCGACCTCAAGGCCGCCATTGCTCACTGCGAAACCAAGGGCGACTTCGGCAGCCGTGAACTGCTCGAAGATATCCTGGAAGACCAAGAAGAACACATCGACTGGCTGGAAACCCAGCTGGGCCTGATCGACAAAGTCAGCCTGGAAAACTACCTGCAATCGCAGATGGGTGAATAACCCGTAGTTCTACCGGGTACAAAAAAGCCCCGCTCTCTTTCGAGAAGCGGGGCTTTTTATTGCAGGCCGACTCTACACAGGATCAAGCGTCAGTCTTAGCTGCCGCGTTTACCGCTGCTTCTTTGATCAACGCTTGCAACGAACCATCCGCAGCCATCTCAGTGATGATGTCGCTGCCGCCGACCAGCTCACCCGCTACCCACAGTTGTGGGAAGGTTGGCCAGTTGGCGTACTTCGGCAGGTTGGCGCGGATTTCAGGGTTTTGCAGGATATCCACGTAAGCGAACTTCTCGCCACACGCCATGATGGCCTGGGAAGCCTTCGCGGAGAAACCGCACTGAGGAGCGTTTGGCGCGCCCTTCATGTAAAGCAGAATGGTGTTGTTGGCAATCTGCTCTTTGATCGTTTCGATGATATCCATGGAACACCTCGGCTGGAACTTTGCGACTCATAGGTCGGCACGGTGGCGCATTGTAACGCAAAATTCCAGCCCGGTGGTCGGGCTCCTTAGGCAGCGGCTACCTGCACCGGCACGCCGTTCAACGCGGCGTTGCCGGATAACTCGTCCAACTGCCGCTCGTCGGTGAGGTCATTGGCACTCGCCCCCGGCTGCCCGCTGGCAATCGTCATCTGCACGCCCGGGCGCCCGTGGCCCCAGCCATGGGGCAGGCTGACCACGCCGCGCATCATGTCCAGGCTGGCCACCACTTCCACTTCGATCATGCCGATGCGCGAGCTCACGCGCACGCGCTGCCCATCACTCAACTGCCGGCTGGCCAGGTCATCGGGGTGCATATGCAACTGATGGCGCGGCTTGCCCTTCACCAGGCGGTGATAGTTATGCATCCACGAGTTGTTGCTGCGCACATGGCGGCGGCCGATCAGCAGCAGCTCATCCACCTCCGGCCCAGGTTGCGAGGCGAAGCGCGCCAAGTCAGCGAGTATGACTGCCGGCGCCGCCTGCACCTGGCCGCTGACGGTTTTCATGCGCGCGGCAAGGTTGGGCTTAAGCGGGCCCAAGTCCACGCCATGGGGATGATCCGCCAGCATTGCCACCGACAATTTGTGATCAGAGGCATCACCGTAAGCCCCCGCGCGCAACCCGAAGTCGATCATCTGCGCCGGTGCCATGGTCGGTTTAAGCGCCACGCCCGTCTGCGCCGCAAAGGCCTTGGCCAGGCCGACAAAGATCTCCCAGTCGTGCAGCGCGCCCGCAGGCTTAGGCAGGATCGCGCGGTTGAAGCGGGTGACGTTACGCACGGCGAACATATTGAAGGTGGTGTCGTAGTGGTCGTTTTCCAGCGCCGACGTGGACGGCAGGATCAGGTCGGCGTAGCGCGTGGTCTCGTTGATATAGAGGTCGATGCTGACCATGAACTCCAATCCGTCCAAGGCTTGTTCCAACTGCCGACCATTAGGCGTCGACAACACCGGGTTGCCGGCCACAGTCACCAAGGCGCGGATCTGCCCTTCGCCTTCGGTGAGCATTTCTTCCGCCAAGGCTGACACCGGCAACTCGCCGCCATATTCCGGGCGCCCGGACACACGACTCTGCCAGCGATTGAAATGCCCGCCTCCGGTGGAGGCCACCAGATCCACCGCCGGGCTGGTGCACAGTGCACCGCCCACTCGGTCGAGGTTACCCGTCACCAGGTTGATCAGTTGCACCAGCCAATGACACAAGGTGCCAAACGCCTGGGTCGATACGCCCATGCGCCCGTAACACACGGCCTTGTCCGCCGCAGCAAAGTCCCGCGCCAACTGGCGGATCTGCTCGGCAGGCACTGCACATTGGCGGCTCATGGCCTCGGCGGTGAACCCGGCGATCGCGCGGCGCACGTCCTCAAGGCCTTCAACCGGCAAATGGCTCTCACGCGTCAGGTTCTCGGTAAACAAGGTGTTGAGCAGCCCGAACAGCAGCGCCGCATCGCCACCGGGCCGCACGAACAGATGCTGATCAGCTATCGCCGCCGTTTCGCTGCGCCGTGGATCGACCACCACCACTTTGCCGCCCCGCGCCTGGATGGCCTTGAGGCGCTTCTCCACATCGGGCACGGTCATGATGCTGCCGTTGGACGCCAGCGGGTTGCCGCCCAGGATCAGCATGAAGTCGGTGTGATCGATATCCGGGATCGGCAGCAACAGGCCGTGGCCGTACATCAAGTGGCTGGTGAGGTGATGGGGCAACTGGTCCACCGAGGTCGCGGAAAACCGATTGCGCGTCTTGAGCTGGCCAAGGAAGTAATTGCTGTGGGTCATCAGCCCATAGTTGTGCACACTGGGATTGCCTTGGTACACCGCCACCGCGTTTTGCCCATGGCGGGCCTGAATGCCCGCCAGCCGCTCGGCGACCAGCGTGAAAGCCTCATCCCACGGGATCGGCTGCCATTCACTGCCCACCCGCAACATGGGCTGGTGCAAGCGGTCCGGGTCATTCTGGATATCCTGCAGCGCCACGGCCTTGGGGCAGATGTGCCCACGGCTGAAGGTATCCAGTGGGTCGCCCTTGATCGAGGTGATCGCCAGGCTGCCGTCGTCGGCCTGGGTGGTTTCCAGGGTCAGGCCGCAGATGGCTTCACACAGATGGCAGGCACGGTGGTGGAGAGTCTTGGTCATGGCCAGTCTCTTTATTGGGCTTGGGCATCACTATGGGCCGCGACCGGTGCGGGTGCCAGCAACGTCAGTGCTGTGAATCGACAAGCATCAGGCCAGGACATGGCTAAGCGTGAGCAAATGTTTCAGAAACCTTCGAACAGCCGCTGAAACCGACGTAGCCTGGCCTGAGCCCGCCTCCACAGATTGCAAAAGGTCTCGGCGCCAGTGTACAAATGGGCCGCTGCTGTCAGGAATCAGTCTTCAAAAGCGCTCTCGCGCCCTGCATGAACACCCTTAAAAACCGTAGCCCTATTGGTAAGACGCGACATTTAATTATAAGATCGCGCCTTCCCCTATTTCGTCGCCCCGTGCGGCTTTCGCCGCAGGTCTCGCCCGTTGTCACAATAAACAAGGCTTTGAGTATCTGCGGTCTGTTGCAAAAAGGTAGTTAATGATGAGCGCAAGGCACTTTCTCTCCCTGATGGATTGCACGCCCGAAGAGCTGGTCAGCGTGATCCGTCGAGGCATTGAGCTTAAAGACCTGCGTAACCGCGGCGTACTGTTTGAGCCTTTGAAAAACCGTGTACTCGGGATGATTTTCGAGAAGTCGTCGACGCGCACCCGCGTGTCGTTCGAAGCCGGCATGATCCAGCTGGGTGGCCAAGCCATCTTCCTGTCCTCGCGCGACACCCAACTGGGTCGTGGCGAGCCGATCGCAGACAGCGCCCGCGTAATGTCGCGCATGCTCGATGCGGTCATGATCCGTACCTTTGCCCACAGCACCGTGACCGAATTTTCCGAGAACTCCCGGGTTCCGGTGATCAACGGCCTGTCCGATGACCTGCACCCCTGCCAGTTGCTGGCCGACATGCAAACCTTTCTTGAGCACCGTGGCTCGATCCAAGGCAAGACCGTGGCCTGGATCGGCGACGGCAACAACATGTGCAACAGCTATATAGAAGCGGCGATCCAGTTCGACTTCCACCTGCGCGTTGCGTGCCCGGAAGGCTACGAGCCTGATGCGCGCTTCCTGGAACAGGCCGGCGACCGAGTCACCGTGGTGCGCGACCCGCGTGACGCGGTGGTCGGCGCGCACCTGGTGAGCACCGACGTCTGGACCTCCATGGGCCAGGAAGAAGAAACCGCCAAGCGCCTGGCCTTGTTCGCGCCATTCCAAGTGACCCGCGCCCTGCTCGACCTGGCCGCGCCGGACGTGCTGTTCATGCACTGCCTGCCTGCCCACCGTGGCGAGGAAATCAGCCTCGACCTGCTCGACGATGAGCGCTCGGTGGCCTGGGACCAAGCCGAAAACCGCCTGCACGCGCAAAAGGCACTGCTCGAATTCCTCGTCCCGCCGTCGTACCACCACGCATGAGCCAGCCATTACTGCTGAACCTGCGCAATCTGGCATGCGGCTATCAAGATCAACGCGTGGTGCAGAACCTCAACCTGCACCTCAACGCTGGCGACATCGGCTGCCTGCTCGGCTCCTCAGGTTGCGGTAAAACCACCACTTTGCGCGCGATTGCCGGGTTTGAACCGGTGCACGAAGGTGAAATCAGCCTGGCCGGGGAAGTGATCTCCAGCGCTGGGTTCACGCTCGCGCCGGAGAAACGCCGGATCGGCATGGTATTCCAGGACTACGCGCTGTTCCCACACCTGAGCGTGGCCGACAACATCGCTTTCGGCATTCGCAAGCACCCGCAAAAAGACCGCGTGGTCGCCGAATTGCTGGAGTTGGTCAACCTGAAGAACCTGGGCAAGCGTTTCCCCCACGAGCTTTCCGGTGGTCAGCAACAACGCGTCGCCCTCGCCCGCGCCCTGGCGCCGGAACCGCAACTGTTGTTGCTGGATGAGCCGTTCTCCAACCTCGACGGTGAACTGCGCCGCAAACTCAGCCACGAGGTGCGCGACATTCTCAAGGCGCGCGGCACCAGTGCGATTCTGGTCACCCACGACCAGGAAGAAGCCTTCGCTGTGAGTGACCACGTAGGGGTGTTCAAAGAAGGCCGTCTTGAGCAATGGGACACGCCCTACAACCTCTATCACGAACCGCAAACGCCGTACGTCGCCAGCTTTATCGGCCAGGGTTATTTCATCCGTGGCCAACTGAGTTCGCCGGAGTCGGTCAGCACCGAACTGGGCGACCTGCGCGGCAATCGTGCCTACACCTGGCCCACCGGTGGCGCGGTGGATGTGCTGCTGCGCCCGGATGACATCGTGTATGCGCCGGACAGCGCACTGAAAGCGCGGATCGTCGGCAAGACCTTCCTCGGCGCCTCGACCTTGTACCGCCTGCAACTGCCGACCGGTGCACAGCTGGAGTCGATTTTCCCCAGCCATGCTGATCATCAGGTCGGTGCCGATGTGGGGATTCGTGTGGCGGCTGAACACTTGGTGTTGTTTCAGGCCTCGGGCAGCGTTGCGGCGCAGGTTTCTAAATCCGACTCCGGCGTACGCCGTTACAGCCCCGCTAGCTGAGTCACTGACGAAACCAGATCAAAATGTGGGAGCGGGCTTGCTCGCGAATGCGGGTCAGCCAGCTCATGTGTAACTGCCCCACCGCCTTCGCGAGCAAGCCCGCTCCCACAATATTGACCGAGTTTAGCTGCCAGCACCGTGGCGCTCTGTTTTTCTGTGGGAGCTGGCTTGCCTGCGATGCAGGCACCTCGGTGTATCAGGCATAACCAAGTGATGCCATCGCAGGCAAGCCAGCTCCCACATTAGATCTCGTCGCATTCAAAATGCGAGTTTCACACCCGACCAATCGGCGCAAATTTAGCCTGCGTATGCTCAGCCAGCACCGCCGCCGGCAGTTCAACTTCCAACCCCCTCCTCCCGGCACTCACAAAAATGGTCGCGAACGGTTGCGCCGTCTCGTCGATAAACGTGCGCAAACGCTTCTTTTGCCCCAGCGGGCTGATACCGCCCAACAGGTAACCGGTGGAGCGCTGCGCCGCTGCGGGATCAGCCATCTCGACTTTTTTCACCCCGGCCGCATGGGCCAGCGCTTTTAAATCCAGACTTCCGACGACCGGCACCACTGCCACCAACAATTCGCCCTTCTCACTGCTGGCCAGCAAGGTCTTGAACACCTGCGCTGGGTCGAGCCCCAACTTTTCCGCGGCCTCCAAGCCATAGGACGCTGCCTTGGGGTCATGTTCGTAACTGTGGATATGATGTTCGGCGCGAACTTTTTTCAACAGGTCCAGTGCGGGGGTCATGGCTACTCCGGGCGTGGCAAACAGAGGGCCAATTCTAGGCCAAGCCCAAGCAAAACGCTCTAGTGCGCGCCTCGCGCAATGCGTGCAGGTTGAGGCAAGCGTGATCATTCATGAGACTAATAGTTTGAAAATGACCGCTGGTTCACTTTCGACCTTTGACAGCCGTCATTCTTGTCTATATTTTTTCGTTTCCGAATACTGTAGGAATAGCACCTGCGGTACTCCAGCAGTAAGCCGTGTCTTGGATGGGGATCCACGCCACGGTGAAAATCGCGCAACAGCCCGTTGAGGCTGCGCGCCAAACAAGAACAACAATCGAGGTTTTCCATGACAACTGCTCTTCAACAGCCTTCACTTTCGAGCCAATGCATGGCCGAATTCCTGGGGACTGCGCTTCTGATCTTCTTCGGTACAGGATGTGTCGCTGCGCTCAAGGTCGCGGGTGCCAGCTTTGGGTTGTGGGAAATCAGTATCATCTGGGGGATCGGCGTGAGCATGGCGATCTACCTGAGCGCCGGTATTTCCGGGGCTCACCTCAACCCGGCGGTGAGTATCGCCCTGTGCATCTTTGCCGATTTCGACAAGCGCAAACTGCCTTTCTATATCCTCGCCCAAGTCGCCGGCGCTTTCTGCTCCGCCGCGTTGGTGTACACGCTGTACAGCAACCTCTTTTTCGATTACGAACAAACCCACCATATGGTGCGCGGCTCCCAGGCCAGCCTGGAGTTAGCGTCGGTGTTCTCCACCTACCCCCATGCCCTGCTGAGCACAGCCCAGGCGTTCTTGGTGGAAATGGTCATCACCGCCATCTTGATGGGCGTGATCATGGCCCTCACCGACGATAACAATGGCCTGCCACGCGGCCCGTTGGCCCCGCTGCTGATTGGCCTGTTGATCGCCGTGATCGGCAGCGCCATGGGCCCGCTGACCGGCTTTGCGATGAACCCGGCACGGGATTTTGGACCCAAGCTGATGACCTTTTTCGCTGGCTGGGGTGAAATGGCCTTTACCGGCGGTCGCGATATTCCTTACTTCCTGATTCCGATTTTCGCGCCGATTGTCGGTGCGTGCCTTGGTGCCGCGGCCTATCGCGGGCTGATTGCCCGTCATCTGCCGAGCGCCGCACCTGCTATAGATGAAACACCTGACACGGCTGTCAACGGCAAGACGCGTATTTCCTGATAGCGCCGGCCTGGTCCGCACTGCCCCTTTGCGGCCCAGGCTGATTCCTTACTTCCTTATTTTTCGTCTAAGGCAATCGACATGACCGACATTCAGAATAAGAACTACATCATTGCCCTTGATCAGGGCACCACCAGTTCGCGGGCGATCATTTTTGACCGTGACGCCAACGTGGTCTGCACCGCGCAGCGCGAATTCACCCAGCATTACCCGCAAGCCGGCTGGGTCGAACATGACCCGATGGAAATTTTCGCCACCCAGAGCGCGGTGATGGTCGAGGCCCTGGCACAAGCCGGCCTGCACCATGACCAGGTCGCCGCCATCGGTATCACCAACCAGCGTGAAACCACCGTGGTTTGGGACAAAATCACCGGCCGCCCGATCTACAACGCGATCGTCTGGCAGTGCCGCCGCAGCACCGAGATCTGCCAGCAGCTCAAGCGCGACGGCCACGAGCAATACATCAACGACACCACCGGCCTGGTCACCGACCCGTACTTCTCTGGCACCAAGCTCAAGTGGATCCTCGACAACGTCGAAGGCAGCCGCGAGCGTGCACGCAATGGCGAGCTGCTGTTCGGCACCATCGACAGCTGGCTGATCTGGAAATTTACCGGCGGCAAAACCCACGTCACCGACTACACCAATGCCTCGCGCACCATGCTCTTCAACATCCACACGCTGGAGTGGGATGCGAAGATGCTGGAGATTCTCGACGTACCGCGCGAAATGCTGCCAGAAGTGAAGTCCTCCTCGGAAATCTACGGCCGCACCAAAAGCGGCATCGCTATCGGCGGCATCGCCGGTGACCAGCAAGCGGCGCTGTTCGGCCAAATGTGCGTAGAAGCCGGTCAGGCCAAGAACACTTACGGCACCGGCTGCTTCCTGCTGATGAACACCGGCGACAAAGCGGTCAAATCCAAACACGGCATGCTGACGACCATCGCTTGCGGCCCACGCGGCGAAGTGGCCTACGCCCTGGAAGGCGCCGTGTTCAACGGTGGCTCCACTGTGCAGTGGCTGCGTGACGAGCTGAAGATCATCGCCGACGCCACCGACACTGAATACTTCGCCGGCAAGGTCAAGGACAGCAACGGTGTGTACCTGGTGCCCGCCTTCACCGGCCTGGGCGCTCCGTATTGGGACCCGTATGCCCGTGGCGCGCTGTTCGGCCTGACCCGTGGCGTACGCGTGGATCACATTATTCGTGCAGCCCTGGAGTCGATTGCCTTCCAGACTCGCGACGTATTGGACGCCATGCAACAGGACTCGGGCGAACGCCTCAAAGCCCTGCGCGTGGACGGCGGCGCGGTCGCCAACAACTTCCTGATGCAGTTCCAGGCCGACATCCTCGGCACCCAGGTCGAGCGCCCGCAAATGCGCGAGACCACCGCACTCGGCGCGGCTTACCTGGCAGGCCTGGCCTGTGGTTTCTGGGGCAGCCTGGACGAATTGCGCGGCAAGGCGGTGATCGAGCGCGAATTCGAACCTACGCTGGATGAAGCCACCAAAGAGAAACTCTATGCCGGCTGGCAGAAAGCGGTGAGCCGCACCCGCGATTGGGAACCGCACGAAGGCGCTGAATAAGCCAAGCGCCGGACCCACATAGGGTTGTAACTGGCGGGGAGCCGCTTGCTGCGTCATCATGGGCCACTTTTGTACGGCAGCCCAAAGGACGCCCCATGAATCTGCCTCCCCGCCAGCAACAAATCCTCGAACTGGTCCGCGAACGCGGCTACGTCAGTATCGAGGAGATGGCGCAGCTATTCGTTGTCACCCCGCAAACCATCCGCCGCGATATCAATCAGCTGGCGGACGCCAATCTGCTGCGCCGCTACCACGGCGGCGCGGCCTATGACTCCAGTGTCGAGAACACCGCGTACGCCATGCGTGCCGACCAGATGCGCGATGAGAAACAACGCATCGGCGAAGCCATTGCCGCGCAAATCCCTGATCACGCCTCGCTGTTTATCAATATCGGCACCACCACCGAGTCCATCGCGCGCGCGTTGCTTAACCACAATCACCTGAAAATCATCACCAACAACCTCAACGTCGCCACCATGCTCAGTGCCAAGGACGACTTCGATGTGCTGTTGACCGGCGGTAACGTGCGCCGTGATGGCGGTGTGGTCGGCCAGGCGAGTGTCGACTTTATCAACCAGTTCAAGGTCGACTTTGCGCTGGTGGGCATCAGCGGTATCGATGAAGACGGCAGTTTGCTCGACTTTGATTATCAGGAAGTGCGGGTTTCCCAGGCGATTATTGCCAATGCGCGCAAAGTGATCCTGGCGGCGGACTCAAGCAAATTCGGGCGCAATGCCATGATTCGCTTGGGGCCGATCAGTCTGGTGGACTGTTTAGTGACGGATCAGCAGCCGGTGCCGGCGCTGGTGCACTTGTTGAATGAGCATAAGGTCAGGCTGGAAGTAGTTTAGCGCCTGCTCCGCCGCCATCGCGGGCAAGCCCGCTCCCACATTTGACCGAGTTCCCACATTGGAATGGTTTCAACTGTGGGAGCCGGGCTTGCCCGCGATGGCGATGGACCCGACACCACATTTCTAGAGCCTTCCCCAGGCTCATGTTCACAAATTTTCCTTTTCCCGCCCTTCGATGAGTTTTTTCAATCGAAGTCGGGTGGCTGTGCGCGCGTTTATCAGCTACCATTTTCGCAAATGAACATTAATGTTCGAATTCCAAGACGAAAAATTCGCGAGGCCTGCCGATGAACCCTTCCACCTTGCCTGCCCCACCGCTTGCCGAAGTCTATGACGTTGCCGTAATCGGTGGCGGGATCAATGGCGTCGGCATTGCAGCAGACGCAGCCGGGCGCGGTTTGTCGGTATTCCTTTGCGAAAAGGACGATCTGGCCAGCCACACCTCTTCCGCCAGCAGCAAGCTGATCCACGGCGGC
Source organism: Pseudomonas sp. D47 (assembly GCF_045447305.1). Classification (NCBI taxonomy): domain Bacteria; kingdom Pseudomonadati; phylum Pseudomonadota; class Gammaproteobacteria; order Pseudomonadales; family Pseudomonadaceae; genus Pseudomonas; species Pseudomonas sp. D47. The sequence continues at coordinate 18,131 of NZ_JBJGXU010000006.1, read as the reverse complement.
CTGCGTTACCTCGAACATTACGAATTCCGCCTGGTGCGCGAAGCCCTGGCCGAACGTGAAGTGCTGCTGGCCAAGGCCCCGCACATCGTCAAGCAGATGCGCTTCGTGTTGCCACACCGCCCGCACCTGCGCCCGGCGTGGATGATCCGCGCCGGCCTGTTCCTGTATGACCACTTGGGCAAGCGCGAAAAACTCGCCGGCTCCAAAAGCCTCAAGTTCGGCCCCGACAGCCCGCTGAAAAGCGAAATCACCAAAGGCTTCGAATACTCCGACTGCTGGGTCGACGACGCCCGCCTGGTGGTACTCAACGCCATGGCCGCCCGCGAAAAAGGCGCGCATATCCACACCCAGACCCGTTGCGTGAGCGCGCACCGCAGCAACGGCATGTGGGAAATGAACATGGAACGCGCCGATGGCAGTCTGTTCTCGATCCGCGCCCGGGCACTGGTGAACGCGGCCGGCCCATGGGTCGCCAAGTTCATCAAGGAAGACCTGAAGCTGGATTCGCCTTACGGCATCCGCCTGATCCAGGGCAGCCACCTGATCGTGCCGAAACTGTACGAAGGCGCCCACGCGCACATCCTGCAGAACGAAGACCAGCGCATCGTCTTCACCATTCCGTACCTGAACCACCTGACCATCATCGGCACCACCGACCGCGAGTACACCGGCGACCCGGCCAAAGTGGCGATTACCCAGGGTGAAACCGACTACATGCTCCAAGTGGTCAATGCCCACTTCAAGAAGCAACTGAGCCGTGACGACATCGTCCACACCTATTCCGGCGTGCGCCCACTGTGCAACGACGAATCGGACAACCCGTCGGCCATCACTCGCGATTACACCCTGTCGCTGTCGGGTGGCACGGGCGAGGCGCCAATCCTGTCGGTGTTCGGCGGCAAGCTGACCACCTACCGCAAACTCGCCGAGTCGGCGATGGCCCAACTGGCCCCGTACTTCACGCAGATGCGCCCAAGCTGGACGGCAAAAGCCAGCCTGCCTGGCGGTGAAAACATGACCACGCCAGAAGCATTGGCCGAAGCCATCCGCGCCAAGTTCGACTGGGTGCCAAGCGAAATCGCCCGCCGCTGGTCCACCACCTACGGCAGCCGCACCTGGCGCCTGCTGGAAGGCGTGCAATCGCTGGCTGATTTGGGCGACCACCTCGGTGGCGGCCTGTACACCCGCGAAGTCGATTACCTGTGTGCCGAAGAGTGGGCGACGCAACCGCAGGACGTGCTGTGGCGCCGTACCAAACTTGGCCTGTTCACCACCCCAGAGGAACAGGACAACGTGCAGCGTTACCTGTCCAAGGTTGAGCAGAACCGCGCAAAGATTGAAGCGGCCTGACAGTCAAGCCTCACAAAAAGCCCCTGCACCGTAAGGTTCAGGGGCTTTTTTTATAGCGCTCCCGCTATTCGGTTTTCCGAACGGCATACCCCGCCCTATTCGGTTTGCCGGACCTTCTAGTCACAACTCCTCCACAACAAAAAGTTAATTTCTTTATAAATCAAATAGATAACCTTTTATTTCAGGTATGGCACGACTCATGCTCTACACTCCCTGACGATTGCTTGCGACGCTTCAGGAGCCGTCACGGGCATTCGCTGTACAAAAGAGAGCCGTTTAGCCGGCTTCATAAAAAAAACAAATGTCGAGGAAGTATTGATGCGCATCGTTCCCCATATCTTGGGCGCAGCTATCGCTGCTGCTCTGATCAGCACTCCAGTTTTCGCCGCCGAACTCACCGGCACACTGAAGAAAATCAACGACTCCGGCACCATCACTCTCGCTCACCGCGACAGCTCCATTCCGTTTTCCTACATCGCGGATGCCTCGGGCAAACCCGTGGGCTACTCCCACGACGTTCAGTTGGCTGTCATTGAAGCCCTGAAAAAAGACCTGAACAAACCCGACCTGAAGACCAAGTACAACCTGGTCACCTCGCAAACCCGTATCCCGCTGATCCAGAACGGCACCGCGGACCTCGAGTGCGGCTCCACCACCAACAACGCCGAACGCGCCCAGCAAGTTGATTTCACCGTCAATATCTTCGAAATCGGCACCCGTCTGCTGGTCAAGAAAGACAAGGATGGCAAGCCGTCCTACGCTGACTTCGCCGACCTGAAAGGCAAAAACGTCGTGACCACCGCCGGCACCACGTCCGAGCGCATCATCAAAGCGATGAACGCCGACAAGCAGATGGGCATGAACGTCATCTCCGCCAAAGACCACGGCGAATCCTTCCAGATGCTGGAAAGCGGCCGCGCCGTCGCCTTCATGATGGACGACGCCCTGCTGGCCGGTGAAGAAGCCAAGGCCAAGAAGCCGGACGACTGGGTCATCACCGGTACTCCACAGTCCTTCGAAGCCTACGCGTGCATGGTTCGCAAAGGCGACCCAGACTTCAAGAAAGCCGTGGATGACGCCATCGTCGCCCTGTACAAGTCCGGCGAGATCAACAAGATCTACAGCAAATGGTTTGAGAGCCCGATTCCACCAAAAGGCCTGAACCTGAACTTCCCGATGAGCGAAAAGGTTAAGGAGCTGATCGCTAACCCAAGCGACAAACCAGCGCCTGATGTAAAAATCTGATACCTGACTAAGCTTATGTCCTGAGGGAGCCAACCCTCCCTCAGGCGTCTGTTACTACCTGCTGGCTTTAATTTTGGAACACTCGACCTGGCGGTTTTCGAGCCGATCGCGTGTGCCCGGCGTTCAACGCCAGGCGGGAAAGGATCTCCCCAGGCAGGTGCTTGTACATTGATCGATCTTGAGGGGAGACCCTAATGAATTACAACTGGGACTGGGGCGTGTTCTTCAAGTCCACTGGCGTGGGCAGCGAGACTTATCTCGACTGGTACATCGCCGGTTTGGGCTGGACCATTGCCATCGCTGTCGTGGCATGGATTATCGCCTTGTTGCTGGGGTCCATTCTGGGCGTCATGCGCACCGTGCCAAACCGCATCGTATCGGGCATCGCGACCTGCTATGTGGAACTGTTTCGTAACGTGCCGCTGCTGGTTCAGCTGTTTATCTGGTACTTCCTGATACCCGATCTGCTGCCGCAAAACCTGCAGGACTGGTACAAACAAGACCTCAACCCCACCACTTCGGCCTACCTGAGCGTTGTCGTGTGCCTGGGCCTGTTCACCGCCGCCCGTGTGTGCGAACAAGTGCGTACCGGTATCCAGGCGCTGCCACGTGGCCAGGAATCGGCGGCACGCGCCATGGGTTTCAAGCTGCCGCAGATCTACTGGAATGTGCTGCTGCCCCAGGCCTACCGCATCATTATTCCGCCGCTTACCTCGGAATTCCTCAACGTGTTCAAGAACTCCTCCGTGGCGTCCTTGATCGGCTTGATGGAGTTGCTGGCGCAAACCAAACAGACCGCCGAGTTCTCGGCCAACCTGTTTGAAGCCTTCACCCTGGCCACACTGATCTATTTCACCCTGAACATGAGCCTGATGTTGCTGATGCGCGTGGTCGAGAAGAAAGTTGCCGTGCCCGGCCTGATCTCTGTGGGGGGTAAATAATGGAACTCGATTTCAGCGGTATCATCCCCGCCATTCCCGGCCTGTGGAACGGCATGGTCATGACCTTGCAGTTAATGGTCATGGGCGTGGTCGGCGGCATCGCGCTGGGTACGATCCTCGCGCTGATGCGCCTGTCGTCCAGCAAACTCATGTCGCGCCTGGCCGGCGCTTATGTGAACTACTTCCGTTCGATCCCGCTGCTGTTGGTGATCACCTGGTTCTACCTGGCAGTGCCGTTCGTGCTGCGCTGGATCACCGGCGAAGACACTCCGATCGGTGCGTTCGCATCCTGCGTCGTGGCCTTCATGATGTTCGAAGCCGCGTACTTCTGTGAGATCGTGCGGGCCGGCGTGCAGTCGATCCCCAAGGGCCAGATGGCCGCCGCACAAGCGATGGGCATGACCTATAGCCAGACCATGCGTCTGATCATCCTGCCCCAGGCGTTCCGCAAGATGACCCCGTTGCTGCTGCAACAGTCGATCATCCTGTTCCAGGACACCTCGCTGGTTTACACCGTGGGCCTCGTGGACTTCCTCAACTCCGCCCGCTCCAACGGCGACATCATTGGCCGCTCCAATGAGTTCCTGATCTTCGCCGGTGTCGTCTACTTCATCATCAGCTTTTCCGCCTCGCTGCTGGTCAAGCGTATGCAAAAAAGGTTTGCCGTATGATCTCTATCAAGAATATCAACAAGTGGTATGGCGACTTCCAGGTGCTGACCGATTGCAGCACCGAGGTTAAAAAAGGCGAAGTGATCGTGGTGTGCGGGCCGTCTGGCTCGGGTAAATCCACCTTGATCAAGTGCGTCAACGCGCTGGAACCGTTCCAGAAAGGCGACGTGGTGGTGGATGGCACGTCCATCGCCGACCCGAAGACCAACCTGCCGAAACTGCGCTCGCGCGTGGGCATGGTGTTCCAGCACTTCGAACTGTTCCCGCACCTGACCATCACCGAAAACCTGACCATCGCGCAGATCAAGGTGCTCGGCCGCAGCAAGGAAGAAGCCACCAAGAAAGGCCTGCAACTGCTTGAGCGCGTGGGCCTGTCGGCGCATGCCCACAAGCACCCGGGCCAGCTGTCCGGCGGCCAGCAACAACGGGTGGCGATTGCCCGCGCCCTGGCCATGGACCCGATCGTCATGCTGTTCGACGAACCGACCTCGGCGCTCGACCCGGAAATGGTCAACGAAGTGCTCGACGTGATGGTGCAACTGGCCCAGGAAGGCATGACCATGATGTGCGTGACCCACGAAATGGGCTTCGCCCGCAAAGTGGCCGACCGCGTGATCTTCATGGACGCCGGCAAGATCATCGAAGACTGCCCGAAAGAGGAGTTCTTCGGCGACATCAGCGCCCGCTCCGAACGCGCGCAGCACTTCCTTGAGAAAATCCTGCAGCACTAAGCCCTATATAGCTTCCACTGTGGAAACCGCGCCCATATGGGAGCGGGCCTGTGTGGGAGCTGGCTTGCCTGCGATGGCATCACCTCGGTGCCCCTGTGATACCGAGGCGTCTGCATCGCGGGCAAGCCCGGCTCCCACAAAAGCCAGGCTCCCACACAAACAGGTCCGTGCCAGGGCTGGCAAGCTCTGGTTGACCCAAGGCATCTGTGATGAAATGCGACCCCAACCAATTTCGCGCCGCACCGCCATCACTTGCCGTGAAACCTCGTCTGATTCGCCAACTGTTCCTGCCGCCGTTGATCATCGCCCTGATGATCGGCTTGGGTTATATCGGCTTCTGGGTCAGTGAGTACTATGGCATCCGCACCCTCAGTGACAACGGCGAACGCCAGTTGGAGCTGCACGCGCGCACCGTCGAAAGCGAACTGAGCAAATACACCTACCTGCCCAGCCTCCTGGAATTGGAGTCCAGCGTCTCCACGCTGCTGGCCGACCCGAGCCAGGAAACCCGCAAAACCGTCAACGGTTACCTCGAAGGCCTGAACCGACGCAGTCGCAGCCGGGCTATCTATGTGATGGACACCACCGGCCGGGTGCTGGCCACCAGTAACTGGCGCGATGCCGACAGTTACCAGGGTGAAGACCTGTCCTTCCGCGCCTATTTCCAAAATGCCGTACGCGGCCAGCCGGGGCGCTTCTATGGCATTGGCAGCACCAACGGCGAACCCGGCTACTACCTGGCCCACGGCCTGGAAGAACACGGCAAGATCATCGGTGTTGCCGTGGTCAAGGTGCGCCTCGAAGCCCTTGAGGAACGCTGGCAGCGTGCGCGCCTCGAAGCCTTTGTGAGCGACGAGAACGGCATCATCATCCTCTCCAGCGACCCAGCGCGCCGGCTCAAGGCCGTACGCCCACTGAGCGATGACACCAAGGAACGCCTGGCCCACAGCCTGCAATATTACTGGGCGACGCTGAACGAGCTGGAGCCCCTGGCCCGTGAACGTCTGAATGAAGGCACCGAGAAGCTGACCTTCCTGGCCAACAGTGAAGTGGTCAACGATGAGCACGAGGTCAGCTACCTCGCACAAACCCGCCCGCTCTACGACACACCGTGGAATTTCACCCTGCTGACCCCGCTCAATGACCTGCGCCGAGCGGCGATCAACCAGGGCATTCTGGTGGCCGTCGCATTTGGCCTGGTCGCGTTTTTGCTGATCGCTTGGAACGAGCGGCGCAAGGTCATCGCCACCCGCCTCGCCGCACGGGAAGCCTTGCAGGAAGCCAACAGCCAGCTGGAACGCAGAATTGCCGAACGCACCAGCGACCTGCGCGCCAGCAACGAACGACTCAAGGGCCAGATCCGTGAACGGCGCCAGGCCGAAGAAACCCTGCGCCGCGCCCAGGATGAGCTGGTGCAGGCCGGTAAGCTGGCAGCCATCGGCCAGATGTCGACCAGCATCGCCCATGAATTGAACCAGCCACTGGCGGCGCTGCGCACGCTGTCGGGCAACACCGTACGTTTCCTCGAACGTGGCGCCCTCGACACCGCCAGCGCTAACCTCAAGACCATCAACGAACTGATCGACCGCATGGGCCGCATCACCGCCAGCCTGCGCTCCTTTGCCCGGCGCGGCGATGACCAGGGCGAAGCCAACCTCGGTAAAGCCGTGGACGCGACGTTCCAGGTGCTCAGTGCCCGCCTCGACAGCCTGCCGCTGACCGTGCACCGCGACTTCGCCAACGCCCACTTGCAGATCGACCAGACGCGCCTGGAACAGATCCTGGTCAACCTGATCGGCAATGCGCTAGACGCGATGCAGGCCCAACCTGCGCCCGAACTGTGGTTGGATGGCCACGTGTTTGAGGGCAAATACCGCCTGCGCGTGCGTGACAACGGCCATGGTATCGACCCCGAAACGCGCAAACATTTATTCGAACCGTTCTTCACCACCAAACCCGGCGAACAAGGCCTGGGGCTGGGCCTGACCCTTTCCGCCAGCCTCGCGGCGGCCACCGGCGGCAACCTTGCCGTGGAACACCCAGCCAGTGGTGGTACTGCCTTTGTCTTGTGCCTGCCGTTGGTGGGCGCTCAAAAAAGCTGAGTCGACATGAATACAGACACGACAGCCGCAAAAGACGACCTCACCGTTCTAATCGTCGAAGACGACCCCCATGTGCTGCTCGGCTGCCAACAGGCGCTGGCGCTGGAAGACATTCCCAGCGTGGGCGTGGGCAGTGCCGAAGAAGCGCTCAAGCGCATCGGCGAGAACTTCGCCGGCATCGTCATCAGCGATATTCGCCTGCCGGGCATCGATGGCCTGGAACTGCTGACACGCCTCAAGGCCTTGGATAAAAGCCTGCCGGTGGTGCTGATCACCGGGCATGGCGATATCTCGATGGCCGTCGGCGCCATGCGTAACGGTGCCTACGATTTCATGGAGAAACCCTTCTCCCCCGAGCGCCTGGTCGACGTGGCGCGCCGCGCCCTGGAGCAACGCGGGTTGGCGAGAGAAGTGTGGTCTTTACGCCGCCAATTGGCCGAACGCGATTCCTTGGAAGGCCGCATCATCGGCCGCTCCCCGGCCATGCAGAACCTGCGCGAACTGATCGCCAACGTCGCCGACACATCGGCCAACGTGCTGATCGAAGGCGAAACCGGCACCGGCAAGGAATTGGTTGCGCGCTGCCTGCATGACTTCAGCCGGCGCCATTCCCACCAGTTCGTCGCCTTGAACTGCGGCGGCCTGCCGGAGAACCTATTCGAAAGCGAGATATTCGGCCACGAAGCCAACGCCTTTACCGGCGCCGGCAAGCGGCGCATCGGCAAAATAGAGCATGCCCACGAGGGCACGCTGTTTCTCGATGAAGTGGAAAGCATGCCGATCAACCTGCAGATCAAATTGCTGCGGGTGTTGCAGGAACGCACCCTCGAACGCCTGGGCTCGAACCAGAGCGTGGCGGTGGATTGCCGGGTGATCGCCGCCACCAAATCCGACCTCGACGAGCTGAGCCGCGCCAGCCAATTTCGCAGCGACCTTTACTACCGCCTCAACGTGGTAACCCTGGAACTGCCGCCCCTGCGCGAGCGCCGCGAAGACATCCTGCAATTATTCGAACACTTCCTGCAGCAGTCCTCTTTGCGTTTCGACCGCACCGCGCCGGAGCTGGACAACCAGACCGTTTCAACGCTGATGAGCCATGACTGGCCAGGCAACGTGCGTGAACTGCGCAACGTGGCCGAGCGCTTCGCCTTGGGCTTGCCGGCCTTCAAGAAAACCGGCAACGGCACCGTCAACCATGGCCTGGCCTTTACCGAAGCCGTGGAAGCCTTCGAGCGCAACCTGCTGGTGGATGCCCTGCAACGCAGCGGTGGCAACCTGACCCAGGCCAGCCAGGAACTGGGCATGGCCAAGACCACCCTGTTCGACAAGGTCAAAAAATATGGGTTGAGTCACTGATGGATCTACTCCTGAAGGCCGCCATTGGCGCGGCAGTGGTGTTGATCTTGGCGGCGTTGGCCAAGACCAAAAACTATTACATCGCAGGGTTAGTACCGTTGTTTCCGACCTTTGCGTTGATTGCGCATTACATCGTCGGCAAGGGCCGTTCGGTGGAGGATTTGAAGACCACCATCGTGTTTGGGATGTGGTCGATCATTCCGTATTTTGTGTATTTGGCGACGTTGTATGTGATGGTCGACCGGATGCGCTTGGAAGCCTCACTCGCCGTGGCGGCGGTGGCGTGGTTGATGGCGGCGACGGTGTTGGTGAGTGTGTGGGTGCGCTTCCATACCTGATGTGGTTATCGCGGGGTCGCTGGGTACATATCCGTTATTTGGGTGATGGCTGATATGGGTTCCGCTCTTACAGCGGCTCACTTTTGAAAAGCGCAAAAGTAAGCAAAACGCTCTTGCCCCACCACTCGGCACCTCGCCTCCGGCTCGGTGTGCCCTCACTCCGGCTTTGGAGCGGGGGCCGCCGCCATGGGCCATCCTTGGCCCATCGCGGCTAAACCGGCGTCCTGCCGGTTTACCCCCGCTCCAAAGCCTGCGTTCGGCCAGCGTGGTTTAACGGGGCGCCTAAGATCAAAATCAAAAGCAAGAGCACGGCGGCCTAGTAGCCGACCTGAGTGGTTAGATCAAAAGCACGGCCGAGGCGGCCTGACAGCCGACCTGATCTTGGAGGCTGAAACTCAATCAAATGTGGGAGCTGGCTTGCCTGCGATGCAGACACCTCGGTCTATCAAGTACACCGAGTTGATGCCATCGCAGGCAAGCCAGCTCCCACAGAAAAGCAGAGCACTGCGGTGCTGGCAGCCGAACTCGCTCCCACATTGGGATCTCATTACATCAGCTAGATAGGGTGGTGCTCTGCTTTTGCTCTGCTTTTGCTTCTACCACTCAGGTCGGCTACTAGGCCGCCGTGCTCTTGCTTTTGATCTTAGGCGCCCCGTTAAACCACGATGGCCGAACGCAGGCTTGAATCCGTGGGTAACCCGGCAGGACGCCGGGTTAGCCGCGATGGGCCAAGGATGGCCCATGGCGGCGGCCCACGGATTCAAGCCTGCGTGCGGGCATGCCGAGCCTAAGCGAGGCACCGAGTGGTGGGGCAAGAGCCCTTTTGGTTACTTTTGGGGCTCTTTTCCAAAAGTGACCCGCTGTAAGAGCGGAACCCTAAGCAGCCGTTACCGCAGCAACGGATATGTACCCATATCTACCCAACCCCGAGTTGCGTAGAAACCTATGGCTATCGCAGGCAAGCCAGCTCCCACATTTAGAACAATGATGGGATGCCTGGAAAATCAGCGCACGATCTTGTCGACCTGAATCCCCAACTTCTTCAACCGATACCAAAAGCTCCTCTCGGAAATCCCGATCTTCGCCGCAGCCGCCGCCTGCACGCCGTTGCTCTCATTCAACGCCGCCAGAATGTAGGTTTTCTCGACTTCTGCCAGCGCCGCGTCCAGGTCCGCAGGCACGCTCGGGTTGTCACCCAGCAGCGCCGTAACGCCATCTCCAGCAGGCCTGGACGCAAACAGATACGCCGGCAGGTCAATGTCTTCGATCACAGGCGATGCCGCCACAATGGTCGCGCGCTCCACACAGTTCTGCAGTTCACGAATGTTCCCCGGCCAGCTGTAAGCCGCCATGGCCTGCAACGCCTCAGGGCTGAAGCCAGTGACGCGTTTGCCGGCGGTGGCGCTCAGGGTCTGGGCGAAGTGCCGGGCCAGCGGCACGATATCCTCGGCGCGTTCGCGCAGGGCCGGCAGCGGGATCGGGAACACGTTGAGGCGGTAATACAGGTCTTCGCGAAATTCTTTATTGGCCACCGCGTCCAGCAAGTTTTTATTGGTGGCGGCGATCACTCGCACATCCACCTTACGCTCACGCGGGTCGCCCACCGGTTCGATCACCCGCTCCTGCAAGGCGCGCAGAATCTTGGCCTGCAAGGCCAGGGGCATATCCCCCACTTCATCAAGGAACAGCGTGCCCTTGTCGGCCTGCATAAAGCGCCCGACCCGGTCCGCCACGGCGCCGGTGAACGCGCCTTTGCGATGGCCGAACATCTCGCTTTCCAGTAAGCCGTCGGGGATGGCCGCGCAATTAACCGCCACGAACGGCTTGTCGGCGCGGCTGCCGTGCTTGTGGATAGCGCGGGCGACCATTTCCTTGCCGGTGCCGCTTTCGCCAGTCAGCAGGATGGTCGCGTTGCTGTCACGCACCGAGTCGATTGCGTGCAGCACCTGGCGAAACGCCGGGCTGTCGCCCACCAGGCTGTCGAACTGCGCATGGTGGTCAAGCTCGGCACGCAGCCGCGCGTTGTCGCGCATAATGTCGCGAAACTGCAAGGCCTTGGCCACGGTGATGTCCAGCTCGTCGATGTCGAACGGCTTGGCGATGTAGTCATAGGCGCCGTTGCGCATCGACTGCACCGCGTTTTTTACCGTGCTGTAGGCGGTCATCACGATCACCGGCAGTTCTGGGAAACGCACCTTGATCTCAGCCAGCAGCGCCGGCCCGTCCATGCCCGGCATGCGCCAGTCACTGATCACCAGGTCGATGTCTTCCTGCTCCAGCACCTTGAGTGCGTGCAGGCCGTTGCTCGCGGTGAATACCTGAATGCCGTTCTGGCTCAAGGCCGAGGACAGCAAGTCGCAGAGCTTGGGCTCGTCGTCGACTACCAATACGTTATGCGTCATGACCTTCCTCATCGTCGCCGTCGTCTTCACCGTGGGCCGGAATGTACAGGCTGAAGGTGGCGCCGGCATCTTTCTCACTGGCACATTCAATGCTGCCGTCGTGACTCTCCATGATCGAATAGACTTTTGCCAGGCCTAAGCCTGTGCCCGAGGCCTTGGTGGTGACGAATGGCGTGAAGATCCGCTCGACCATATCCGCCGGGATGCCTTGGCCGGTGTCGGCGATGCTGATCACCGTGTTGCCGCCTACGCTGCGAATGCCCAGGGTCAGGCGCCCGCCTTCGGGCATCGCATCGATGGCGTTGAGAATCAGGTTGAGGCACGCCTGCTTGAGCTGCTTGGCATCGGCATAGATCGTCGCACCGGGCGCCTGATCATCGATGTGCGCGTCGATGTTATGGGTGGCCAGTTCCGGGCCGCAAAAGCCGAGTATTTCCTCCACCAGCGGGCGCACTGCCTGCAACACGCGCAACGGCGGGTTGGGCTTGGCAAAGTCGAGGAATTCGGTGATCAGGTCGTTGATGCGGCTGACCTCGCTGATCACGTATTCCAAGTGGCGCTTGTCGCTTTCCGGCAAGTCAGCGCGGCGGTGCAACAACTGGGTGGCGGTCTTGATAATGCCCAGCGGGTTGCGGATTTCGTGGGCCAGGCCCATGGCAACTTCGCCCAGGGCGTGCAGCCGGTCGCGGCGGCGCAACTGGGCTTCAAGGTGATGCAACTCGCCCAGGCGCTCGGTCATGTGGTTGAAGGTGCTGCTCAGTTGGGCCAGCTCATCGCCGCCGGTGACCAACACGCGGTGCTCGTAATTGCCCGAGATCACTGCCCCCACGCCTTGAGACAAATCGCGCAGCGGCTTGGTCAGGCGCCGTGACACCAGCACACCGGCGCCCAGGGACAGCGCCGAGCTGAGCAGGAAAATCAGCACGAACAGGTTGCTCTGGTTCACCAGCCCCACCAGGCTGGTGTGACGCAGCAGGCCGCTGAAGATCACGCCTTGCAGTTCGCCGGCGTCATTGAAGATCGGCCAGTACAAACCGCTGTAATTGTTGGTGAACTGCTCGCTCGGCTGCTTGGTGCTGCGCATCGCCGTCTCGACATCCTTGGGGATGCGCGAAGGGTGATTTTCGAACCGTTGGGTCGAGAAGATTTCGTTAAAGCCCGACGGGTTGGCCAGGTACAGGCGCAGGTCGAGGGAGTGCACATCGGCCACGCTGGTGAGGAAGCTGCTGTCCAGGTAAGTGGCCACCAACAATACGTAGTCGACGCCTTCCTGGTTGCTTTCGAACGTCGAGACCACCAGGCCCGTATTCACGCCGGCTACCTGGATGGTTTGCAGCACCGCATTGCTGGTCAGGCTGATCTGCTTGACGACATCGTCAGGCGCCGTGCTGAACACGATCTTGTGGTCACTCACGCGAATCAGCGAGACCACGTCTATATCCGTGGCCTGGGCGATATCGGCCGTGAGTCGGTCATGCTTGGCAGCCTGCCGGCTCGAAGGCGGGCTGGTGTAGCGCATGAACAGCTTGGCCATGCGCGCGTTGTCATGAAGGATATCGCCAATCTCGTCCTTGACGATCTTGGTCGACTCTTGCAGCCAGATGCGCACGTTGCTGTCGAAAATCTGCGACAGCGTGGTCGCGGCCAGCTCGGCGGCGATCATGGTGGGAATGACGCTGACCAGCCAGAACGCCAGCACCAGCTTGCGCTGGACGCTCCAGCGCGAAATGGCAAAGGGGCGGGCTTTCTGGCGGGTTTTGGTGATCATCAGGTTTCGCTTATCGCAGCAGCCATGGCAGGGTCGGAACGATCCGGTCTTATGTACATTTTCACGAGTTTGAGCAGGCCATTGACCAGCCGGTTACGGTGACGGAAGAACATACTGTTGCCCCGGAACTCGCAACCCAGGCGCAGCTTGCTCGCGTACCCGTCCTGACCGCACTCGTACACGGGAATATTGTGCGCAATACAATAGCCGACATTGGTCAGCCAGTATCTGAAGTACAAGCTGTATTCGCGACTGAATTGCATGTCATGCCCGAAAAACTTGTCGATCAAACGGTGCTGGTCCAACAGGATCAGGTTGAACGCCACCAGACGCTCGTCCACCCAATACAAAACACAGACCGCACGCCCTTCAAGCCGTTCGAGGACGCCGGTGAAGTAAGTGGCCGGCAGGCGTTCGAATTGCAAATCGGCGCGGCTGAGCGTGGCCTCGTATAGGCGCATCACCTCAGGCAGCACGTCATCGATATTGTGCCGCCACTCCACGCGCGGTCCCGGCGCACGCAGTTTACGGCGCAGGTCCTTGCGGGTCGATTTGCACAACGAGCCCAGGTAGGCGTCCACCGAACCGTAAGGCACCGTCAGCAAACCGCTGGGCAAGCTGGGCATAGTTTGAAATCCCGCAGCGCGGCAGCTCGCCGCCCAGTGCGGGTCTTTGGTCGGCACGTCCTTGACCGCCACCAGGCCAATCCCAAATGCGTGGGCATCCTGGCGTGCAGCCTCAAGCAAGTGCTTGATCAACAGCGGGCGCTGCCCCTCAGGAACGCTACTGGCAATTCCCGCATCGCAACGCTCGGCCACCGGAGAGCCGATGGCATACAACTGCAAACGCAAAACACCCGGCCACAGTCGCTCCAGGCGCTCGGTAAAGCGCTTGCCGGCGCCCGACACTGTGGTGTCGAGGCGATAATGGGTGATGAACGCGGCGGCGACGGCCACCAGCGTTTCATCGTCGTATACAGCCAGGTAACGCCATTTGAAATCATCGATGGCGGCGTTTTCCACGGCGACGTAAAAATCCCAATCCTCCAGAGCTCCGGGAAAACAGTCGTTCCAGGCACTGCGCTGGATGGCCCGGATGGTTGAAAAGGCTTGGGCGGTGATCACGTCGCGTCCTTAGGCTTATGCCCGCTGCCGATAGTCTACGGGTGCCTGGATAGCCTCGGCGTGTTGCTCGACAAACTCAGCGCTCAACTCAATCACCCGGCGGTATTGCAGGTCGACGGTGATCATGTGGTAGCAGTTGTCCAACAAAATCTTGGTCACGGGGCCGCCCAAGTGGCGTTCCACGTAGTCGGCGTTCCAGCGGCTGGTGATGTCGTCCTCGATGGAGTGCAACACCAGGGCCGGCACCTTGATCTCGGGCATGCGCTTCTTGACCACGGCGTTCATGCGGTGCAACTCGCGCACCGTGATGCCCTCCATGGTCAGCAAGCCGGCCTCGCTGCTCTCGCCTTCCTTCATCTGGCGCTCGACGATGGCCCGCAGGCGCTCGTTCTTGATGCCATAAGGCGGCTTTTCTTCAAAGCGGCAGATGTGCACGCCGAAGGGAATCTTCATCAGCAACGGCGTCAGGAACGCCAGCTTGTGAATGCTCCAACCGTCGTACTTCAAAGTGGTGGAATACATCAACAGCCCGGCGACTTGGCCAGGGTGCTCGGCGGCCACGTACATCGACATCACCGCGCCCATGGACAAGCCACCGACAAACACCTGCTCGTGGCGTTGCTTGACCTGTACGAAGGTCTTGCGCACGCCTTCGTACCAGTCCAGCCAGCCGGTGGCCTGCAGGTCGCTGTTGTCACCGCAATGCCCGGCCAGGGTAGGCACGTACACCGTGCAGTTACCCGCCTTGGCCAGCCCTTTTGCCACCTGACGCAATTCCGTCGGGGTGCCGGTCAGGCCGTGGATCAACAGGATCCCGACCGGACCTTCACCGAGAACGAAGCCGGCATCACCTTCGCCGAGGTCGAACCCGGAAGTACTCACCGTTTTGTCGCTCGCACCAGCAGTTGCTCGAGCAGCTTCAAGCCCAGGTCGATTTCCGGGTAGCTGATTTCCAGCGACGGTGCCAGGGTGATGACGTTTTTGTAGTAGCCGCCCACGTCGAGGATCAAGCCGAGTTTCTGGCCATCCACGACCATGTCGCCCTTCATGCCTTCCTCGACCATGTAGTCCAGGGTCGCCTTGTCCGGGGTGAAACCATCCGGGCCACAGATTTCGCAGCGCAGGGCCAGGCCCAGGCCGTCGACATCGCCGATGATCGGGAAACGTTTCTGCAGGTCTTGCAGACCTTCCAGGAAGTATTTGCCCTTGGCCATGACCATTGCGCCGTAGTCGACTTCGCTGGTCATCTTGAACATTTCCAAACCGACCGCCGTACCCAGTGGGTTGGAGGCGAAGGTGGAGTGGGTCGAACCTGGTGGGAAGATCTTCGGGTTGATCAACTCTTCACGCGCCCAGATGCCGCCCAGCGGGTTCAGGCCGTTGGTCAGCGCCTTGCCGAAGACGATCACGTCCGGCTGAACGTCGAAGTGCTCGATCGACCACAGCTTGCCGGTACGGTAGAAGCCCATCTGGATTTCGTCCGACACCATCAAGATGCCGTGCTGGTCCAGCACGTGCTTGAGTTCGCGGTAGAAGTTCATCGGCGGAATCACGTAGCCACCGGTGCCCTGGATCGGCTCGACGTAGAAGGCTGCGTATTCGCATTGGTTGGTTTTCGGGTCCCATACGCCGTTATATTCAGTCTCGAACAAACGGGCGAACTGCTGCACGCAGTGGCTGCCGTATTCTTCCTTGGTCATGCCTTTGGGGCCACGGAAGTGGTACGGGAACGGGATGAAGTTGGCGCGCTCGCCGAAGTGGCCATAGCGGCGACGGTAGCGGAAGCTCGAGGTGATCGACGAGGCGCCGAGGGTACGGCCGTGGTAGCCGCCTTCGAAGGCGAACATCAGGCTCTTGCCGTTGGAGGCGTTACGCACCACTTTCAACGAGTCTTCGATGGACTGCGAACCGCCAACGTTGAAGTGCACACGACCGTCGAGGCCGAATTTTTTCTTGGCGTCGACCGCGATCATTTCCGACAGCTCGATCTTGCCTTTGTGCAGGTACTGGCTGGCGATTTGCGGGAGGGTGTCGATCTGCTGTTTCAGTGCGTTGTTCAGGCGCGGGTTGGCGTAACCGAAGTTAACCGCCGAGTACCACATTTGCAGGTCGAGGTAGGCCTGGTCTTCGGTGTCCCACACGTAGGAGCCTTCGCAACGGCTGAAAATACGCGGCGGCTCGATGTAGTGAACGGTGTCGCCGTAGGAGCAGTACTTGGCTTCTTTATCCAGAAGGATCTGGTCTTCGGCAGTGGCGATACGGATATCAGACATGGTGGAAGAGTTCCTGATTTTCAATAGAGAGGTCGGCAGTAAAGCTGCCAGCGTTGGCGGCGATGCCCTGAGGCAGCTTGGCCAGCAATGCGGTCACTTCGGCGAAAGTGTCGAAGCGCGCGTGAGGAATGTTGTTGGTTTCGCAGTAGTCGGCCAGGCTGCCTTTGGCAAAGACGAAGTCAGCGGTGGAGGCCACGCACATGTCGGACTTGCCGTCGCCGATCACCAGCACGCGCTTGTTGCGCGGGGTGGATTTGCACTTGCAGTTGCCGGAAGCGGCACGGCAGGCATCGCTGGAATACGGGAAGTCGATGCGCCAGCTGTTCTGGTCGACCTGGCGCAAGCGGTTGGCGAGGATCGGCAGCAAGGTCACGTAGTTGCGCGACAAGATGCGCGCGATGCCTTGTTCGATGCCGTCGCTGACCACTTCGATGGTCGCGCCCAGGCCCATGACGTGATCGACGAAGTCCGGGAAGTCCGGGTCGATCTCAACGCTGTCGAAGTACGCCAGCAGTTCAGCCGGGGTCGCCTTGATCAGCGCCAGTTGGCGGCTCAGGCATTCGCGTGAACCGATATGCCCATCCAGCCATTCCTGTTCGATGGTTTCCCACTCTTCGCCTGCGAAGCGTTGGAGGACGTTGTCGATGACGTCGGTGGGGGTGATGGTCCCGTCGAAGTCGCACACGATATGCCACTGGATCATTGCCTGTCCTTGAGTTGGAGGGCTTGAAGAGGAGCGCGCTAAATGCGCTTGCTACAGGGATATAGCAGGGACTGTGCCAACTGGTTAAAGCCCAGCGGGGCTGGGGCTTTGGCCGTTACTGCGGGTAAAATGTGTCGCAGGAGCTACAATTTTTGTAGCTTGCTACAAACAAGATGAGTGCTTGCGTCAGGGATGCCCTTCGCGCGTGAATGCGCGCAAGTTCAGATAAGGAAACGCTCCATGGTCAAGGTTACTTCTACTGTATTCGCCGGCTTGCTTGGGCTGTGGAGCTTTTCCAGCTCGGCAGCCGCCGAAGGCATTACCGGCGAAGTGGGCGCAGGCGTCAGTTACCAACCCCACGACCCCACTGGCAGCCGCTACGAAACCCAGCCGATTCCCTACTTCGACCTGGACTGGGGCAATGTCAGCCTGGGTACCGACGACGGTCTGACCTGGAGCGCGCTCAATACCAATGGCATCACTGCCGGCCCGTACATCAACTACCTGCCGGGCCGCACGGCCAATGGCTCACTGCGCGGGTTGCGCGATGTACCGGATATGGCGGAGGTCGGGGGTTTCATTCAATACGCACCGGCTGAGTTCTGGCGTGTGTATGCGCAGGTCGGCCAAGCGGTGGGCGGCAGCCGTGATCACACTGGTGTGCTGGGCAAACTCGGCGGCGAGCTGGGCTACCCGCTCGGTGGCGGCATCATCGGCAGCACTGGGCTGATGGCGCACTTTGCCGATGCTCGTCAGACGCAAGCCTTTTTTGGTGTTGATGACAAGGAGTCTGCGGCTTCGGGTATTCGCGCCTATAACGCCAGTGCGGGGTTCCAGAACCTGACGTTGACCCAGAGTTTTGAATTTCCGCTGGCGACGCATTGGTCGTTGTTGGCCAGCGCCAGTTGGACGCACTTGGTGGGGTCGGCGGCCAACAGCACCATCGTCAAAGAGACGGGTAATGTGAATCAGGGACAGGTGCAGACGGCGATCAGTTACAAGTTTGATTGAAGGGCTGGATGTTGGTGGCTGGTGGCTGGGTACATATCCGTTATTTAGGTAACGGCTGATATGGGTTCCGCTCTTACAGCGGCTCACTTTTGAAAAGCGCAAAAGTAAGCAAAACG